>CAZIQQ010000065.1:0-10662 GCA_964541555.1 uncultured Bifidobacterium sp. | reverse complement strand
CCATGTCGTTGCGCTGGTACTGCACCTCCACCAGGCGGCGGAAGATGTCCTCGCGGGACATCTGCGCACCGGCCTCCAGCATCACCAGGCGCTCGGCGTAGCGCTCGGGCGACCCCATGCCGTAGATGCACGACACCGACGCCACGATCACCACGTCGCGCCGCGTCAGCAGCGCGGCCGTTGCCGCGTGCCGCAGGCGGTCGATCTCGTCGTTGATCGATGCGTCCTTCTCGATGTAGGTGTCGCTGGACGCGATGTACGCCTCGGGCTGGTAGTAGTCGTAGTACGAGACGAAGTACTCGACGGCGGCGCCGGGCAGGTACTCACGGAACTCGTTGCACAGCTGCGCCGCGAGGGTCTTGTTGTGGGCGATGACCAGGGCGGGGCGGCCCGACTCGGCGATGATGTTGGCCATCGTGAAGGTCTTGCCCGAGCCCGTCACGCCCAGCAGGGTCTGGAACCTCTCGCCCGCCGCGAGGCCCTCGCCGATGGCCGCGATGGCGTGCGGCTGGTCGCCCGTGGGGGGATGCGCGTCCGAGATCGTGTAGTTCGCGCTGTCCATCTCCGTGGATAGTAGGGCCGCCACCACCTGTACCGATGGCGAAACGACACGGTGCGACCTCTGGCGTCCGGGCCGATAACCCGGCTGCGCGGCCCGCATAGGGTGCACCCATCGCCGCCGCTGGACAGGGAGGCGGCGATGCTGGCGTCGCGTATGGGGATGCGCGACGCCCAGGCCCTGCGGCCGGGACGCGGGGCCCGGGCGGGCGGCGCACGCGCCGCCCGCCCGAATGGCATGCGTGGCTAGCCTTGGGGTCGTCACCGAACTCGGGGGTCTCACCAATGCCCAGGGCACTCATCCACACGATGCTGCGCATCCTCGACGAGCAGCGATCTCTCGCCTTCTACGGCGCGCTGGGATTCCGGGAGACCAGCCGCAAGCGCGTGGGCGGCGACACCGCCACCGTCATATTCCTGGCCCTGCCCGGTGACGGCGAGCGGCTGGAGCTCACGCTGAACGACGGGCGCACCGAGCCGTACGAGCTGGGCGAGGCCTACGGGCACATCGCCCTGTCGGTCGACGACATGGATGCCGAGCTCGCCGACCTGGCGACCAAGGGCATCACGCCCGAGAAGCCGCCGTATGCGTCGCGCCCGGGCGGGTCGACCATCTGCTTCATCCGCGACCCCGACGGCTACCGGATCGAGCTGGTCGAGTCATCCGCGGGCTGATGCCGGACGGCTGATACCGTCCCGCTCACAGGGGAGCCGCCATGCGGCTGAGAGGAGGCAACCGGCCTCGACCCTCTGAACCTGATCTGGGTAATGCCAGCGAAGGGAGTGCATGTGCCTCGTGGGCACGCGATATCCGTGGAGGGAGCCCGCCTCGCGCTGGGCGGTGAACCGCCGCTCGACGTGCTGGGCGGCGTCGACCTGATCGCCGACGCCGGTCAGGTGACGGCGGTCATCGGCCCCTCGGGCTGCGGGAAGAGCACCCTGCTCGACGCCATCGCGGGCCTTCAGCCCCTGGACGCCGGCCATGTGAACACCGGCGGCGACGTGGCCCTGATGCCGCAGCGCGACGCCCTCATGCCCTGGCTGACGCTGGGCGACAACGTGGCCATGGGCGCCCGGGTGGCCGGCGTGGGGTCCGCCGAGGCGCGGCGGCTGGCTGCCGGGGCGATCCGCCGCCTGGGGCTCGAGGGGTTCTCCGACCACTACCCGCATGCCCTGTCGGGCGGCATGCGCCAGCGTGGCGCGCTTGCCCGCACGCTCATCGCCGGCCGTTCCACCTGGCTGCTGGATGAGCCCTTCGGCGCCCTCGACGCACTCACCCGTGCGGGCATGCACGACGTGCTGCGCGACCTCCACGCGGCGGAGTCGCCCACGATCCTGCTGGTCACCCACGACATCTCCGAGGCCGTCGGCCTCGCCCACCGGGTGCTGGTGGCCGGCCCGGGCCCCATGCGCATCGTCGACGACATCACCGTCGACCCGGCTGATCCCGGCGCGGCCGCGGGCAGGGCGCTCAATGCGCTTCGCAGAGCAGGGGCGCTGGCGTGAGCCCCCGCACCATGCGACGGGCCGGCCGCATCGCCGTTGCCGTGCTCCTGCCCCTGCTGGTGCTCATCGCGTGGCAGGTGGCCGTGTGGGTGTTCTCACCACGTGAGTGGATGCTGCCGTCGCCGGTCGACGTGCTGCAGGCGGGGTGGGACGCCCGCGACCGCCTGTGGTTCCACGCCCAGTGGACGATCCTCATCGCCGTGATCGGCCTGGCGCTGGCAGTGACGATCGGCGGCGGGCTGGCCTACCTGATCGCCCGCAGCCGCATCGCGTGGCTGGCCATCTACCCGTGGGTCATCGTGAGCCAGGTCATCCCACTCGTCGCACTGGCCCCACTGCTGGTGCTGTGGTTCCCGCCGTTCATGGCCATCGTGCTGCTCGCGGTGCTCATGAGCATCTTCCCCGTGATCGTGGCGGGAGTCGACGGCCTTCGCGGCGTCGACCCCGACCTCGTTCGCGCAGCGCGTGGTCTCGGCGCCGACGATGCCTGGGCCTGGCGGCATGTGCGGCTGCCGGCGTCGCTGCCGCGCCTGTTCACCGGCATCCGGCTGGCCGCGGTGTTCGTGGTGTCGGGCGCCGTGGTGGGCGAACTGGTGGCGTCGGAGCGGGGACTCGGCGCCCTCACCCGCCTGAGCGCCGGGCAGTTCGAGACCCCCGTCACATTCGCGGGAGTCGCGGTGCTCGCGCTCATCGGCCTCGCCCTCTTCGGCCTCGTCGCACTGGCCGAGGCCCTCGTACTTCCCTGGACCCGCCGCGCCACACGGCCCGGCGCCTGACATACCGACCAACCGGAGGAAACCGTGACAACCAGGAAGCCCCTCATCGCCCTCGCTGCGGCCATCGCCCTCGTGCCCGCCCTGGTGGCCGGCTGCGGAGGGGGCGACGACGCGGCTCCCGCATCGTCCACCGCGGCCTCGGTGCAGGATGTCTCGCTGGCGCTCGACTGGTTCCCGAACGCCGATCACGCGGGTATCTACGTGGCCAAGGCGAAGGGGCTCGACACCAAGGCGGGCGCGGACATCGCACCGTCGGTGCCGAGCGACCCCACCACCACCCTCACGGCGGTGGCGGCGGGCAAGAAGGACCTGGCCATCACCTACGCCCCCGAGCTGCTCATCGCGCGCTCCAAGGGAGTGCCGGTGAAGGCCGTGGGTGCCATCGCGCAGGTGCCGCTGAACTCGATCATGGCCCGCAGCGACCGCGGCATCGAGCGTCCGCGCGATCTCGAGGGCAAGGTCGTGGGCATCGCGGGGGTGCCCAGTGACCGCGCCCTGCTCGACACCGTCGTTGCGGCCGACGGCGGTGACCCGTCGAAGGTGACCACCAAGGTGGTGGGCTACAGCCTCGCCCCGTCACTGGCCGCCGGCAAGGTCGACGCCGTCATCGGCGCCTACTGGAACATCGAGGGCCCCGACCTGCGCATGAAGGACGTTCCGGTCACCGTCATGAAGCTCGACGACCACGGTGTGCCGCGCTACGACGAGCTGGTGCTGGTGGCCTCGGAGGACTCCATCCGTGACAAGCCGGCTGCCCTGCGCGCGGCCCTCGCCGGCATCGCCGCCGGGCAGTCCGCGGCCGTTGCCGACGCAGGCGCAGCGGTGGCGGCACTCGAGAAGGCGAACCCCGACATCGCGAAGAAGGTCCTGCCCGCGCAGGTGAGCGACACCATCCCGGCCCTGGTGCCCGAGGGCAGCGAACCGCTGCGCATGGACGCCGCGCAGTGGGAGGCCCTTGCGACCTGGATGCGCGAGAAGGGGCTTCTCAAGGGCGAGGCCACGGGATCCGACGCCATCGACGCGTCGCTGCTGCCCGAGGCATCGCGATGACCGAAGGGGTGTTCCCGCTCATCATCGAGACAGGTCTCGGCGTGGACCTGACCGGCGACGATGCCACGAAGGCGGCCGTGCGGGCGGTGGACGACACCATCCGCCGCGTGCTGTTCCCGCGCATGCGCGATGTGCTGCCCGGTGGCGACCGCGCCAACATGCGCGTGGACGCCACCATCGCCGTGCCCGGGGCGGACAGGGTCGACCTCGAGGTCGTGCGTGGCCGCTTCCCCTACGGAAAGGTGTCCGTGCGCGCCGTGGAGGGTGGCCACCGCCAGCCGAACGGCCTGATCGACGACCACGGCGTCGAGGGGGTGATCGTCGTGGCCGTCGCGGTCATCTCGGTCGGGTGGTGACCCCGGTGGACTAGAGCGGCGTGCCCGAGCGCAGCGTCACACCCAGGTGCTCGCGAAGCATCAGGGCGATGAGGCGCTCGGCCCCGCCCGAGGCCCCGGGGGCAATGCACTCCGGGGCCTCGGCCAGCGGGCGCGCGAGCAGGGCCACCAGCGCATCCGCGGCGGCCGGCTCGAGCGCCTCGGCGCCCGACCCGACGAGGCACGACGCACACACGCCACCTCCGGCGGTGGGCGAAAAGCCCTCCAGGGGGGGCGGCCCGCCGCACGCGGCGCATGAGGACAGATGGGGCACCAGCCCCGACACGGCCAGCAGCTTGGCCTGGGTGCCCAGCACATAGGGGTCGAGGCGCGGCTCGCCCTCGCGTGGCGGCATGGTGGCGATCAGCGCCAGCGCCCGGGTGACCAGGTTGTACGCGGCCTCGGCATCCTCGTGCTCGGGCACCACCCGCAGCGCGGCCTCCAGCACGCACCCGGCCGCCCTCAGGCGGTAGCCATCCATCCAGAGCCCCGCGCCGGCGTCCACCACCTGCGTGGTGCGCAGCGTCATCAGGTCGCCCCGGCCCTGCACCAGCGACGCCTGCAGGCGGACGCCGGGCTGCAGCCGACCGCCCTGGCGGGAGGTCGGCTTGCGGGCGCCCTTGGCGATGGCCGACACCCGCCCCAGCCCCGGCGTGAGCAGGGCGAGGATGGCGTCCGACTCGCCGTAGCGCAGGGTGCGGAGCACGACGGCCTCGGTCTCGATGGTGGCCACGGATCAAGTCTCGCATCAGCGCCGGATCGCCTACGCTGCGTCCCATGGCCGACGTGACCGTCTACACCACCGAGGCGTGCCCCTTCTGCATGCGCGCCAAGGCCCTCCTCGACCAGCGGGGGGTGGCCTACGACGAAGTATTCATCTCGCGCTCCGACGACACCGGGCGCGACCGCCTGGTGGCCGAGACCGGCGGCTACACGTTCCCCCAGGTGATCATCGACGGCACGGTCGTCGGTGGCTGGGACCAGCTCTCGGCGCTCGACCAGCGCGGCGAGCTGGACTCCATGCTGGCCTAGCCCGCGCGCCTCTCGGCCGCCGTGGGCACGCCGCGAACAGCCGTGGCGCTTCGCACGGCGTCGCGGGCCGCCGCGGCGGCCATCTCGGCCACCGCGTTGCCGAGCACCACGGGGTTGATCCCCAGGTCGCCCGTGGACACCGCGAACGCGATGTCGCCGTCGAGCTCGGTGCCGTAGGGGGCGATGGCCCGGGCGAGGCCTGCGTGTGCCTGCCGCGCCAGCCGGGTGCACCCGGCCTTGTCGGCGAAGGCATCCGTGGCCACCACGCACAGCGTGGTGTTCGACAGGTGCTGCAGCCGGGGATGCCGGGCGGCGCCGGCCAGCAACTCGAGGCGGGAATCCACGAAGCCCCTGCCGTCCTCCCAGGCGCCTGCCAGCACCTCGCCGTGCTCGTCGAGCACGTCGCCGAAGGCGTTCACGGCGGCGAGCGCCGCCACGGTTGCGCCCCCGGGCAGGCGCACGCTGGCGGCCCCAATGCCCCCCTTGCACCAATTCCCGGCCCCGTGGCACTTGCCGACCGTCGCCCCGGTGCCCGCGCCCACGCTGCCCACGGCATGCGGGCCCTCGGATGCGGCCTCGGCAGCCAGGCGGCCCTCGGCGTGGCCGGGACGTCGGGCGTTGCCCGTGATGCCCAGGTCGAACAGGGCCGCCCCCGGCACGATCGGCACCACAGCCACGCCGGTGTCCACGCCGAGGCCGTGCTCCTCGCACCACGCGGCCACCCCGGATGCGGCATCGAGCCCGAAGGCGCTGCCGCCCGCAAGCGCTATGGCCGAGACGATCGGCACCGAGGCCTCGGGGCGCAGCAGGTCGGCCTCGCGCGACGCCGGCCCCCCACCGCGCACGTCCACGCCGCCGCGGGTGCCCGGGGGCAGGATGATCGCGGTGCACCCGGTGCCGGCATCCGTATCGGTCCAGTGGCCCACCTTCACGCCCGGCACGTCGGTCAGCATTCCCCCACCTCCGGCAGTGGCTGGCACCTGGGGCACCAATAGGTTCCCCTCTGGGCCACCACGCCCTTCTCGATGGTCGTCCTGCACCTGGGGCACGGTTCCCCCCGGCGGCGGTGCACGAGGAAGAGGTCCTGCATCCCGCCGCGTCCCCCGTGCGCGTCGCGGTAGCGATCGAACGACGCGCCGCCCACCGCGATGCCCATTCGCAGGCGGTCGCGAATGGCACGGTGCAGGCGCACGACCTCGTCCGCGCCGAGGGATCCACCCTCGCGACGCGGATGCACGCGTGCCCGGAACAGGGCCTCGTCGGCGTAGATGTTCCCCACCCCTGCGACGATGCGCTGGTCGAGGATGAGCCCCTTCACCGACGCCGTGCGACCGCGCAGCGAGTTCTGCAGCGAGCGGGCGGTGAACCCGGGCGACAGGGCGTCCACGCCGGTGCGGCCGCCCCATGCGCGCTCGCGGTCGCGGCGCCCGGGCGGCAGCAGCCATGCCCTGCCGAACCGGCGCACGTCGGCGAAGGTGACCACCGATCCATCATCGATGCGGAACACCGCCCGCGCATACGGCGTGGGCTCCTGCGGCTCGCTGGCGCTCCAGAGGAGCTGCCCGGTCATGCGCAGATGCAGGGCAAGCGCCTCGCCGCCATCGAGGTCGACGAACAGGTACTTGCCCGTGCGGCGGAGGGCCTCGATCGATCGCCCGCTCACGCGGTGCTCGAACGAGCGGGGATCCTCGGGGTCGACCAGCAGGGGGTCGAGCACCTCGACGTCGGTGATGGTTCGTCCGCCCACGTGCTCGGCCAACTGGCGGCGGATGGTCTCCACCTCGGGCAGCTCGGGCATCAGGCCGCCATCCGGAATGCGCCCTGAAGCATCTCCAGCGCGCGCGCGGCCATCCATGCGTCGGAGGCGTGCACGACGGCCAGCACGTCCCCTGCGGCCACCGGGGTGCCCGGGCGGGCCACCACCTCGACGCCCACCGAGGGATCGATGACCTGGCCGGGGTCGAGGCGCCCCGCTCCAAGCCACCGGGCGGCCGACCCGACGATGCCCCCGTCGACATGGGCGACCCGGCCCGAATGCGCAGCCTCGACCGTGTGGCGAAGGAGCGCCTGCGGCAACTGCTCGGGGTGATGCACCAGGGAGGCATCACCACCCTGCGCCGCGATCCAGCGCCCGGCTGCTGCTGCTGCACGACCGTCGCCCAACGTGGCGCGTGCTGATCCGACGTCGCCGTCCAGCCCCGCGGCGTCGAGTGCGGCAGCGGCCAGCGCGGCGGCCGCATCGCCGAGCCCGGCATCGCCCACGCCCCGCAGCACCGCCAGGGCCTCGCGCACCTCGAGCGCGTGGCCCGCGACGCCCGCCACGGGTTCGTCGCGCACCACCGGCACCGTGACGACCGTGCGATGCCACTCGGCGCCGAGGCGCTCGACGAGGCCCGCGACCGCCCGCGCGTCATCCATGCCGGGCAGCAGCCCTGCCTGGCCCGCGGGAACGGACACGGCCACCACCCCGGCGCCGCCGCTGATGGCGCGCGACGCAGCCGACACGGCCACGAGGACATCGCTGCCGGCCGTGGCCGTGGATTCCCGAAGGCTCATGAGCCGCCGCTCGTCGGGCACGAGGCGGTCGCCCGGCTCGGCGATGACCATGCCCGTATCCCGCGCCTGCGTGACCCACTGCTCCACGGGCATCTCGGCAACCGCGCCGGTGGCCGCCGCCACGGCATCGAGTACGCCCCCCACATGGGCGATGGAGGACGACCCGGTGGACGCCACGATGGCCCCCGATGCAGCGGCGATGCACGAGGCGGCGATCACCAGCGCCGATTCGCCCACCGCGCCGGTACTGCGGATATCGACCACGGGGCCGAGGCTCTGCAGCTCGAGGCGGTCGCCGCTGCCCAGCAGCGTGCGCACCAGGGCCAGCGACGCGTCGTACGACGTGTCGCCCAGGCCTGCCGTGGCGCACCATGCGGCCATCTGGGCATCCGACGCCGCCCCGACCGACCACGCGTTCACCAGCGCGGCGACGTCGGCCGAATCGGCCGCCTCGCCACGCCGTGCGCGCTCGAGAACCTCCAATGTGGGCAACGGAACATCCACGGATGGCGACGCTAACACGGGCTGATATGGTCATCCCCATGCGCCGATCAGCCTTGCTGGCGGTCCCCCTTTCGTTCGCCACGCTCGCAGTTCCGACGTGGGCAGTGGCACAGCAGTCCCAGGGGACCACGACGAGCGGAACGACCACAACGGGGTCGTCCACCGCAACAACGCCCGCCGCGCCCGCGGCGAAGCCCTGTTCGGGGGCTCCAACGCTCTCGGGCCTGCGCCTGAACAAGGTCGTGAAGGCACAGCAGGGCCACGCCCGGTTCATGCTGGGGCTGAGGTCGTCGTGCGACGCCCAGGTGGTGGTGAAGCTCACCAACCTGAAGGACAAGAAGGTCGTCCGCACGATCACCGGACCCCAGGACGACCGCGCCGGCCAGGTGTGGTTCCTCGTGCAGGCGGTCACCGACCAGGGCTACCAGCTGACCCCCGGCGCCTACTCGGTGTCGATCACCGGCACGGGCGCACCGGGCCGCGCGAGCAAGGCGCTCAAGCGCAACTTCAAGCTCGAGCTCACGCCTCCCCGTGGCCGCCTGGACGGCTACACCATCCCGAACCTGCCGGCCATCGCCCGGCAGCTGAAGATCACCGAGGGCGGGCAGCTGGTCACGGCCGTGGCCCCCAAGGGCAACCTCGTCACGGCCGGACTCCGGCGCGGCGACGTGATCATGAAGATCAACAACCTCGACGTGACCACGCCCGGCCAGTGGACAGCCGCGCTGAAGGCGCTCCCCGCCGACGTGCCGGTGCCCGTGGAGTACCGCCGCGGCGCCGAGGTGCGCACCGGAACGGTGCAGGTGCCGCCCGACTGGAACCCGGCGCCCGACTACGCGAAGACCTTCAAGGTGCTGGTGAAGCGCAACCCCAAGGGGCTGGGCTACCTCCTGGCGAGCGCCCGCAACCGCATCGACGCCGCCAAGCCGAATGAGGCGCAGGCGCAGTTCGACACGTGGCCCAAGGCCCTGCAGTCCACCGCCATCGGCCAGATGCTGCGCGGGGAGATCCTGCTCGCGAAGAACAACCTCAAGGGCGCCCTGACGGCGTATGAGGCGGCGACGAAGAAGGACCCGACCCTCGCGCCCGCGCTTCTGGGCCAGGGGCTGGTGCTCTCGCGCCTGAACCGCACGGCCGATGCCGTGCCGGTCTTCCAGGCCGCCGTCACCTCCGACCCCGGCAATGCGATCGCCCAGGCCTTCCTGGCCTACGCGCTCATCGCCACCAAGCAGTACGACGGCGCCATCGCGGCAGCGACCGAGGCGGCGCGGCTCGACCCCAACTACGAGGACGGCCCCATCGCCCTCGGCCTGGCGCTGATCGCCACGGGCCAGAAGGCCAAGGGGGTGGCGGAGCTCAAGAAGGGCCTGCTGCAGATGTCGGACCAGAAGCGGGCCGACCAGCTCATCGCGGAGAACCTCGAGCCGAACGCCGGCTAGCGGCGCCCGGCACCACCGGCGGGCCTAGAGCTCGCCGGTGGGGTCGGCCTCCTCCTCGTCCTCCCAACGGCGGCGGCGCGGTCCGCGCGAGCCCATGTTGACGAAGAGGACGACGCTGAGGATTCCGATGATCAGCCCGATCCAGAACTGCCACATGAACAGCGGGTTGCCGCTGAAGATGCCGAAGAGCAGGAGGACGGCCACCACCGCGACGAGCGCGATGAGCCTCTGGCGGGGCGGGGCAAGCTGCACCACCCAGGGCGCCGCGAGCGAGATTATGAGGAGAAGGATCGAGCTCATGTCTCCAACCGGATCGGGGAGGGCCGCGACGGGTGCGGCCGTTTCCAGCGGGAGAGGGTAGCGGAGAGCACGGAAAACGCGCGACCGGGCGCCGTACCGCTAGCCTCGCGCGGTGCGATGCGTTGGAATCCACCTGGTGCAGGGCCCCCGTGCCGCGGACGCCCCGGGGCTGTCCGCAGTAGCCGGCATCACCCCTGACAACGCACTGTCAGGGGTACGGATGTGCCGCTCCGATGAGGAGATCGTGCAGGCGGTCGGTCCGGACCCGGCGCTGGTCCTGGTGGATGCCCCGCTCGTGGTGCCCGACGTGCGGGGACGCCGCGACGCCGAGCATGTGCTCGCGTGGCTGGATATCCCGGCGTTCCCGGTTACGCCCTCGCGAATGGCGAAGGTGCACGGAGGCGCCCGCGGCGTGGCGGTCGCCGATGCCCTGGGCCGCACGGGCCATGTGGTGGCAGAGGCCCTTCCCGATCAGGTGCTGAGGCAGGCGATGTGGGAGCGCGAGCACCCGCCGGGGGGCCCGGTGCTCGACCTGGCCGCCTACCGCGCCGCGTGGCTCGGGGTGCG
>CAZIQQ010000064.1:9496-10849 GCA_964541555.1 uncultured Bifidobacterium sp. | reverse complement strand
CCGGCTCGCCGGGGAACAGCAGCTCGTAGAACTCGGGCATCTGGGCGTCGGGCACGCTCATGACCTTGCCGAACTGCTCCTCGGGCGCCTCCGTGACCCCGATGTAGTTGCCCGTCGACTTGCTCATGCGTCGCACGCCGTCGGTTCCGGGGAGGATCGGCAGGGTCATGGCCACCTGCGGCCGCTTCCCATACGCCTGCTGCACCTCCCGGCCGAGCATCAGGTTGAACAGCTGGTCGGTGCCTCCGAGCTCCACATCCGCATCCAGCATCACCGAGTCATACGCCTGCATCAGGGGGTACAGCAGCTCGAGCACGGAGATGGGGCGGTCCTCGTCAATGCGCTCGGCGAAGTCGCGCCTGCGCAGCAGCTGGTTCACGGTCGTGCTGGCCGCCAGCCGGAACAGCGGCTCCAGGCCCATGTCGGCGAACCACTCCCCGTTGCGCCGCACCTCGGTGCGCTCGGGATCGAGGATCTTGAACGCCTGCGCCTGGTAGGTCTCGGCATTCGCCTCGATCTCATCGGCCGAGAGCATCGGACGGGTCGACGACCTGCCCGAGGGGTCGCCCACCCTGGCGGTCCAGTCACCGATGATCAGCACCGCGGTGTGACCCGCGTCCTGGAACTCCCGCAGCTTGCCCAGCACCACCGCATGCCCAAGGTGGATGTCGGGCGCAGTGGGGTCGACCCCCAGCTTCACACGGAGCCGGTCGCCCTTGGCCAGGCGCTCCTCCAGCTGCCCGGGGGGCTGCACGTCCACGGCGCGCGCGAGGAGAGGGTCTGTGCTCATGCGGCGATGCTCCTGGGGATCGGACGGGAGAGGAATCGCGATTCGCGGGCCACCATACGCCACGGCAGGTCGGTGGCCTGCGATATGCCGATGCGGGGCACCCGCGCGACGTCGGGCAGGGTGCGCCTTCGCCCCACATGCAGGCCGGCGTCGCCAAGGGGAAGGCCGTCAAGAGCCCCGGTGATGCCCAGGGCCTGCGTGAGGCGCCCGGGGCCGGCGCAGAGCAGGCGTTCGTCGGTCACCCCGCGCCGATCGCACATGGCATCGAGGCCGTGGGTGGGCTCGATGGCCCGGAGGAGCACGGCGGCCCCCGTGCCCTCCGCCTCGGTCACGAGGTTGAGGCACCAGTGGATGCCGTAGGTCATGTACACGTACACCGTCCCCGGCGGCCCGAACATGGAACGGCAGCGAGGGGTCTCACCCCGGAATGAGTGCGACGCCGGGTCACGCTGGCCGTAGGCCTCGGCCTCCACCACGATGCCGCCGCAGCCCCCGTATGAGACCTCGCACCCGATGATGTCCTCGGCCACCACCTCGGGCGGTCGATCGAAGAACGCCCGGCC
>CAZIQQ010000064.1:0-9396 GCA_964541555.1 uncultured Bifidobacterium sp. | reverse complement strand
GCCGGGAGCAGCAGGTCGAGGGTGTCGGCGGCGTCGAACACGTAGTGCTTGTCGTCCTGGAGGTCCTTGTTGTACGCGAGGGGAAGCCCGGCGGTTGCGCCGAGCAGCCCCGAGAGATCCGCGGACAACCGGGCGGCCTTCCCGCGCGCCAGCTCGGCGGCGTCGGGGTTCTTCTTCTGCGGCAGCATCGATGACCCCGACGCGTAGGCGTCGTCGAGCACCACGAAGCCGACCTCCTCGGACGACCACCACACGAACTCCGCGCCCAGGCGCGAAAGGTGCACGCCCAGCTGAGCGGCGAACGACAGGTAGTCCACCAGCGCGTCACGACTGCCCACGGCGTCCATGCTGTTGGGGGTGATTCGTGCAAAGCCCAGCTCGGCCGCGGTGGCGTCGCGGTCGATGGCGAACCCGCTGCCGGCAAGTGCGCCACTGCCCAGGGGGCTCTCCCCCGCCGCATCGAGGGCGAACCGCAGGCGGCCGTGGTCGCGGTCGAGCATCCAGGCATAGGCCAGCAGGTGGTGGGCCAGGCGCACCGGCTGCGCGCGCTGCAGGTGGGTGTAGCCGGGCACGAGGGTGTCCACGTGCTCGCGGGCGCGGTCCACCAGCGCGCGCACCAGGTCGGCCAGGGCCTGCTGCTGCGACTCGGCACGGCCCCTCATCCACAGGAGCGTGTCGGTGATCACCTGGTCGTTGCGGCTGCGGCCCGTGTGCAGGCGGCGACCGGCGTCGCCTGCGATCTCGGTGAGGCGACGCTCGATCGCCGTGTGGATGTCCTCATCACCGGGCTGGAACACGAAGGTGCCGGCTTCGAGCTCGGCCTCCACCTGCCCGAGGCCGGCGTCGATGGCGTCGGCATCGGCCTGCGGAATGATTCCCCGTGCCCCGAGCATTCGGGCATGCGCCCGCGATCCGCGGATGTCCTCCCGCCACATGCGCTGGTCCACGGGCAACGACGCGTTGAGTGCATCGAACGCCTCGGCTGACGTGCCGGAGAACCGGCCGCCCCACAGCCGCGACGTGGGCTGGCTCACGCCGCCCCCGCCCCCACGGGGCCGGGCGCCCCGGCCCGCTCGGCCTGGATGGCCCGCTGCATGGCATCGCACACGCGGTCGACCTGCTCCTCGGTGATCTCGCAGAAGAAGGGCAGCGCGATGGTGGATGCGCTGATGGACTCGGTGATGGGCAGCTCACCCGGACCATGTCCATGGGCCTCGCGGTAGTACGGCTGCAGGTGGATGCACGGCAGATACGGCTTCGCAGCGATGCCCTCGGCTTCGAGGCGGCCGATGATGGCGTCGCGGTCGAGGTCTGCATCGAGGCGCGGGGCGTACACGAACCACGAGCGCCGCTGGGGGCCCTCGTACATGGTGGTCACGCCGTCCACCTGCGCCATGCGCTCCTGGTACCAGCCCGCCGCGCGTGCGCGGGCATCCTGCATCCAGTCGAGCCGCTCGATCTGGGCCACGCCAATGGCCGCGTGAACGTCCGACAGCCGGTAGTTGAAGCCCAGCCGCGAATGCACCAACCAGGCGCCGTCGTCGGAGCGCCCCTGGTTCGTGAGGCTCTTGAGCTGCCGGTAGAGGTCGTCGTCGTCGGTGAAGATGACCCCGCCCTCGGCGGTGGTGAGCTGCTTGTTGGCGTAGAAGCCGTACACGGCGGGGTGCCCGAACGTGCCGAGCTTCTTCCCGTTGTAATCGCCGTCGATCGACTGGCAGGCGTCCTCCACCAGCGCAAGCCCGTGGCGCCGGGCGATGTCGATGAGGGCCGGCAGCTCTGCCGGATAGCCGAAGATGTCGACGATGAGGATCGCCTTGGTGCGGGGCGTGATGGCGGCCTCGACTGCGGCCGGGTCCATGTTGAACGTGAGGGGGTCGACGTCGGCGAACACCGGCGTTGCACCGGTGTAGAGGATGACGTTTGCCGATGCCACGAATGAGAACGACGAGGTGATGACCTCATCACCCGGTCCGATTCCCATCGCATGCAGGCAGCAGTGGAGACCCGCGGTACCCGACGAGCACGCCACGGCGTGCCGCGTGCCGATGCGATCGGCCCACATCTCCTCGAAGCGCGTGACGGTGGGCCCCAGCGACAGCTGGCGCGACCTCAGGACCTCGTCCACCAACTCGCGCTCGCGGTCGCCGATGACCGGGCGCGCGAGGGGGATCGGCTCGTTCGCGCTCACGCCCCCTTGGCCCCGGCGGTGCTGGGCACGCCCGCGCGGCGCACGCCGTAGTCGAGGCTGTCGACCAGGGCGTCCCACGACGCAGCGATGACGTTCTGGTTCACGCCCATGGTCGACCACGTGCGGGTTCCATCGGTGGAGTCGATGAGCACCCGCGTGGTGGCGTCGGTGCCGTGGCCCTCGTCGAGGATGCGCACCTTGAAGTTGACCAGCGAGATGCGGTCGATCTCGGGCACCCGCCCGCCCAGGGCCTGGCGCAGGGCCTTGTCGAGCGCGTTCACCGGGCCGTTGCCCTCGGCGGTGGCCACAAGGCGCTCACCATCGTGGTGCAGGCGCACGGTTGCCTCGGTCACCACGTGGCCGGTCTCATCACGCTCGGTGATGACCCGGAACGACTCCAGCGCGAACACCGGCTCGTGCACGCCGGCCTCACGCTCGAGCAGGATCGTGAACGACGCGTCGGCCACCTCGAAGTGGTAGCCCTCGTGCTCCAGCTCCTTGATGCGCGCGAGGATGCGCGGCGCCAGGTCGGCGTCGGCCTCCACGTCGATGCCCGCCTCGCGGGCGCGCTCGAGCACCACGTGCCTACCCGAGAGCTCGCTGACCTTCATGCCGCGCTCGTTGCCCACCAGCGAGGGATCGATGTGCTCGAAGGTGCGGGGATCGGACACCATTCCGGCCACGTGCATCCCGCCCTTGTGCGCGAAGGCGTTGGCGCCCACGTACGGGGCCCACGCATCGGGCGGCAGGTTGGCCGTCTCGGCAGCCCAGTGGGACAACCGGGTGAGCTCCTCGAGCCCGCCGGGGCGCAGCACGTCGAAGCCCATCTTCAGCGCCAGCGACGGCGCGATGGAGATGAGGTTGGCGTTGCCGCAGCGCTCGCCCCAGCCGTTGATGGTGCCCTGCACCTGACGGGCCCCCTGCTGCACGGCCACCAGCGAATTGGCGACGGCGCACTCGGCGTCGTTGTGGGTGTGGATGCCGATGCGGGCGTCGGGCAGGGCAGCCACGACCTCGCCCGCGATGCGCTGGACGTCCATGGGCAGCGTGGCGCCGTTGGTGTCGCACAGCACCAGCCACGACGCGCCGTTGGCGTGCGCGGCGCGCAGGCACTCGATCGCGTAGTCGGGGTGTTCGCCGTAGGCGTCGAAGAAGTGCTCGGCGTCGTAGAAGACGTCCTTGCCCTCGGCCAGCAGGAACGCCACCGACTCGCCGATCATCGCGAGGTTCTCCTCGCGGGAAACCTTCGTGACCTTCTTCAGGTGGAGGTCCCACGTCTTGCCCACGATGGTGGCCACCGGCGCGAAGCACTCCACCATGATGCGCAGGCCCGGGTCCTGGTCGGGGGCCGTGTCGCGACGGCGGGTCATCCCGAATGCCGCGATGCGGGTGTCGCCCAGGTCCTCGCGCTCGAGCAGGTCGAAGAGCTGGGAATCCTTGGGGTTCGACGACGGGAACCCGGCCTCGACGACGTCCATGCCGATGTCGGCCAGGCGCAGGGCCACCTGCAGCTGCTCCCCCACCGACAGGCTCATGCCCTCGCGCTGCATGCCATCGCGCAAGGTGGTGTCGTAGAGGAGGATGCGTTCCATCAGGCGGCGGGGGTCGGTGCCGTGACGTAGTCGAGCCAGTGTGCCCAGCGGGCGTCCCGGCCATGCACGGCATCCTCGAAGACATGCTGCACGCGCTTGGTGATGGGGCCGGGCGGGCCGATCACGTGGTCGTCGACCGAGCGGATGGGGCATACCTCGGCGGCGGTGCCGGTGACGAACACCTCGTCGGCGTTGTAGAGCTCGGCGCGCGCGAGGTCGCGCTCGACCACCGGATAGCCCTCGGCCGCGGCGATCTCCATGATCGAGTCGCGGGTGATGCCCTCGAGGATCGACGCCGACAGCGGCGGTGTGCTGATGACCCCGTTCTTGACGATGAAGATGTTCTCGCCCGAGCCGTCGGCCACCATGCCCTGGTCGTTCAGCAGGATCGCCTCGGCGTAGCCGGCCTTGTGGGTCTCGATTTTCGCCAGGATCGAGTTGAGGTACTGGCCGCCGGCCTTGGCCGTGGCGGGAATCGTGTTGTTGCCGATGCGCCGCCATGAGGCGATCTTGGCGTCGATGCCGTTCTGCAGGCCATCCTCACCCAGGTACGCGCCCCAGAACCAGGCGGCCACGCTCACGTCGACCGGGGCGTCGAGCGGGAAGAGACCCATCACGCCGTAGCCGCGCAGCACGATTGGCCGGATGTAGCAGGCACCAAGTTGGTTGCCGCTGATCGTGGAGTGCACCGCCTGGCGCATCTCCTCGCGCGAGTACGGCACCTCCATGAAGTACTGGGCGGCCGAGCGCTCGAGCCGGGCAAGGTGGTCGTCGAGCCGGAACACGGCGGTGCCGCCCTCGGCGTCGTATGCGCGGATGCCCTCGAAGACCGACGAGCCGTAGTGCAGGCCGTGCGACAGCACGTGGACCTTGGCGTCGTGCCAGTCCACGAGCGCACCGTTCATCCAGATCTTCTCGGCTTCCTGCATGCCCTGCTACCCCTCCGGGTCGGCGTGTGCCCCCTGCGGGACGTTCCGGTCAGTCTAGCCCGCTGCGGAGATGAGCAGTTCGCCCATCTCGTGGGTGGAGCAGCTGCCACCCAGGTCGCGCGTGCTGTGGCCCATGCCCAGCACCCGATCCACGGCCGTCTCGATGGCCGCGGCGGCGTGCGGCGCGTCCAGCGAGTACCGCAGCATCATCGCCGCCGAGAGACAGGTGGCGATGGGGTTGGCGATGCCCATGTCGGCGATGTCGGGGGCCGATCCGTGCACGGGCTCGTAAAGCCCCGGGCCGTGGCCGCCCAGGCTGGCCGATGGCAGAAGGCCGATGGAACCCGAGATCATCGCCGCCTCATCCGAGAGGATGTCGCCGAAGAGGTTCTCGGTGACGATGACGTCGAAGTCGGATGGCCGGCTGACCAGCTGCATGGCGGCGTTGTCCACGAGCATGTGCTCCAGCTCCACGTCGGGATGCTCTGCGGCCACGCGGATGACCTCGTCACGCCACAGGCGGGAGCTCTCGAGCACGTTGGCCTTGTCGACCGACGTCACCTTGCCCCGGCGCGCGATGGCCGACTCGAAGGCGACCTCGGCCACGCGACGGATCTCCTGCCGGCTGTAGGTGCAGGTGTCGTAGGCCGAGTCGCCCTCGCGCCCGCTCGTGCCGAAGTAGATGCCGCCCGTGAGCTCGCGCACCACCAGCAGGTCGGTGCCCTCGATGCGCTCGGTGCGCAGCGGGCTGCTCTCGTACAGCGACGGGATGGGCTTGACGGGCCGCAGGTTGGCGAACAGCCCCATTCCGGCGCGCAGCGCCAGCAGGGCCTGCTCCGGGCGGGGGTCGTCGGGGTTGGTGGTGTCCCACTTGGGGCCGCCCACCGCTCCCAGCAGCACGGCGTCGGATGCCTGGCAGGCCTCCAGCACGCCGTCCGGCAGGGGCTTGCCGTAGGTGTCGATGGCGCATCCGCCCACGGCGTGCGACTCCCACTCCACCTCGATGCCGTCGAGCTTCGCGACGTGATCGACCAGGCGACGGGCCTCCCCCACCACCTCGGGTCCGATGCCGTCACCCGGCAGCAGTACGACCTTGACCTCGCGCATCACGCCTCCGGCTCGCTGAACGCGCGGAAACCTACCAGCGGCCCCGCAGGGCCGTGAGCCGGGTAGCCTCACCCGTCACCCGACGAGAAGGTGGCTCAATGGCAGTCCGAATGCACCCCATCCCGGTGGCCGCGGCCGCCGTGCTCATCGCCGGCGGTCTGGCCGTGGGCCAGGTCGTGGCCCAGGGCGGCGACCGCAGGCCCAACATCGTCCTCATCCAGACCGACGACCAGACCCTCGCCGACCTCGACGTGGTCTCGCGCACGCGCGCCCTCATCGGCAGGCAGGGCGTCAGCTTCGGCCTCACCATCACGCCCTTCGCCATCTGCTGTCCGTCGCGCGCATCGATGATGACGGGGTCGTACCCCCACAACACCGGGGTGAGCGCCAACTTCCCGCCCGCGGGCGGATACGCCGCGTGGGAGCGGCAGGCCCAGTACTCCATCGGCTCATGGCTCAAGGGCGCCGGCTACCACACGGTGCACCTGGGCAAGTACATCAACGGGTACGCCTTCGGCAACCGCAAGCGCGTGAAGCAGCCCATCGGCTGGTCGGAGTGGTGGGGGTCGGCAGACCCCTCGACCTACCAGATGTGGGGATTCCGGGTGAACCACGGCCTGGGGCAGCAGACCCGCTACGGGGTGTTCAACTCGAAGGACCCCCGCAAGTACAACACGACCGTCTACACCGACATCGCCACGGGTGTCATCACGCGCGAGGCCCGCCGGCCGGGCCCCTTCTACATGCAGGTGGCCTATCTCGCGCCGCACGTGGAGACCAAGCCCCTGCGCAAGTCGATCAGCCCGCGCGACGTGGATGTGGACGACCCATCGTCGTCGAGCGGCATCCAGAGCATTCCGCCGCGCCCTCACCCTGCCGACCGGAACAAGCTGCGGAACCTGCCGCTCGCCACGATGTCCCAGCCCAACTTCAACGAGGCCGATGTCAGCGACAAGGGCACCTACGTGCGCAACCTGCCGCTGATGACCGACGAGAAGATCCAGGACCTCATCGAGGACAACCGCTCGCGCAAGAGGTCGCTGCTGGCCGTGGACCGCGGTGTGGCCAGGATCGTGGCCACCCTCAAGAAGACGGGCCAGTACGACAACACGATCATCGTGTTCGTCGGGGACAACGGGTACCTGCTGGGGGAGCACCGCCTGCCCAAGGGCAAGTACTTCCCCTATGAGCCCGCGCTGCGGATTCCCTTCCTCATCGCCGGACCCGGTATCCGCCAGGGCGTCGTGGACAACAGCTCACTGGTGTCGCTCATCGACATCACGCCCACGCTGCTCGACTTCGCGGGCGTGAGCCCGACCGGCAGGGTGCCCGACGGCGTATCGCTGAAGGGCCACCTCACGGGCAGCGGCACGGTGCCCGCGCGCAGCATGCTGCTGGAGAGCGGGCCACAGCAGGCGCCCAACGGGGACACCCTGCCGCTGTTCAACGGCGTGCGCACGGCCCAGTGGTCGTGGTGGCGCTACGACGACGGCAGCGAGGAGATGTACGACCTCGTGAACGACCCGTATCAGCTGCAGTCACGGGCGGGCGACCCGGCCTACGCCAACGTGCGGAGCGCGCTGGTGTCGGAATGGGAGCGACTGAAGGCCTGCCAGGGTGCTGCGTGCCAGGTGCCCGGCGCCACGATCCCGCCCCCCCAGGGCTAGGGACCGCGGCGCGGGGACGGCGCCCCGGCACCTCCGGCCTACAGCAGGACGGAGGTGTCGGGGCCCTGACGCTCGCGCGACGCCTCGTAGGCGTCGATGTCGTCGCCCTTGAGCAGGGTGAGCCCGATGTCGTCCCAGCCGTTCAGCAGTCGGTCGCGCACGCTGTCCTCGATGTGGAACTCGACAGTGCGGCCGTCGGGGAACGCCACCACGCACTCCTCGAGATCCACCGTCATCTCGATGCCGGGCTGGTCGATGGCCTCGCTCATGATGGTGCGCACGTCCTCCTCGGGGAGGACGACCGGCAGCATGCCGATCTTCGTGCAGTTGGTGCGAAAGATGTCGGCGAACGACGGCGCGATGACGACATCGAAGCCGTAGTCCTGAATGGCCCACGGGGCGTGCTCGCGTGATGAGCCGCAGCCGAAGTTGCGGCCGGCCACGAGGATTCGCGCGCCCTCGTATTCGGGACGATCGAGGATGTAGAAGTCCTCGTGCTTCCAGTCGAAGAACAGGAACTCGCCGAATCCCGTGCGCTCGACGCGCTTCAGGAACTGCTTCGGGATGATCTGGTCGGTGTCGACGTCGGCCCGGTCGAGCGGGGCCACCTTCGACTTGACGATGGTGATGGGCTCCATGATGGCCTCCCCTATGCGCCCGCGAGGGCGGCGTCGAAGGTGCGGACGTCCACGAGGTGCCCGGTGATGGCCGCTGCGGCCGCCATGGCGGGGCTCACCAGGTGGGTGCGGCCGCCCTTGCCCTGACGGCCCTCGAAGTTGCGGTTGCTGGTGCTGGCGCAGCGCTCGCCCGGCTCGAGGATGTCGGGGTTCATGCCGAGGCACATCGAGCAGCCGGCGTCGCGCCACTCGAACCCGGCCGCGCTGAAGATGCGGTCGAGCCCCTCCTCCTCGGCCTGCGCCTTCACGGCCATCGAGCCGGGCACCACCATGGCGCGCATGCCGTCCTTCACCGTGTGCCCCTGCACCACCTCGGCGGCGGCCCGGAGGTCCTCGATGCGACCGTTGGTGCACGAGCCCAGGAACACCGTGTCGATGGCGATGTCCTCCATGGCCTCGCCCCCGTGCAGCCCCATGTACTCGAGCGAGCGGCGCACGGCCTCCTGGTCGGTGGGGTCGTCGTACTGCTCGGGCGTGGGCACGCGGCCCGTGATGGGCGCCACCATGCCCGGGGTGGTGCCCCAGGTCACCTGCGGCGCCAGCGAGGGCACGTCGACGTCCATCTCGCGGTCGAACTGGGCGTCGGGGTCAGAGGGCAACTGGCGCCAGGCCTCGACGGCCGCGGCGAAGTCGTCGGGCGCTGCCATGCGGCCCTCGACGTAGGCGAAGGTGGTGTCGTCGGGCGCCACCATGCCGGCACGCGCGCCGCCCTCGATGGACATGTTGCACACGGTCATGCGGCCCTCCATGGTGAGGCCGCGGATCGCCGACCCGGCGTACTCCACCACGTGGCCCTGCGCACCCGACACGCCCATCTGGCCGATGGCGCCCAGGATGAGGTCCTTGGCCACCACGCCGCGCGGCAGCTCGCCGTCGAAGTTGATGCGCATGGTGCGGGGCATGCCCTGCGGCAGGGTCTGCGTGGCCAGCACGTGCTCGACCTCGCTGGTGCCGATGCCGAACGCCAGGGCCCCGAAGGCCCCGTGCGTGGATGTGTGGCTGTCGCCGCACACGATGGTCATGCCGGGCTGGGTGAAGCCCAACTCGGGGCCGATGACGTGCACGATCCCCTGGCGCGGGCTGGTGAGGGAGAACAGCGGGATGCCGAACTCCTTCGCGTTGCGCTCGAGGGCCTCCACCTGCAGGCGCGACAGCTCGTCCTCGATGCCCCGCTCACGCCCGATGGTGGGCACGTTGTGGTCGGCGGTGGCCAGGGTGCGGTCCGGGCGGCGCACG
>CAZIQQ010000063.1:0-10850 GCA_964541555.1 uncultured Bifidobacterium sp. | reverse complement strand
GTTGGTGAGCACGCTGATGGCCTGGTTGGTGTCCCAGGGGCCGGTGGAGGTGTCGGGCTGGGCGGTCGGGCTTCCAACGACCGTGGGCGTGAGGGTGCTGCTCGCTGTGCGGCCAAAACCGTCGGTCACCTGGTAGGTCACTGCGGTCTTCGTGCCGGGGGTTGCAGAACCAGACGCGACGAAGGTTGCGACGCCCGTCGTGCGGTCGACCGTCCACGCGCCCTCGCCCGTGATGGCGAAGGTGGCCTTGCATACGGAGTCGGAGGGGTCGATCAGGCAGGGGCCGTTGGTATTGCCGGTCTGCAGCGATGCGCCGGTGGCGAGGGCGCCCTGCCCCGTGACGAGGTTGCTGAACGTGGCGGTGCCGCCAGGGATGACGGGCTTCGTCTCAGGGGTTGCCACGGGGAGCGCCGGCTCGGTGACCGTGGGAGTGATGAGGGCCGATGCCGCCTGCCCGGTGTCGTCCTGCACGATGTAGCGCACCGGCGTGGGCACCTGGCCGCTGAAGGACGGGAGCGGGTCGAAGGTGACGGTGCCATTCGCGTTTGCGGTGTAGGTGCCCTCATTGCTGATGGTCAGCGTCGACTGATTGCAGTTGCTCGCCGTGTAGGGCGACGTCGCATTGGCGGGGCACAGCGCCACCGTGCCGGTGACAAGGCTTGCGCCCGACGCCGCTGAATCGTTGGTGAGCACCGAGATGGCCTGGTTGGTGTCCCACGCCCCCGTGGAGGTGTCATTCGCCGCACTGGGCGCCCCGACGATCGTGGGGGTAAGCGTTGCTGAGGCCTTCTTGTTCGCGGCGTCGGTGATGCTGTAGGTCATCGCTGGCGCAGTGCCCGTGTAACCACTGGCGGGCGTGAAGGTGACCGTTCCCGCGCCGGCAGACGCCGAGTTCGAGTTGACGCTCCACGTGCCCTGGCTCGTGGAGATCGAGGTCTGGCTGCAGTTCGGCGGCACGTCGGATCCCCCGCACAGGCGGGTGAGCGCCTTTTCCGTGCTCCCGAAGCTGGACCCCGACGACGGGGTGGCGGCCGATGATGACCCGGATGCCTTGAACGGATCGAATGCGATGGCGGTGTTGAGCGATGCGACCCCGGTCCGCGTGGGTGCCTTGGGACCGGCAGTGAAATACGCATTCACCACGCCAGGGCCCCCCGCTGCGATCGAGGTGGAGGGCGAAACCGCCGACCGAGCCGCCCCGCTCCCGCTGGCGCTCGTGTAGTCACTCCACGCTCCGGGCCCCGCCGAGGAGGCGATCTTGCGTGAATTCTGAACGGTCTCGGCGGCCGTATTGACGAACTTGACCTTGTAGGTGTCCGGCGCAAGGAGGGGGAAGGCGTAGTCACCGTTCGCGTCCGTCACGGCGGTGATCGCCTGTCCGGCCTGCGGATGGCCGCTGGGGTAGTTGATGGCAACACCAGATGAATTGAGCAGGGCCACCGTGGCGCCGGGAATGGGAAAGGCGTTTTCATCATTGCTCAGGGTGCTGCCCACCAGCGTGGCGGCGCAGGCAGGGCTCGGCCCGGCGCCGATGGTGACCGACGCAGTGCCCTGGGTGTATGGCGTGGTGCCCGACCCCGTCGTGGCCGAGCCATCGCCCAGCACGGCGAACGACCCGTTCGCCGGGGAGTCAGGCTGCTGGCCCGGCCCGGGCACCACCGGGCAGGACGAGACCGCCTCCGGGCGCAGGCAGAGCTCAGGCGCGTCACCCACCGCCACGAGTTCGACGGAGCTGTTGGTGGCACTGGTGAGGTCCGTGTATTCGACGATGAACGTGGGGGACTGGCCCGTGGTGCCCACGCCCAGGCTGGCAAGGTCGATCAGCCGGCTGTTGGCTGCGCTGAAGGGAATGTCGGTCCAGCCCGGGATCTCCTGGCCAGCCGAGTCGAGGATGGTCAATGCCGCGCCCGCATAGCCGGAGGACGACGGCGCGAGAAGCTTGATGGACCGCCATTCGCGCACGCCCGATCCCGGCGTGGCACAGGCCATTCGCGGCACCGCTGCCTCCGCGGGAATCACCACGCGACTGGGGGGCGTCACGCAGTTCTCCGTGGCCGTCCGGGCGTCGTATGCCTTGATGGCGTTCTGGTGGTCGTTCTTCCAGACGCAGTTGTCGTTCAGGGGGTCCAGCGCAATGCCGTAATTGGCCACCGCTATCGGCCAATTGGCGCACCGCGCGCCGGCACCGGAATTGCTCGCCTGGTCCCAGCACGAGTAGGTCATCGAGCCCGCACTCCCCAGCGCACCGTTGCCGTTGCCGCGGTAGAGGCGGGACCCCTGGCGCAGCGCGTGCTCGGCCTGCGCATAGGGGTCGCCCACGCCGTCGTACCACGCGGCCAACCCGCTGTTCAGCGTGACCGACGTCCCCGTTGTCGAGTAGCAATTGGACGTGGTCGCGCAGATACCGCCTATCCCGCCGGCGGCCGTGGGAATCTCGAACAGGTGGTATTCCGGCCCCGGGACGCCCCTCGACCACGTCTGCGGCCACGCCGACGAGCACAGCTGGAGGGTTACGGGGTCGAAGCAGGAGATGCCGCCGCGGGGAGCGGTATTGGAGGACGTGACCCAGAGCTTTCCACCCGACGCCAGGACCGCGCCGATGTAGTTCGACGACTGACCCGGGGTGGGGTCGAAGGGCGACCCGGGGCACTTGGCCCCGAGCCCTCCGTTCGCCTGGGTGTCGACGCAAATAACCTTCGGACTGCTGCCGCCACTCGACTGGCTGAAGATGCGCCCGCCGATCGCGGCGATGCCGCGTGTCTTGCCATCGTTGAAGCCGCCGAAGTTCGGGGTTCCGGAGATGGGGCTCACCGAGATTCCCGCTGCGACGAAGGTGGACGCGGCGTTGCCCCCGCATGGCTGCGGATTGGCGATGTCACTGACATCAACGCACTCGAAGCCGACCTCGTAGCTGCGCGTGGCGTCGTACCAGAGGTGCTTGTGCACGGGGTCGTACCAGCCACCGCTCACGAACGACGTCATGCCATTGCCCGTGCCTTGGCCGTACGGCCAGTTGCTGCCGCATGTCACGCCGTTACGGTCGCGGCAGTCGACGTTGGCACCGTTCCCACCCGTGTGGTGGAAGATGTTGAAGACGTAGCCACGGTTGTCGAAGAAGACGTTCCAGCCATCTCCGTTACCCGTCGCGGCGAAGGGACCGGTCGCGGGGATCGCGATCGTGGACGTGCGCGCCGCCAGTTGCCTGCCCTGGAACTCACCTTGGCTGTCGACGCTGCCCACCGCGCGCACCGCCTTCACCGCCGCCCACGCCGCGGCGTTCGCCGGCTTCGTGGCCGAGAAGTTCGTCGGCGCCGAGTTGCAGGTCGTGGAGCAGAAGGTGATGGTCCAGCCCGCCGGCGCCGTGATGTCCTCGGCGGACGTGAGCTTCACCTTGGCCGGATCAATCTGCATCACGATCTCCTGCGCGATCGTCCCGGAACTCGCGACGGGCATCGCAGCGACGAGATCAACCGTGTTGCCCGGCACGACGGTGCCCGGGGACGCCGTCACCGTCACTGCAGGAGTCGACGGTGCCACGGCCACAGCCGACGGAAGCAGCATTGCAGCGACCAGCAGCAAGGCCCGGACGAGCCACCGACGATCGGGGGTAGACCCAACACTCACCGACCTCAGTGTGCCGCGCACCCAAGCCCAGCGCTGGAATCAGGGCCGAATTTGTGGGTTATTCCTACCCCACCTGGTTCTCCCGGACCCGGGCTGGGCCCCTCCCGCGCTACCCCGTAACCGGCGCCTTCCCGCTCACCGCACCGATCACCCGCAGCGCCGTGGGGTCGTTGACCGACCGGGTGTTGGAGGAGGTCGCCCAGCCGATCAGCTGCTGGTTGCCCTGCCCCACTCCCTCTGATGTGGCCACCAGCACGAACCTGCGCGTGGTTCCGCCGCCGGCCTTCAGGTTGCCGGTGGTGAACCAGATCCAGCCGCCCCGCACGGTGCCGCCCATGGGGTTGGCCACCGCGAAGCCCTTCGGGATCGGCGCCCGGGTGACGGTGCGCGTGGTGGTGGCAAGGCCGTGGTTGGCGATGCGCAGGGTGATCAGCGACCTCTGGCCGGGCCGCAGCGTGGTGTGCGAGGCGCGGGTGGTGATCGACAGCGCCGGCCTCTTCTCGCGGATGAGCGGGTGGAAGGTGCTGGTCACCTTCTGCCCGCGGGCATTGGCGATGCGGTAGCTGATGGGCGTCGCAGGGCCTGCGAACGACGGCAGGGGACGGAACCTCACGCGCCCTGTCCGGGGGTCGACCGTCCAGGTGCCCTGCCCGGGCACCACCACGCGGGTGGTCCACCTGCCGGTCTCAGGGTCCTTGATGCCCACCGATCCGGGCACGAAGGGCGCGCCTCCCGGGCTGCTGGATGCAATCGGGTCGAAATCGACCGACTGGCCGCGCATGGCCTGCTCGAACTGGGGATCGGCCCACGGCGGCGGGGTGTCGCGCACCACGATGGTGATGGTGCTGGTGGCGGTCTTGCCGAGCGAGTCGGTGACGCGGTAGCCGATCGCAGGCGTGGTGCCCGTGAAGCCCGGCTGCGGGGTGAAGGTGACGGTGCCATCGGGATTGACCCTGAAGGTGCCCTGGCCGGGGATGGTGACGGTGTCCTGATACCGGCCGGTTCGCGGGTCGCGAAGGCGAAGGCTCGAGGGGTCGAGCATCGCCCCTGACGAGGGCGAGTCATTTGCCAGCGGGCGCACGAGCACCGCCTGGCCGGCCATGGTGCTCTGGGTGTTGGGAAGGGCCTGGGGCGTGGGCGATCCGGCGAGCGGGCGCGATCCCTCCGCCGGGGCGGGCGCCACCGTCGGGGTGAGCGTGCCGCAGGCGCCCTGGCCTGCGATGTCGGTGACGCACATGCGCACCGGATCTGCCGGGGTGCCCGAGTACCCGCGCGACGGGGTGAAGGTGACGACGCCTGAGGCCGCATCGAGCAGGTAGGTGCCCTCCGGGCGGGTGAGCGAGGTGTCTCCGGGCTGGCAGGTGGCACCCGGGGCGGCAAGGCAGCTTCTGGCCGGGTCGATGGGCGCGGTGCCCGGGGTCACCTGGGGGGCCATGGTGCCCGGGGTGGCGTGGGCCACCGAGACGCTCGAGGGCGCCACCTGCGGCGGGCCCTCCCCCACCACCCGGGGCGTGTAGGTGGATGAGGTGCGCTGGAAGGCCCCATCTGCCACCGCATAGGTGACGGCTGCTGCGGTGCCGAGCATGCCGCTCACCGGCTGGAAGCTGATGAAGCCGGTCAGCGGGTTGACGGTGAAGATGCCGTCTGAGGTGGTGAGGCTCATCTGGGTGCACGCAGGCGCGACCTCCGATGGGCCGCACAGGCGCACGCTGGTGCCATCGAGCGGGTAGGCGCCCGATCCTGCGGAGTCGTTCGCAAGGGGGTTGATCAGCTGCGTTGCGCCCGGCAGGCCCGTGGTGGAGTCAGATGAGGCGGCGGGCGGGGGGATGCTCACCACCTGCGGGCTGATGGTGGAGGTGGCCTTCTGGCCGAGGGCGTCCTCGACCACGTA
The DNA here is from genome assembly GCA_964541555.1 of uncultured Bifidobacterium sp. Lineage (GTDB taxonomy): Bacteria > Actinomycetota > Thermoleophilia > Miltoncostaeales > Miltoncostaeaceae > SYFI01. The sequence continues at coordinate 5,335 of CAZIQQ010000063.1, read as the reverse complement.
CTTGATGGGGGTCGCCGGGCCGGTGAAGGAGGGCAGCGGGTCGAAGGTGACGGTGCCGTCGGAGTTCGCGGTGTAGGTGCCCTCGCCCGAGACGTTCAGCGAGGTTGCGGTGCACGAGCCGGTGGCGGTCGCGGTGGTGCAGATGCGCACGGTGGAGGCGGCAAGGGTGGTGCCCGCTCCCGCAGCGTCGTTGAGCAGCGGGCGGATGGCCTGGTTGGTGTCGACGGCGCCCGTGGAGGTGTCGGGGGACGCCGTGGGCGGTGCCGGGATCACCGGCGTGAGGGTGCTGGTGGCCGTCTGGCCCACCGCATCGGTGACGCGGTAGGTGACCGGGGTCTTGGTGCCGGCGGTGGCGTTGTTGAGTGCCTGGAAGGTGGCAACTCCGGTGGTGCGGTTGACCGTCCAGGTGCCCTCGCCCGCGATGGCGAACGTGGCCTTGCACACCGAGTCGGAGGGGTCGATCAGGCAGGGGCCATTGGTGTTTCCGGTCTGCAGGCCCGATCCGGTGGCAAGTGCCCCCTGGCCGGTGATGAGGTTGGCGAAGGTGGCGGTGGCGCCGGGGATGACCGGCTTGGTCTCAGGGGTTGCCACAGGCAGCGCGGGCGCGCTCACCGTCGGGGTGATCAGCGCAGATGCGACCTGGGTGGCGTTGTCCTGGACGACGTAGCGCACAGGCGTGGGCACCTGGCCGCTGAAGGACGGCAGCGGGTCGAAGGTGACGGTGCCATTGGCGTTCGCGGTGTAGGTGCCCTCGTTGCTGATCGCAAGCGTCGAGAGGTTGCAGTTGCTTGCGGTGTAGGGCGCCGCCGGCTGCGGGTTGGGGCACAGCTTCACGGTGGTGGCCACGAGGCTCGCGCCGGATGCGGCGGAGTCGTTGGTGAGCACGCTGATGGCCTGGTTGGTGTCCCAGGGGCCGGTGGAGGTGTCGTTGGTGGCGCTCGGGGGCGCGGGGATGGTGGGCGTGAGGGTGCTGGTGGCCGTCTGGCCCACCGCATCGGTGACGCGGTAGGTGACCGGGGTCTTGGTGCCGGCGGTGGCGTTGTTGAGTGCCTGGAAGGTGGCAACTCCGGTGGTGCGGTTGACCGTCCAGGTGCCCTCGCCCGCGATGGCGAACGTGGCCTTGCACACCGAGTCGGAGGGGTCGATCAGGCAGGGGCCATTGGTGTTTCCGGTCTGCAGGCCCGATCCGGTGGCAAGTGCCCCCTGGCCGGTGATGAGGTTGGCGAAGGTGGCGGTGGCGCCGGGGATGACCGGCTTGGTCTCAGGGGTTGCCACAGGCAGCGCGGGCGCGCTCACCGTCGGGGTGATCAGCGCAGATGCGACCTGGGTGGCGTTGTCCTGGACGACGTAGCGCACAGGCGTGGGCACCTGGCCGCTGAAGGACGGCAGCGGGTCGAAGGTGACGGTGCCATTGGCGTTCGCGGTGTAGGTGCCCTCGTTGCTGATCGCAAGCGTCGAGAGGTTGCAGTTGCTTGCGGTGTAGGGCGCCGCCGGCTGCGGGTTGGGGCACAGCTTCACGGTGGTGGCCACGAGGCTCGCGCCGGATGCGGCGGAGTCGTTGGTGAGCACGCTGATGGCCTGGTTGGTGTCCCAGGGGCCGGTGGAGGTGTCGGGCTGGGCGGTCGGGCTTCCAACGACCGTGGGCGTGAGGGTGCTGCTCGCTGTGCGGCCAAAACCGTCGGTCACCTGGTAGGTCACTGCGGTCTTCGTGCCGGGGGTTGCAGAACCAGACGCGACGAAGGTTGCGACGCCCGTCGTGCGGTCGACCGTCCACGCGCCCTCGCCCGTGATGGCGAAGGTGGCCTTGCATACGGAGTCGGAGGGGTCGATCAGGCAGGGGCCGTTGGTATTGCCGGTCTGCAGCGATGCGCCGGTGGCGAGGGCGCCCTGCCCCGTGACGAGGTTGCTGAACGTGGCGGTGCCGCCAGGGATGACGGGCTTCGTCTCAGGGGTTGCCACGGGGAGCGCCGGCTCGGTGACCGTGGGAGTGATGAGGGCCGATGCCGCCTGCCCGGTGTCGTCCTGCACGATGTAGCGCACCGGCGTGGGCACCTGGCCGCTGAAGGACGGGAGCGGGTCGAAGGTGACGGTGCCATTCGCGTTTGCGGTGTAGGTGCCCTCATTGCTGATGGTCAGCGTCGACTGATTGCAGTTGCTCGCCGTGTAGGGCGACGTCGCATTGGCGGGGCACAGCGCCACCGTGCCGGTGACAAGGCTTGCGCCCGACGCCGCTGAATCGTTGGTGAGCACCGAGATGGCCTGGTTGGTGTCCCACGCCCCCGTGGAGGTGTCATTCGCCGCACTGGGCGCCCCGACGATCGTGGGGGTAAGCGTTGCTGAGGCCTTCTTGTTCGCGGCGTCGGTGATGCTGTAGGTCATCGCTGGCGCAGTGCCCGTGTAACCACTGGCGGGCGTGAAGGTGACCGTTCCCGCGCCGGCAGACGCCGAGTTCGAGTTGACGCTCCACGTGCCCTGGCTCGTGGAGATCGAGGTCTGGCTGCAGTTCGGCGGCACGTCGGATCCCCCGCACAGGCGGGTGAGCGCCTTTTCCGTGCTCCCGAAGCTGGACCCCGACGACGGGGTGGCGGCCGATGATGACCCGGATGCCTTGAACGGATCGAATGCGATGGCGGTGTTGAGCGATGCGACCCCGGTCCGCGTGGGTGCCTTGGGACCGGCAGTGAAATACGCATTCACCACGCCAGGGCCCCCCGCTGCGATCGAGGTGGAGGGCGAAACCGCCGACCGAGCCGCCCCGCTCCCGCTGGCGCTCGTGTAGTCACTCCACGCTCCGGGCCCCGCCGAGGAGGCGATCTTGCGTGAATTCTGAACGGTCTCGGCGGCCGTATTGACGAACTTGACCTTGTAGGTGTCCGGCGCAAGGAGGGGGAAGGCGTAGTCACCGTTCGCGTCCGTCACGGCGGTGATCGCCTGTCCGGCCTGCGGATGGCCGCTGGGGTAGTTGATGGCAACACCAGATGAATTGAGCAGGGCCACCGTGGCGCCGGGAATGGGAAAGGCGTTTTCATCATTGCTCAGGGTGCTGCCCACCAGCGTGGCGGCGCAGGCAGGGCTCGGCCCGGCGCCGATGGTGACCGACGCAGTGCCCTGGGTGTATGGCGTGGTGCCCGACCCCGTCGTGGCCGAGCCATCGCCCAGCACGGCGAACGACCCGTTCGCCGGGGAGTCAGGCTGCTGGCCCGGCCCGGGCACCACCGGGCAGGACGAGACCGCCTCCGGGCGCAGGCAGAGCTCAGGCGCGTCACCCACCGCCACGAGTTCGACGGAGCTGTTGGTGGCACTGGTGAGGTCCGTGTATTCGACGATGAACGTGGGGGACTGGCCCGTGGTGCCCACGCCCAGGCTGGCAAGGTCGATCAGCCGGCTGTTGGCTGCGCTGAAGGGAATGTCGGTCCAGCCCGGGATCTCCTGGCCAGCCGAGTCGAGGATGGTCAATGCCGCGCCCGCATAGCCGGAGGACGACGGCGCGAGAAGCTTGATGGACCGCCATTCGCGCACGCCCGATCCCGGCGTGGCACAGGCCATTCGCGGCACCGCTGCCTCCGCGGGAATCACCACGCGACTGGGGGGCGTCACGCAGTTCTCCGTGGCCGTCCGGGCGTCGTATGCCTTGATGGCGTTCTGGTGGTCGTTCTTCCAGACGCAGTTGTCGTTCAGGGGGTCCAGCGCAATGCCGTAATTGGCCACCGCTATCGGCCAATTGGCGCACCGCGCGCCGGCACCGGAATTGCTCGCCTGGTCCCAGCACGAGTAGGTCATCGAGCCCGCACTCCCCAGCGCACCGTTGCCGTTGCCGCGGTAGAGGCGGGACCCCTGGCGCAGCGCGTGCTCGGCCTGCGCATAGGGGTCGCCCACGCCGTCGTACCACGCGGCCAACCCGCTGTTCAGCGTGACCGACGTCCCCGTTGTCGAGTAGCAATTGGACGTGGTCGCGCAGATACCGCCTATCCCGCCGGCGGCCGTGGGAATCTCGAACAGGTGGTATTCCGGCCCCGGGACGCCCCTCGACCACGTCTGCGGCCACGCCGACGAGCACAGCTGGAGGGTTACGGGGTCGAAGCAGGAGATGCCGCCGCGGGGAGCGGTATTGGAGGACGTGACCCAGAGCTTTCCACCCGACGCCAGGACCGCGCCGATGTAGTTCGACGACTGACCCGGGGTGGGGTCGAAGGGCGACCCGGGGCACTTGGCCCCGAGCCCTCCGTTCGCCTGGGTGTCGACGCAAATAACCTTCGGACTGCTGCCGCCACTCGACTGGCTGAAGATGCGCCCGCCGATCGCGGCGATGCCGCGTGTCTTGCCATCGTTGAAGCCGCCGAAGTTCGGGGTTCCGGAGATGGGGCTCACCGAGATTCCCGCTGCGACGAAGGTGGACGCGGCGTTGCCCCCGCATGGCTGCGGATTGGCGATGTCACTGACATCAACGCACTCGAAGCCGACCTCGTAGCTGCGCGTGGCGTCGTACCAGAGGTGCTTGTGCACGGGGTCGTACCAGCCACCGCTCACGAACGACGTCATGCCATTGCCCGTGCCTTGGCCGTACGGCCAGTTGCTGCCGCATGTCACGCCGTTACGGTCGCGGCAGTCGACGTTGGCACCGTTCCCACCCGTGTGGTGGAAGATGTTGAAGACGTAGCCACGGTTGTCGAAGAAGACGTTCCAGCCATCTCCGTTACCCGTCGCGGCGAAGGGACCGGTCGCGGGGATCGCGATCGTGGACGTGCGCGCCGCCAGTTGCCTGCCCTGGAACTCACCTTGGCTGTCGACGCTGCCCACCGCGCGCACCGCCTTCACCGCCGCCCACGCCGCGGCGTTCGCCGGCTTCGTGGCCGAGAAGTTCGTCGGCGCCGAGTTGCAGGTCGTGGAGCAGAAGGTGATGGTCCAGCCCGCCGGCGCCGTGATGTCCTCGGCGGACGTGAGCTTCACCTTGGCCGGGTCGATCTGCATCACGATCTCCTGCGAGATCGTCCCGGAACTCGCCACGGGCATCGCAGCGACGAGATCAACCGTGTTGCCCGGCACCACCGTTGCGGGCGACGCCGTCACCGTCACCGCTGGCGTCAGCGATGCGGAGGCTGTGCTGGCTACCGCCAGGAGCAGTAGGAAAGCGGTCAGGAGGGCACGGGGGCGCACCCGCCTTCTCTACCGGCCCGAAGTGTGCGATGACACCCCTGCCGACCGCATTCGTGGGTTATCACTACCCCACTCGGTTCTCCCGGACCACCGGACCCGACAGGGGGCCTCGATGGCTCGTCCTAAACGTCGAGGTCGACGAACCAGACGTTGGCGTCGCATCCCGCCGCGATGGCGGCCT
>CAZIQQ010000062.1:0-10976 GCA_964541555.1 uncultured Bifidobacterium sp. | reverse complement strand
TGCCGTCGCCGGCCTTGTGGGAGCAGGCCACGGTGAGGCCCCACTCGCCGTACGGGCCGAGCATGGTGTTGCGGTGGTCCACGTACCAGTGCTCGACGATGTCGTCCTCGATGTCGAGGCAGTCGGGCACCACGCGGCGGAGACGCTTGGCGTCACACCGGTAGAAGAAAGCCGACCAACGCGAGTTCGTGTAGGTCAGCGGCAGCGTGTCGATGTCCCAGATCGGGTCGACGAGGCTGTAGATGAAGGCCGTCTTCTCGTCACGGTCGACGGGAGAAGGCGGGATCTCCCCGGTCTCGGCACCGGGGATGTAGGAAACAGCAAACTGGTCGGCCATTAGTGGCGTCCCCCCTTGAAGAGTCATAGGGTGTTGCAGTGATAGGCCTGGGTTGGTGCCCCGCCCCGGTCGAACCGGGATTGAGGTCTGTCCCCCAGGAGATGCAAAGAGCATATGTCACGATCGTCGGCCGGGACAAGACCCGGATGGGCGGTTTCCGGCGCAAGTTTCACGGCTGAAAGTTCAGTCCCCATGGGAGTATCGGGGCATGTTCATCACTCGTAACAATGTTTACAAAGTGTGATGGAAACCGCCTACGCTGTAAGGCCTGAGGGCCTACGTTGTAAGGCTACGGTGTAAGGGAAAAAGCACCGGAAAGTGCCCTCCGGAGCCTTCCCGGGGGGAGGAGATGCGGGGGCTCCGGCGAATCTCCACCGGATGCGCCCGCGCGCCGCGAGACCTCCCAGATGACCCCCGGCGGGGGTTCGCGCGGCCCGGCATCGGCATCGCTGCTGGCCGTCGTGGCCATGGTGGCGTGGGGCATCGCCTACGTGCCATCCGCCTGGCTGGTCGAGGCCTGGCCCCCGCTCCTTGCGGCGGCTGCCCGCATCGGCGTGGGTGGGCTCATCATCATCGGCGTGCTCCTGCTGCTGCGGCAGCCCGTGATGCCGGGCACGGAGTGGGGTGTGGTGCTGGTGCTGGCCCTCACGCAGTCGGTGATCTTCTACGGCGCCACGTTCATCGGCATCGCCGAGGAGGGCGCCGGCGCCGCGGCCGTGCTGGCCAACACCGACCCCCTGTTCGTCGCCGCGCTCGCGGCGTTGGTGCTGGGCGAACGCCTTGGGCGCCGCCAGTGGGCGGGCCTGGTGGTGGGGCTCGTCGGCGCGGCGGCCGTGGTGTGGAAGGGCCCACTGTGGCCTCCGGGGGTCTCGTGGGTGTCCCTGCTGGTCGTGGTCGGTGCACTCGGCTGGGCGGTGGGCACCGTGGCCGTGGCCGGGCGCATTCGCGCAGGTGCACGGCCGGTGGCCATCGCGGGCTGGCAGATGGTCATCGGCGCGGCCATGCTCGCGGCCATCGGGCTGGCCATCGAGGGCGTGCCGGGCACCACGGGCGGTCGCGAGATCGGCCTCATCGTGCTGATCGCCCTGGTGGGGAACGCCATTCCCTTCGCCCTGTTCTATGTGGCCCTCGGCCGCGGTGAGGCCGGGAAGGTGTCGGCCTGGTTCTTCCTGGTGCCCGTTGTGGGCGTGCTCACCGCATGGCCCTTGCTTGGGGAGACCCCCGGCGTGCGCCTGTGGGTTGGTCTTGCCCTGGTGTGCGTGGGGCTCTGGATGGTGCTGGCCCCCTCCCGCTCCTAGGTCACCGCCCCGGGCGCGACGGGCCGGCGGCCGCCTCTGGCAAGGTTCCCGGCATGAGCCACGCTTCCCCCGCGGCGCCCCCCCGCGATGCCCGGGTCGTCATCGCCGTACTTGGCCTGGCCGCGGTGCTCGGCTGGGGGCTCGTGTACGTGCCCTCCGCCTGGCTCGTGGAGTCGTGGCCGCCGCTCCTCGCCGCCGGCGCGCGCGTTGCCATCGCCGGCGCCTTCCTGCTGGTGGTGCTCATCGCGCTGAGGCGCCCGTTCATGCCCGGATGCCCGTGGAGCGTGGTGCTCATCCTCGCCCTCACGCAGTCCGTGCTGCTGTACGGCGCCTCGTACATCGGCATCGCCTACGAGGGGGCCGGCCTCACGGCCGTCCTGCAGAACACCGACCCCCTGTTCGTGGCGCTGCTCGCCGTGCTCGTGCTGGGCGAGCACATGACGCGCGTGCAGTGGAGTGGGTTGGGCGTGGGGCTGCTCGGCGCGATCGTGGTGGCGTGGAAGGGCCCGCTCTGGCCGCCGTCCGTGAGCCTGGTGTCGATCGTCGTGCTGGGTGGCGCCATCGCCTGGGCGGTGGGAACCGTGGCAGTGGCGAAGCGCATCCGGGGGGGCGCCGAGCCGGTTGCGATCGCCGGGTGGCAGATGCTCATCGGCGGGCCGATCCTGGTGATCCTGTCGGTCCTCTTCGAATCCGGGCCCACGTCGATGGGCGGGCGCGACATCGCGCTCATCGTCTTCATCGCCATCGTCGGTTCGGCGCTGCCCTTCACGTTCTTCTACCTCGCGCTCATGCGGGGCGGTGCGGCAACGGTGTCGTCGTGGTTCCTGCTCGTGCCCGTGGTGGGCGTGCTCACCGCGTGGCCATTGCTCGGCGAGACCCCCAGCGCAAAGACCTGGATCGGCCTGACCCTTGTCTGCGCCGGGCTCTGGCTCGTGTTCAGGAACTCCGGTGTCGGGCGCGTCATGGGGGCTGGCGCCCTGTCGCTGGAATACGCGGAGGAGCACCCGGACGACGACCGCGAGCTCACCGAGGCCGACCGCCGCTGGGCGGCCGCGCTCAACAGCGCCCTCGACGACCGCCACATCGAGGACGGCGAGGTCGAGGAACTCGATCGCCTGGCCCGGGAACTGGGGCTCTCGCCATCCCGCGCGTCACGCCTGGCGGGGTTCCTGATGGCAGACCACGTCGCGCATGCCCTGCTCGATGGGGTCATCACCCCCGCCGAGCGGCTCGACCTCGAGCGCGTGGGGGTCCTCCTGGGGCTCACCACCCAGCATGTGGACGACCTCATCGACCTCGGCGATCGTGAGTTCACCGGACTGGCCCTGAGCGATCTCCCGGCGGGCACGAGCGTGCGATTCCGGTTGCCGCTCATCGGCACCCGCGGTGGCGTGCCGCTCACGCCCGCCGACATCGGCGCGCTGGCCGAGGCGCATGGCCTGCGGGTGGTGTCGAGCCCCTTCCGCAGGTGCGACATCATCGTGGCCGCCGACACCACGGAGCTCCGCCCCATCGACCGCCTGCACCGCCGATGGGGCGCGCGCCTGATGGTGGAGCGCACCTTCTGGATGTCCATTCACGCGGACATGGACTGAACGGCCGCACGGCGCCTGCTCGCTGGTAGCCTCGCGCCCGTGATCGTGGCGCTTGCCGGGGGCACCGGCGGATCGAAAATGGTGCACGGGCTCGCGCTCGCCGGTGGCCAGCGCGACCTCACGGCGATCGTCAACACGGGTGACGACGGGGAGTTCTTCGGGCTGCTGGTGTGCCCGGACCTCGACATCAACCTCTACTGCCTCGCCGGGGTGGTGGCGGACAGGGGCTGGGGGTACGCGGACGACACCTTCCGCTGCCTGGAGGGCCTCGCCACGTACGGGCGCCCCGCGTGGTTCGGGCTGGGCGATCGCGACATGGCCACGCACATCCACCGCACCCTCATGATGCGTGATGGCGCGCGGCTGTCGGACGTGGTCGACGACCTCCGGGGCCGTCTCGGCGTGGAGGCCCGCGTGCTGCCCATGACCGACGACCCCGTGCGCACCATCATCACAACACCCACGGGTGAGCTGCGGTTTCAGGAGTACCTGGTGCGTGATGGCGCCCGCGAGGAGATCGAGGCGATACGCATCGAGGGCCTGGCAGACGCCGCCCCGGCGCCGGGCGTGATCGAGGCAATCGGGTCTGCCGAGCTCATCGTCATCGCCCCATCCAGCCCCATCGTGTCGATCGGCACCATCCTGGGGGTGCCGGGAGTGCGCGACGCCCTTGCCGCCCGGCGCGATCGCGTGATCGGGGTGAGCCCCATCATCGGCGGGGCACCCGTGGAGGGCCCTGCGCACAGGTTCCTGCGCGGGGCCGGCTACGCGGAGTGCTCTGCGCGCCAGATGGCGGAGATCTACGCCGACGTGTGCGCCACGTTCGTCATCCATGAGTCCGACGCAGCAGAAGCCGCCGGCATCGAGGCCCTCGGGGTACGGCCCGTGCTGGCCGACATCCTCATGCCCGACCGCCCGTCGCGGAAGCGCCTTGCGCGCACCGTCATCGAGGCGGCCGGCTGATGGCGGCGCACGACGTGGGCGCCGTGGTGCCCGTGAAGAGGCTGGGCTACGCGCTGGGGCGCCTCTCGGGGGTGCTCGATCGCGCAGAGCGGCGCGTGCTGCAGTCGGCCATGCTCGGCGACGTGCTGGCCGCCCTCGCAGGCAGCGCGCGGCTGGGGGAGATCGTGGTGGTCACCTCCGACCAGCGGGCCCGCGCCGTGGCCGAGAGCATCGGCGCGCGCACGGTGGCCGACCACGATCCGCCCGAGGGCATCAACGCGGCCGTGTCGCTGGGCCTGGACGTCCTCGACGCCCACAGCGCCCTGGTGGTGGTGAGCGACCTGCCCCTCATCACGACCGCGGACATCGATCACCTCATAGGCGCCGCACCCGAGGGCGACGCCGTGGTGCTGGCGAGGTCAGAGGACGGCACGGGAACGAATGCGATGCTCATCACCCCGCCCGGGGCGTTCGCGCCCAATCTCGGCCCCGGTTCGCTGGCCCTGCATGTGGCCCAGGCGGCGGCCACGGGCGTGAGCGCCGAGGTCGTGTACCACCCCGGTATCGGGCTTGATGTCGATACCCCCGACGACCTCGCCGAGCTGGTGAGGCGCGAGCCCGGCGGCGCCACGGGCCGTGCGCTGGCCCGGCTGGGGCTGGGGCAGCCGGCGTCCGGGGCGGCCGGTTGAGCGCCCGCGCGGTACGGGGTGCGGCGCCCGGCGACGAGGTGCGCATCATGGTGCTGGGGGCGCTGCCGGAGATCGTGCCCGGCGACGACCTTGCCGGCATGCTCACGGATGTCGCGTTGGATGCAGGCCTCGAGCCCGGTGATGTGCTGGCCGTGGCGCACAAGGTGGTGAGCAAGGCCGAGGGGCGAATCGTGCGCCTCGCCGATGTCGCGCCCGGCGACGAGGCGCGTGCCCTGGCGGACGCCACGGGGAAAGACCCCGCCCTGTGCGAGGTGATCCTGGGGGAGAGCCGCAAGGTGGTGCGCAGGCGCCGCTCGCTGGTGGTGTGCGAGACCCGGCACGGGTTCATCTGCGCCAATGCCGGCGTCGATGCCTCGAACACCGCCGATGGCACGGTGGTGCTGCTGCCGGATGACCCCGATGCGTCTGCCCGGCGCATCCAGCACGCCCTCTCGGCGGCGGCGGGTGGCAGGGTGGGGGTTGTCATCACCGACACCCACGGCCGGGCGTTCCGGAGGGGCCTCGTCAACGTGGCCGTCGGGGTGGCGGGATTCGAGCCGGTGCTCGACCACCGGGGTGGACGCGACAGGGAGGGCAGGATGCTGGTGGCAACCGACCAGGCGCTGGGCGACGAGATCGCCGCGGCCGCGGGGATGCTCATCGGCAAGTCATCGGGGCGCCCGGCGGCGCTGGTGCGTGGCCTGCGCACGGCGCCCGCACCCGGATCGCTGCACGAGCTGGTGCGGCGTGAGGACCAGGATGTCTTCCGGTCACCGGTCGACGAGCACGGGGTGGTGATCTAGGTGCCGGTGGGGAGCAGTCGCAACCCGCTGCGCGTGGCCATCATCGGATCGGGCCCGTCGGGCTTCTACGCCGCCGAGCATGTGCTGTCGCAGGACGACATCCACGTGCAGGTGGACATGTTCGATCGGCTGCCCACCCCGTTCGGCCTGGTGCGCGCCGGTGTCGCGCCGGACCACCCCAAGATCAAGTCGGTCACCCGGGTGTACGACAAGATCGCCGCGCACCCCGACTTCCGCTTCCGCGGCAACGTGGAGTTCGGAACGGACATCGAGCACGAGGACCTCCTCGAGTACTTCCATGCGGTCATCTACTGCGTGGGCGCACGGTCCGACCGCCGCCTGGGCATTCCCCGCGAGTACCTGCCGGGCAGCCACGGCGCCAGCGACTTCGTGGGCTGGTACAACGCCAGCCCCGACCAGCGCAACCTGACCTTCGACTTCAGCGGCGAACGCGTGGTGGTGGTCGGCAACGGTAACGTGGCCATGGACGTCGCGCGGGTACTCATGCTGCCGCCGGATGAGCTCGCCGCCACCGACATCGGCGGTCACGCGCTGCGCGCGCTGTCGGCCAACCAGGTGCGCGAGGTGACGATCCTCGGGCGCCGCGGGCCGGCCCAGGCGGCATTCACCTACCGCGAACTGCGCGAGCTGGCCGAGCGCGACGACATCGACGTCATCGTCGACCCGGCCGACATGCAGTTGGACCCGCACTCGCTGCACGACACCGAGCAGCAGCCCGACCGGGGTCGCGACCAGGTACTCGAACTGCTCCGTGAGCTCTCGGAGCGCGGCGACCGCGGGCACGACCGCCGCATCGTCTTCCGGTTCCTGGTGTCACCGGTGGAGATCGTCGGCAGGGACCGCGTCGAGGGCATCGAGGTCGTGCGCAACGAGCTCTACCGCGGCAACAACGGGGAACTGCGCGCCCGCGCAACGGACGACCACGAGGTCATCCCCGCCGACATCGTGTTCCGCGCCATCGGCTACCAGGGGGTCTCGCTGCCGGGTGTCCCCTTCGACCCCATCACCGCCACCATCCCGAACGACCGTGGACGCGTGATCGACCCCCTCACCGGCCAGGCCCGTGTGGGCGAGTACGCGGCCGGCTGGATCAAGCGCGGGCCCAACGGGATCATCGGCACCAACAAGCCGGACGCCCAGGAAAGCGTGGAGATGCTGCTCGACGACGTGCGGGCGCAGCGCCTGCGGCGGGACGTGCTGCCCGCCAGGGTGTTCGAGCGCTTCCTCGCAGAGCGGCAGGGTGAGGTGGTGTCGTTCGCCGACTGGAGCTACCTCGATTCCCGTGAGATCTCCAAGGGCGAGGAACTCGGCAGGCCGCGACTGAAGTTCGCGCGGGTCGAGAACATGATGAGGGCCCTGCGCGAGCGCGACCGGGCCTGAGCGCCGGGTCGCCGTCGCAGGCGCCCTGATGGATCAGGAGCCGGTGCCGAAGAGGAACATCCCGATGCCCCAGGGCACCGAGATCACCACGGACGTCGTGGGGCGGGATTGCCCGGGGCCGACGACCGCGCCCGGCGGAAGGGCATTGACCGATACGGTCGCGGCCGGGCGCCCGGTACCCACCCCGAAGGTCACGCTCCCGCCTCCGGGCAGGGGCGTGGCGCAGGTCGGGTCGAGCGTGGCGATGTCCACCGGCGCGGAGCCGTACGGCCGGGGGGGCAGCGCGCAGGATATCGACGGCCACGACAGGCCCGTCACGCCCCCGTAGTCGACGGCGCCCCGCAGTACCCACGTGGGCTGCTCGAAGGCCCCGGTCAGGATCGCCGGGGCCATGTCGGTGCGCGACGTGGAGAGATCCGTGAGGTTCGCCCCCGTGAAGTCGGTGCGCGTCACGGTCGATCCGTCGATGGCCACCCCCACCAGGATCTGCGGCACGCCTCCCGTCGAGACGGGGCCCACGGTGGTTGCGCCGCGCAGCGAGGCATCGGTGAGATTGCTGGTGAACAGGCCTGTCCCCGCGATGACGGCCGCCGAGAGATCGGCCGACGTGAAGTCGCTCAGGAAGATGCGCGCGCCGCCGATGTTGGAGCCCGAGAGATCGGCCGAGGTGAAGTCGCTCGACGAGATCCGTGCACCCCCGAGGTTGGCCCCCGAGAGGTTCGCCCGGCCGAGGTCCACCGACTGCATGTGCGTGCCGGAAAGCGTGGCCCCGGAGAGGTCGGCCCCCGACAGGTCGGTGAAGGCACACGAGGTGGCGCAGGGGTCGATCGCGTTGGCGCTCCGGGTTGCCCGGGTCGTCTTGTGCAGGATCCCGATCCGGGCGCGGCGGAGGTCTGCGCCCCGCAACGATGCCCCGCGCATGGCGGCGCCATGGATGACGGCGCCGCGAAGCCGCGCTCTGTCGAGGCGGGCGGCGGTGAGGCGGGCGCCCGAGAGCCTGGCGCCCCGCAGGTCGGCATACCGCAGGTCGTGCCCCCGCAGGTCCGCACCCCGCAGGTCTGCACCCCGGCAGGCATCACCCGGGCCCGGCGTGAGGCAGGGGTGCGGTGTGGGTGCGGCGTGTGCCGTTACCGCGACGAGCGAGGCGCACACCGCGGCGACGGCGGCCGACCGGGGGAAAGGGCCCATGGCCGGGACGCTAGACCGCCGTCTCCACGATGTCGTAGAGGGTGTTCCGCCGTGCCGGGATGCGACCGTTCGCGCGGATGACGGCCTCCAGCTCGTCGGCCGTGACCTCCTCGCCGTGCGAGGCGCCTGACGAGCGGCTGATGCTCTCGTTCATGAGGGTGCCGCCCATGTCATTGCAGCCGGCGTGCAGCAGGGTGGCGCCGCCCTCGAGCCCCAGCTTCACCCACGAGGCCTGGATGTTGGGGATGAGGCCGTCGAATGCGATGCGGCCCACGGCGTGCACCAGCACCACCTCGTCCCACGTGGGGCCCGGGCGCGAGCGGCCCTGGATGAAGATGGGCGATGCCATGTGCACGAAGGGCAGCGGGATGAATTCGGTGAACCCGCCGGTGCGCCGCTGCACCTGACGCAGCACCTCGTAGTGGTTGGCCCACGACACCGGGCCGTCGATGTGGCCGCACATGATGGTGCTCGTGGCGCGGATGCCGCTCTCGTGGGCGGCGATCATCACCTCGGCCCACTCGGCCGTGCGGATCTTGTCGGGGCACAGGTGCTCGCGCACGTCGTCGTCGAGGATCTCCGCGGCGGTTCCCGGCAGTGATCCCAGCCCGGACGCCTTCAGGCGCTCCAGGTATTCGCGCACCGGCACGCCCAGCGTGTGCGCGCCCTGCCACACCTCGAGCGGGGTGAACGCGTGCACGTGCATGTCGGGAAGGGCGCCCTTGATGCTCTCGAGCACCGATGCGTAGAAGTCGCCGGTGAAGTCGGGGTGGATGCCCCCGACCAGGCACACCTCGGTGGCGCCCTTGTCCCAGGCCTCCTGGGACCTCGTGACGACCTCGTCGAGGTCCATGCGGTACGGGGTCTCCCGGGCGTTGTAGCTCTTGGGTCCCCGCGAGAATCCGCAGAAGCCGCACCGGAAGTAGCACTGGTTCGTGTAGTTGATGTTCCGGTTGACGACGTAGGTGACCTGCTCGCCATTGGCGCGCTCGCGAAGCTGGTCGGCCACGTGCGCGATGACGTCCACCTCCACGCCCCGTGCCTCGAACAGGCGCACCATCTCGGGCACGGTCGGCGGGGTGCCCGCGAGCGAGCGCTCGAGGATTCCCGCGAGGTCGGGTGGCACGCGATCGAGATCGCGCACCTGATCGGCCTCCATCCATGCGGCGTCTGGCCACTCGGACGATGCCCGGCGGGGCGGAACCGGAGGGTGCATGTCCCGCCCCGGGGCCCACGGGTGACGGGGGCGGGCGGCGCCGCGGGTGTCCACCTGCTGCAGCCAGCACGTGAACAGCGGCATCGCGACGCGGTCGCGCATGGCCTCGATAGGCGTGCCCAGCGGCAGGGCGGTGCGCTCCACCAGCACCTCGGGGAGGATCGCATCGCGCAGCGCCGCGACGGCGTCGTCATCCCAGCCGTCCACCACCACGTCGCGGGCACCGCTGCGCACCGCGGCGACGGCGTCGTCGAGGTCGCGGGCCACCATGGACACGCGAACGTCGCATGCGGGCAGCGAGGCGATGTCCACGGCCTCGGTCAGGCGCTCGGGGGTGGTGCGCAGGAACGCGGCGTGCGACCTGAGCACGCCGTCCAGAACGTCTGCGCGCGATCCCTCGTGAAGAACCGTGATGCGGATGCCGTCGACGCCATCGTCGTGCAGGGCGATCGCCTGATCCCAGGTGGTGACGAAGGCAGCGGCACCACGATGGGGCTGCCCCAGGGACACCGGGAGGACGCGCGCCGTCACGGAGGACCCCACGGATGCCTCATCCCACGCAGCCGACTCACGGGCGGTGCCGCCATCGGCACGGTCCTCGCCCAGCCGCAGCATCGTCACGCGATCCATCAGGCGGTGGCCTCCGCGGTCAGGTGGGCATCTTCCCGCGGGTAGCCCGCGTCGGTGGCGAGGGCCCTCACGTAGGGCATGACGCCGGGGTCGACCCACTCGGGGTCGAGGGCGTATTCGGGGTACACGGTGAGCCGCTCGCGCAGCGGGTAGCCGGACTCCTGGCACATGCCGGCCATCAGGTCGAGGTCGGGCCACGGGCGCTCGGGGTTGATGAAGTCGGGCGATACCGGCGACACGCCGCCCCAGTCGTTGATGCCCGTGAGCAGCAGCGGCCCGTAGTCGGCCGACAGGTTCGGCGGTGCCTGGATGTTCATGTCGGGGCCCAGCACCAGGCGCGCGATGGCGCAGGTGGTCATCAGGTCGATGAGCCCGGGCTCGCCCGCGTCGGCCATGGGCGTCTCGGGCTTCGCCCGGAAGTTCTGGACGATGACCTCCTGGATGTGCCCGTACTCGTCGTGCAGGTCGCGGATGGCCAGCAGGGCGTCCACGCGCTCGTCCTCGGTCTCGCCGAGGCCGATGAGGATTCCGGTGGTGAAGGGGATGCGCAGCTTCCCGGCCCGGCGGATCATCGCGAGGCGCGTGCGCGGCTTCTTGTCGGGGGCATGCTCGTGCGGGCCGCCGGGCGCGCAGAGCCTCTCGCTGGTGCTCTCGAGCATGATGCCCTGGCTCGGCGACACCTCGCGCAGCTCCCGGAGCTCGCGCTCGCTCATGATCCCGGCGTTGGGGTGGGGGAGCAGGTCGTACTCCTCCATGACCATGCGGCACATCGCCACCAGGTACGACTGCGTGCTCGCGTGCCCGAATCCGCGGAGCACGTCGCGGTACTTCGGCCAGCGCACCTCGGGGCGGTCGCCGATGCAGAAGAGCGCCTCCT
>CAZIQQ010000061.1:0-11169 GCA_964541555.1 uncultured Bifidobacterium sp. | reverse complement strand
GGCCAAGCGCACCCTCTCGGTCGCCGTCTACAACCACTACAAGCGCATCCAGATGATGCAGGCCGGCGACTCCGACGTGGAGTTGCACAAGAGCAACATCCTGCTGCTCGGTCCCACCGGCTGCGGCAAGACCCTGCTGGCCCAGACCCTGGCGCGCATCCTGAACGTGCCGTTCGCCATCGCCGACGCCACGGCGCTCACCGAGGCCGGCTACGTGGGCGAGGACGTCGAGAACATCCTCCTCAAGCTCATCCAGGCGGCCGACTTCGACATCAAGCGGGCCGAGACCGGGATCATCTACATCGACGAGGTCGACAAGATCGCCCGCAAGAGCGACAACCCGTCGATCACGCGTGACGTGTCGGGCGAGGGCGTGCAGCAGGCGCTGCTGAAGATCCTCGAGGGAACGGTGGCATCCGTGCCGCCGCAGGGCGGGCGCAAGCACCCGCACCAGGAATTCCTCACCATCGACACCACGAACATCCTCTTCATCTGCGGCGGCGCATTCGCGGGCCTCGACAAGGTCATCGACCGCCGGGTCGGCAAGAAGGGCATGGGCTTCGCCGCCAACCTGCGCGCCGCCACCGATGTCGACCCGCACGACATCTTCGCCGAGTCGCTGCCCGAGGACCTCGTGCAGTTCGGGCTCATCCCCGAGTTCATCGGCCGCCTTCCCGTGGTCACCGCCGTGCACCAGCTCACGCGCGACGACCTGGTGACCATCCTGACCGAGCCGAAGAACGCCCTCACCAGGCAGTACCGGCGCTTCTTCACCTATGACGACGCCGAGCTGGTGTTCAGCGAGGACTCCCTGTACGCCATCGCCGACCGCGCCCTCGAGCGCGAGACCGGCGCCCGCGGACTGCGTTCCATCATCGAGGCCGCGCTGCTCGACGTGATGTTCGAGCTGCCGTCGCGCGAGGACGTGCGCAAGTGCGTGGTCACCCGCGAGACGATCGAGAAGGGCCTGCCGCCCACCCTGGTCACCGAGGCCGCCCACGACTCCCACGACGACGAGGAGCACCCGCCCCTCGCCGAGGCCGGGGAGTCGGCGTAGCCGCTGACGCCGCAGGCGGGTGGCCGGCGCGTCTCGACCCGCATGAGGTCGAGGCCCGCTGGGTGGCGGCCTGGGACGACTCGGGGCGCTTGCGCGGCGACCCGTCCAGCCCCCGGCCCCCGTACGTCATCGCCGTGCCGCCGCCCAACGTCACGGGCGCGCTGCACATGGGCCACGCCCTCAACGGCACCATCCAGGACGTTCTCATCCGCCGCCACCGCATGGCGGGCTACGAAGCCGAGTGGGTCACCGGCACCGACCACGCGGGCATCGCCACCCAGGCCGTGGTCGAGAAGGACCTCGCGAAAGAGGGCATCCGCCGCCTGGACATGACGCGTGAGGAGTTCCTCGAGCGCGTCTGGGAGTGGAAGGCCGAGTACGGCGGGCGCATCATCGAGCAGTTCACGCGCCTGGGCTGCACGATGGACTTCTCGCGCGAGCGCTTCACCATGGACGACGGGTACGCCCGCGCGGTGCTGCGGGTGTTCGTGGATCTGTACGAGAAGGGCTACGTCTACCGCGACACCTACCTGGTGAACTGGGACCCGGGCCTGGGCTCGGCGATCTCGGACCTCGAGGTGGAGAACCGCGAGGTCACCGACACGCTGGTGCGCATCGCCTACCCGCTGTCGGACGGCTCGGGCGAGGTCGTGGTGGCCACCGTGCGCCCCGAGACCATGCTGGGTGACACGGCCGTGGCCGTGAATCCCGACGACGATCGCTACCGCGACCTGGTGGGGAAGACCGTCACCCTGCCGCTGGTCGGCCGCGAGATCCCCATCATCGGCGACACCCACGTGGACCCGGCGTTCGGCACGGGTGCGCTGAAGGTGACGCCCGCGCACGACCCCAACGACTTCGAGATCATGCGCCGCCACGGCCTGGACGCCGTGCAGGTCATCGGCGAGGACGGCTGCATCACCGACCAGGCGCCCGAGGCCTATCGGGGCCTGCCGGTGGCCGAGGCCCAGCAGCGCGTGGTGGCCGACCTCGACGCCCAGGGGCTGGTGCGTGGCACCGAGGACTACCTGCACACCGTGCCGTTCTCGCACCGCTCGGGCGCCCGCGTCGAGCCCCTGCTGTCGCTGCAGTGGTTCTGCGACATGGAGGCCCTGGCGAAGCCGGCCATCGAGGCCGAGCAGAAGGGGCACGTCCGGTTCACCCCGCCCACGTGGGGGCGCGTGTACCGCGACTGGCTCGAGGAGATCCGCCCCTGGTGCCTGTCGCGCCAGCTGTGGTGGGGGCACCAGCTGCCCGTGTGGTACCGCGGCGACGAGGTGCACGTGGGGATGGAGGCGCCCGAGGGCGAGGGCTGGGAGCGCGACCCCGATGTGCTCGATACCTGGTTCTCGTCGGCCCTCTGGCCCTTCGCCACCCTCGGGTGGCCCGACCGCACGGTGGAACTGCAGCGCTTCTACCCCACCAGCGTGCTCTCGACCGCCCGCGAGATCATCTTCCTGTGGGTGGCCCGCATGGTGATGATGGGGCTCGAGTACATGGGCGAGGTGCCGTTCCGCGACGTGTACATCCACTCGGTGGTGCAGGCGCCCGACGGCCGCCGCATGAGCAAGAGCCTGGGCACCGGCATCGACCCGCTCGACGTTGTCGATCGCGAGGGTGCCGACGCCCTGCGCTTCGGGCTGCTCATGATCACCTCCACCCAGGACGTCCGGTTCAGCGAGGATCGCATCCGGCAGGGTCGCCAACTGGTGACCAAGCTGTGGAACGCCACGCGCCTGGTGGTCGATCGCGGCGGGCGTGCGGGCGCTGCCCCGGCGCCCGCGATGCTGGGCGACCGCTGGATCGCCTCGGTCATCGCCGCCGCCATCGACGACTCCGACCGCCTGGTGGAGGGCTTCGAGTTCAGCCAGTTCGCCGACGGGCTCTACCACCTGGTGTTCGACGACCTCTGCGACTGGTACCTCGAACTGCTGAAGGCCGGTCAGGCGTCGCCCGAGTTCGCCGGCGCCGCGCTGGAGCAGGTACTGGCCCTCGCGCACCCGGTGATCCCATTCACCACCGAGGAGTGCTGGAGCCGCCTGCCGGGCTCTCGGGGGCTCATGCTAACGCACGACCCCGCCGTGGCCCCGGGCCCGCGGGACGAACAGGCCGAGGCGGCCATCGCCGCCCTGCGCGAGGCCGTGCAGGCCGTGCGCTCGTTCCGCGCCGACCACGGGGTGTCGCCCAAGGACACGCTGGTGGTTGGCGTCGCGGCCGGGGATGCCGGCGCCCTCCCCATGGACGCCTTCGCGGCCATCGCGAACGTCGAGGTGGGCGACCCCGGCGACGACGCCCTGGTGCTGCCCGTGTCGTTCGGCCGGATGCTGGTGCAGGCACCGGCGGTCGACGAGCAGGCCGAGCGCGTGCGACTGCAGGCGGCCCTCGACGCGGCCCGCACCGAGCTGGCGCGCGCCGAGAAGCAGTTGGCGAACGAGAAGTTCACCAGCCGGGCGCCTGCGCACCTGGTGGACGCCGAGCGCGAGAAGGCCCGGAGGTTCACCGCCGAGGCCGAGGAGATCTCGGCCCGGCTCGACGCCCTGGGCTAGTCGCCGTGGATCCCGCGGCCGCCGAGCACTGGATCGCGGAACTCGACCTCATGGGGATGAGGTTCGGGCTCGAGCGCATGCACGCGCTGATGGATGCCCTGGGGCATCCGTGCCGCGGAATCCCGGCCGTGCATGTGGTGGGCACCAACGGCAAGACCTCGGTCACCCGCATGACGGCCGCCCTGCTCACGGAGTGCGGGCTGCGTACCGGGGCGTACGTGTCGCCGCACGTTCTGGGGTGGCGCGAGCGCATCGCGATGGATGGCGAGATCATCCCGCCGGAGGCCTTCGCCGCGGCCGCCACGCGCGTTCAGGCCGCAGTGGCATCCGTGCCCGATGGCGCCATCACCCAGTTCGAGGCCCTCACCGCCACGGCCCTCACCGCCTTCGCCATGGGCGGGGCGGAGGCCATCGTGATCGAGGCCGGTCTCGGCGGACGGCTCGACGCCACGAACGTGATCGACGCGCCGGTGGTGGCCCTCTCGGCCGTCGACCTCGACCACACGGAGCTGCTTGGCGATGACGTCGAGTCGATCGCGGGCGAGAAGCTGGGGGTCGCCCCGCCGGGCTTCACGGGGCTCGTCGTGGGTGAGCAGGCGCCCGGCAGCATCGACGGCGTGCGCGCCGCGGTGGATGCACGCTCCATGGCGGGTTGGTGGGTGGGGCAGGAGATCGTGGTGGAACCCGGAAACGGTCAGTCCATGAGCATCACGACTCCCAACGGCGCGCTGCGCGTTGATGCAGACGTGCCCGCCCGGTGGCAGCGCGCCAACCTCGCGCTGGCCACGGGTGCCGCCGAGCGCGTGCTGGGCCGCGGCCTCGACGCCGCCACCGTCTCGGGTGCCGTGAGCCGACTCGACAACCCGGGCCGCCTGCAGGTGGTGCCCGGGTCGCCCGTGGTGGTGCTGGACGGAGCGCACAACCCCGCTGGCGCCCGCGCACTGGCGCAGGCGCTGCCGGTGATCCTGGGCGACGTGCGGCCCGTCGCGGTCATCGGGATGATGGCCGACAAGGACGCTGCGGGCATCCTCGACGCCCTGGCGCCGGTCATCAGCCGTGCGCATGTGACGCGTGCATCGTCGGGGCGCGCCGTGCGCCCGGAGCCGATCGCCCGCATGCTGCGCGAGAGGGGGGTCGAGGCCGACGCGGTTGCCGGCCCCGCCACGGCGCTCGAGCGCGCGTGCGAGGACGCCGGTCCGGGCGGTGCCGTGCTGGTGGCGGGCTCCCTGCACCTGCTGTCCGATCTCGTTCCCGTGGCGATGGGCCGGTCCGGTACACTCGCCGCCGCCTCCGGCCCGGATGACGCAATGGCCACCGTCTGGCGCCTCGACGACTTCAGGAAGTGAACCCTGAACGCCCTGTCTGACTTCTTCGGGTCCACCGCGTGGACCATCATGCTGGTGATCATCCAGGTGTTCGCCGTGGCCCTCTGGCTGGCGCTCGCCTATTGGGTGTACCAGGACTCCCGCCGGCGCTTCGAGAACTCGGGGGCCATCGTGGGATCCACGCTGATCGCGCTGGTCATCCCGTTCCTGGGCGCCCTGATCTACCTGTTCATCCGCCCGCCCGAGTACCTCACCGACGCCCACGACCGCGAGCTCGAGACGCTCGCGCTCGAGGCGCAGGTCGAGGGCCTCCGGTGCCCGGAGTGCGAGGCCGTGGTGGGGCCGAAGTTCCTTGTCTGCCCCATGTGCACCGCCCCGCTGCGCGAGCCGTGCCGGCGCTGCTCCGAGCCGCTCGACCCCGCCTGGCGCGTGTGCCCGTTCTGCGCGGCACCGGCATCCCCATCCACAAGCAGCTTCTCCGAGGAGACCCGCATCTCATGACCGAACGCACCTTCGTGATGGTGAAGCCCGACGCCGTGGCCCGTGGCCTGTCCGGCGAGATCCTCGCCCGGTTCGAGCGCCGCGGCTTCGCGATCCTGGGGCTCAAGAAGTGCGTGATGGCGCGCGATGCGGCCGAGGAGCACTACGCCGAGCACCGCGACAAGCCCTTCTTCGCCGAGCTCGTGGAGTTCATCACCTCGGGCCCCGTGGTGATGATGTGCATCGAGGGCGAGGGTGCCATCGGGGCGTGCCGCACCATGATGGGCGCCACGAACCCGCAGGACGCCGCTCCCGGCACGATCCGCGGTGACTACGCCCTCGACCTGGGCCAGAACGTCATCCATGGTTCCGACGGCACGGAGTCGGCCGCCCGCGAGCTGGGCATCCACTTCGCCGACTCGGAGATCATCGGCTGATCATCCTCGCCTCGCGATCGCCCCAGCGCCGTGGGCTGCTGGGGTCGCTGGGCGTGCCGTTCACGGTGGTGGCCTCCGGTGAGGCCGAGGACAGCGACGAGGGCCTGCCCGCCGCCGAGCGGGTGATGGCCCACGCGCGCGGGAAGGCCCGCGAGGTGGCGTCGCGGTGCGGCGTGCCGGGTGACGGCGGCGTGCTTGCGGCGGACACCGAGGTGGTGCTGGGCGGCCGCGCGCTGGGCAAGGCGCCCGACGCGCGGGCGGCCCGCGCGATGCTGCAGTCGCTCTCCGGTCGCCCGCACCAGGTGATGACCGGCGTGGTGCTCATCACGGCCGCGGGCGAGTCGGAGGCCCTCTGCGTGGCGGAGGTTCGGTTCAACCCGATCGACGAACCCCTCATGGACTGGTACCTGGCGCAGGGGGAGTGGCAGGGGCGCGCCGGCGCGTACGCCATCCAGGGCGCCGGCGCGGCGCTGGTGGAGTCCATCGAGGGCGATCCGACCACGGTGATCGGCCTGCCGGTGTCCACGACGGCCCGGATGCTCGGGTCTGCGGGGCTGTTCCCCCACGTCCGGTGATGGCCGCCCGGTGCGCCGGGCGATGCAATCGGCCGTGCATCACCACCCATGCGATTCGCCGGGATAGCGGGGTGGGATACCCTTCACCGGTGGCGCCGACGGGCGCCCTGCACGGAATCGCGATCGGCACCGGAGGCCCCCGATCGGCGTCATGAGTTACCTCAGCGGGTTCGGCGGTCGCGACATGGCCGTGGACCTCGGCACCGCCAACACCCTCGTCTACGTGAAGGGGCGCGGCATCGTGCTGTCGGAGCCCTCGGTCGTGGCCATCGACCAGCGCACGGGCGACGTGCACGCCGTGGGCATCGAGGCCAAGCGCATGCTCGGCCGCACGCCCGGCAACATCACGGCCATCCGGCCGCTGAAGGACGGCGTCATCGCCGACTTCGACGTGACCGAGACCATGCTGCGGCACTTCATCCAGAAGGTGCACCAGAACAGGTGGGCGCACCCACGGGTTGTCGTGTGCGTTCCCTCGGGCGTGACCGGGGTCGAGAAGCGCGCGGTGGAGGAGGCCACGCTGTCCGCGGGCGCCCGCCAGGCCTACCTCATCGAGGAGCCCATGGCGGCGGCGATTGGCGCCGGACTGCCGGTGGGCGAGCCCACCGGAAACATGATCGTGGACATCGGCGGCGGCACCACGGAGGTCGCCGTCATCTCCCTTGGCGGCATCGTCGTGGCGCAGTCGATCCGCGTGGGCGGCGACGAACTCGACGAGGCGATCGTCAACTACGTGAAGCGCGAAGAGAAGCTGATGATCGGCACCCAGACCGCCGAGGAGGTCAAGCTGGAGATCGGCTCGGCCTTCGTGCTCAAGGATGAACTCGAGGCCGAGATCCGCGGCCGCGACATGATCAGCGGACTCCCCAAGACGGTCGTCCTGTCGTCCGACCAGGTTCGCGAGGCGCTCGAGGAGCCGGTGACCCAGATCGTCGACGCGGTGAAGGCCACCCTCGACCGCACGCCTCCCGAACTGGCGTCGGACATCATGGACCGGGGAATCGTGCTCGCCGGGGGCGGGTCGCTGCTGAGCGGCCTCGACGACCGCCTGCGGGCCGAGACCGAGATGCCCATCCACATTGCCGACAGCCCGCTCACGTGCGTGGCGGTGGGATCGGGCCGCGCCCTCGAGGAGTTCGAGGTCATGCGCCGCTCGTCGCAGGGGTCGCGCAGGAACAGGCGCAGCCGCTACTGAGTGATGGCGGCCCCGCCGCCGGCATCGTGTCCGCCCCGGTGCCATAACGTGGGGCCCGGCGAAGAAAGCCGCAGGAGGACCCGAGATTCCCCGACCGCCAAGGAATGACCTCGAGAGGCGACGGACGCTGATCCGACGAAGCGTGATCGGCGGCCTCGTGGTCGTGTGCCTGATCCTGTTCACGGCGTACTTCCGCGAGGGCGGCAGCGGCCCCGCGCATGGCACGCAGCAGATCGCGGGCGGTGTGGTGGCGCCCCTGCAGTCGATCGGCAGCCGTGCCGTGCAGCCCTTCCGCGATGGCTGGGACTGGGTGGCCGGGCTGTTCAGCGCCAACAGCGAGAACGACCGCCTGCGCGAGGAGAACGCCGCGCTTCGTGCCCAGGTGCTGGCCGCCACGGACCAGGCAGCCGAGGTCGCGCGCCTGCGGGCGCTCCTGCGCATCACCGACGACGTCCCCGGCGGCTACAGGCCCGTGGTGGCCTCCATCGTCGGCCGGTCGCCCACCAACTGGTACTCGCGGGCCCGCATCGACGCGGGTACGAACGACGGTGTGATGGTGAACAGCCCGGTCGTGGCCGCGGCCGCTCCGGGATCGTCGCTGGTTGGCGTGATCACATCTGCAACGGTCGGCAGCAGCATCGTCACCTTCATCACCGATTCATCGACGCGCGTGGGGGCCACGGTGGACGGCTCGGGCGGCGCCCTCGGCGTGCTGCGCCCGAGCGTGGGCGGGCAGCTGATGATGGACGGCGTGCCGCGGGAGTTCCGCGTGCGCGACGGCGCCGTGGTGCGCACGGCCGGCTTCGTCGCCGACATGCGCCTGCCGTCGGTGTTCCCCAGGGGCATTCCGGTGGGGCAGGTGGCGGGGGCGGGTTCCCAGCCGGTGGACACCTTCCAGACCATCCAGGTGACGCCGTTCGTCGACGTGCGCGCGCTGTCGTCGGTGGCGGTGCTCACCCCGCAGTCGGCTGCCGCGAAGCGCCGCGCCGAGGGGTGACGGGGCCCGTGGGCGATCCCATCACCGGGGAGATCGATGTCGCCCGCCCGCTGCCGGTGGGCCGCATCCGCAGCCTGCCGGAACGCCCGCCGCACCTCGGGCGCGTGGCCATCATGGCCGCGGTCGCGGTGCTGCTGCAGATCACGCTCATGCCGTACCTCATGGTGGCTGACGGCACGCCCGACATCTGCATCGCGCTCGTGGTGATCGTGGCGGTGTTCCGCGGTCCGTTCGTGGGCGCGGTCACCGGCTTCGCCTGTGGGCTGCTGGTGGAGCTCACCACGCCCGTGGGCACGCTCGGCGTGCTTGCACTGCTCTACCTTGCCGCCGGGTACTGGTGCGGCAGGTTCACCGAACGGCCCGAGGCCGAGAGCCTCGGCCTGCCGGTGGTGCTGGCCGTCGCGGCCTGCGCGTTCGTGCAGGTCGGGTACGCCGTGTTCCAGTTGCTGCTGGGCACCGAGATGGTGGTATCCGCCGTGGCGGCGCGCATGATCGTTCCGACGATCCTCCTCACGGGCCTGTTGTCATTCCCGATCCTGCTCGTCGTACGGCGACTGCTCGGGGCGCCGGTGGACGTCGAACCGGGGATGCTGCGCACGTGAGCACCACCGCCCCGCTGCCGCCGGACCTCCCGTCGGGTGACGAGCCCCGGCGCCCGCGCCGTCGCCGCAGGCGGCCGCCGCGCTCGGTGCTGCGCATGGCGTCGTTCACGGCATTCGCGCTCGTGCTCTTCGGGGTGCTGATCGCCCGGCTCTGGTTCCTGCAGGTCATCGGGGGCGGCGAGTACCAGGAGCGCGCCGAGGCCAACCGGCTGCGCACCGTGGTCACCGAGGCCCCGCGTGGCGCGATCACCGACCGCACCGGCGCCCCCCTCGTGACCAGTCGCGAGGTGCTCAACCTGGTGGCCGAGCCCCAGCAGCTGTCGGGCCCCGACGGCGTGGCCGCCCTGCGGCGGCTGTCCGTGGCGCTCGGGCACCCGCCGGGTTACTTCAGCGCGAAGGTGGAGAAGGCACAGGAGGCCAGGCCGTTCGAGGCGGTGGTGCTGGAGGAGGAGACCACCCCCGAGCTCCAGGCATATGTGGAGGAGCGCCGCGCCCAGCTTCCGGGCATCAGCCTTCAGGCCGCGTACGTGCGCGACTATCCCCAGGGCAGCCTGGCGGCACACCTCCTGGGCTACGTGGGGCCGATACCGGCCGAGAAGGCCGGGGAGTACGAGGGCCGCGGCTACCTGGGCAACGAGACCGTCGGGCGCGCCGGCATCGAGGCCGAGTACGAGCAGTACCTGCGGGGCATCGCCGGTCGCGAGCAGGTCGAGGTGGATGCCCGCGGCGAGGTCGTGGGTCGTGGCGTGCTGTCGCAGGCACCTCCCCGACCGGGCGAGACCCTGAGGCTGTCCATCGACCTGAAGACGCAGAAGGCCCTCGAGGCGGCCCTGCGCGCCGAGGTGCAGGGGTCGGGCACCTCCACCGGCGCCGCGGGCGTGGCGCTGGATCCGCGCACGGGCGCCGTGCTCGCGCTGGCCTCGTATCCCACGTTCGACCCGGACGTCTTCCAGTCGGGCAGCGCACGCGACGTACGGCGGGTGCTCACCAGCCCCAGCCGCCCGTTGCTCGACCGCGCGATCGGCGGTGAGTACCCCGCCGCCTCCACGTTCAAGGCGATCACCGCGGCAGCGGCCCTCGAGACCGGCCTGTACAAGCCCGGCGAGGCAATCGACTCCCCCGGCTCGGTGGTGCTCTACAAGACCCGCTTCCGGGGCTTCAACAACCAGGCGCACGGGGTCATCACCCTGCCCGAGGCCCTCGAGGTATCGAGCGACACCTTCTTCTACGAACTGGCCGACCGCACGTACCGCACGCAGGGGTGGCCCATGCAGGACTGGTCACGCCGCTTCGGGTTCGGGCGGCCCACGGGGCTCGACCTGACCGAGGGCGAGAGCGCCGGCCTGGTTCCCGACCTCGCCTACAAGCGCCAGACCTGCGATCGCAAGGTCGATCCCATCAACTGCTCATGGCGACCCGGCGACTCGGTCAACATGTCGATCGGGCAGGGCAACGTGCTGGTCACGCCCATCCAGATGGCCACCGCCTATGCCGCCCTCGCCAACGGCGGCACCGTCGTCACACCCACGCTGGGGCGGGCGGTGGTCGATGCCGATGGCCGCGTGCTGCGCGACCTCGTGAGCGCCCGCGCCCTGCGCCCGCTGGGCCTCTCGAAGGACAACCTCGAGATCATCCAGTCGGGCCTGCGGCGGGCGGCCAACGGCAACGGCGGCACGGCCACCCCGGTCTTCGGCGCGCTGCCCGAGAGGTTCCGCGTGGCGGGCAAGACCGGAACCGCCGAGAACCCGAGCGGCATCGACCACGCGTGGTGGGTGGGCTACGCCCCCGTGGACGACCCGACGATCGTGGTGGCCATCGTGATCGAGCGCGGCGGCCAGGGCGCGAACTCCGCGGCCCCGGCCGCCTGCGCCGCCATCGGCGCGTATCTCGGGTTCGGGTCCGACCGCTGCGGCACCGGGGCGAAGGCGAACTGATGGCCACGTTCCCCGGTGAGG
>CAZIQQ010000060.1:3458-11218 GCA_964541555.1 uncultured Bifidobacterium sp. | reverse complement strand
TGCCGTCGCCGGCCTTGTGGGAGCAGGCCACGGTGAGGCCCCACTCGCCGTACGGACCAAGCATGGTGTTGCGGTGGTCCACGTACCAGTGCTCGACGATGTCGTCCTCGATCTCCATGCAATCGGGGATGACGCGGCGAAGGCGCTTCTCGTCGACGCGGTAGAAGAACGCGCTCCAACGCGAGTTCGTGTACGTCAGCGGCAGCGTGTCGATGTCCCAGATGGGGTCGACGAGGCTGTAGATCATGGCCGTCTTCTCATCACGGTCCACGGGCGACGGCGGAATCTCGCCGGTCTCCATGCCGGGGACGTACGAAACGGCGAACTGGTTGTCAGCCACTTCTGATCCTTTCGGTGTCATAGGAAGACGCCCCAAACCTCGGGACGTCTGATGGCTGCAACCTATGCCCTCCAGAACCTGAACAGAACCTGAACGGGCACTTTCTGCACTGTGTAGTGATCGTTACAAAGCCTGTATGCGCAAGTATTGATGCGCTACACAGGGAAGGGCGTGCGCAGCCCCTCGGATCAGGCGTCGAGGTGCCGCAGCAGCCCGGCGATCACCAGCGGGTCCTCGGACTCCAGGGTGAGGGTCAGCTCCACGGGCAGCACCGATCCGTTGGCGTGCTGGGCGGTTATCTCGATGGTGCGGCCGATGAGGAAGGGCTCGCCGGTTCGCAGGAAGCGCTCCATGCCGTCGTGGTGGCCCGCCCGGAGCGGCTCGGGGATGATGAGCGGCGCCATGGGCATGCCCATCACGCGTTCGGCGCTGTGGCCCAGAACCAACTCGGCGCCGGGGTCGAACCCGACGATCAGGCCGTCGGCGTCGATTCTCACCACGCCCACGCTCACGGCACCATCCCCCGCCGGCGGGCGATCGCCGAGGCCTCGGTGCGGTTGCGGGCCCCCAGCTTTCGGTAGGCGTTCTGCAGATGGAACTTCACCGTCCGCTCCGAGATGAACAGCCCCGCCGCGATGGTGCGGTTGTCGTGCCCGTTGGCCGCCATGGCCAGCACCTCGAGCTCGCGGGGGGTCAGTGCGCTGGCGCCGTCCAGGGCGCCGGGTGCCACGGGGAAGGTGGTCAGGCCGTCCATGGCGCTGCGGATGAGATCGGGCAGTATGGCCGGCGGGGTCGACTTGGGCAGGTAGGCGCGCGCGCCCAGGTCCATCACCTGGCGCACGTGGTCGTCGGTCCACACCCGTGAGAGGGCAACGATGGTCAGGCCCGGGCTCGTGGCTGACACCTGCTGCAGCGCCGTCAGGCCGTCGCCGCTCCTCAACCACGGCTCCGCGACGATCACCTCGCACGGGTGGGAGGACAGGCCGTCGATCAGCTCTGCTCCCGAGTGGGCCCTCACTGCAACCGAGAAGCTGCCGTCCTGGTCGAGCGTGGTTGCCAGGGCGTCCACCCACAGCGGGTACTCGTCCAGCACGGCGACGCACTTGGGCTCAGGGGCAGCGGACTGACCTGTGCCGTCAGAGGGACACATGACAGGGACCTTAGGCCCTCATGCGGAAAACCCACAACCGCTTTCCGGACGAGCGCTACTGGAAAATCGCGTGAGACTTCAGCCCAGGATGCCCGCCCGCGCGGCCTTGTGGCTGGCTTGCGTGCGGTTGTGCACTCCAAGCTTGCGGTACACGTTGGACAGGTGGAACTTCACGGTCTGCTCGGTGACGAACAGTTCGTGGGCGATGTCCGTGTTTGACATCCCCTGGCTGGCGAGGCGCAGCACCTCGCGCTCGCGGTTGGTGAGCGATGCCTGCGAGCCCGCGCTGCGGTTGGTGGGCGGGCGTACCTCGATGCCCGACATCGCCTGGCGCACCAGGGCCGGCAGGTCGTTCAGGTCGACCGTCTTGGGGAGGTGGGCCACCATGCCGGTCGACTGGCTCTCCACCACGTGGTCCTCGTCCCACAGGCGCGACAGCGCCACCAGCGTTATCTCGGGGTGGTCGCGAGCGATCTCCGCGGCGCACGTGATGCCGTCGCCACTGCGCATCCACGGCTCGATGATCACCACGTCGGGACGGGCCTCGCGGATGGCGTTGAGGGCGGCCTTACCCGACGTGGCCGTCATCACCACCTGCATGCCGCGGGCCTCGGTGATAGCACGCGCCACGCCCTCCACCTGCGCCGGGTACTCGTCGACGATGCCGACCCGGATCGTGCGCTCCGCTGGCTCTGGTGCGGCCACGTCAAATGAGTGCTGGGTACTGGTCATCGGGTCTCCCCTTCACTTGCCCGTCGTATGGGTGAGGACGATTCCAGCGACTATCGGTAGCCCTGCCAACGACTGCCCGGACAGTCGCACCCTGTCCTCGTGGACGGGTCGGGCCCTCCCCTGCTCTCCTACCCCTGAGCCCCCGCGGCATCTACCGCCGCGGGGGCCGCGCCCTGACGTCGCTGGGCGGTGCCACCGGTGCGCGGCAGCGCCAGCGATATCGCCCCGGCCGCCAGCACCATGATGGCGCTGGCCCACAGGCATGCCTCGAGCCCCTGCCACTGGTAGAGGAGACCCGACAGCAGCGTTCCCGCCAGCCGCCCACCGGCATTCGCCATGTAATAGAAGCCCACGTTCATGGCCACGCGGTCGCCCTCGGCGTAGTGGAGGATGAGGAACGAGTGCACGGCTGAGTTCAGTGCGAAGACGACGCCGAAGAGGATGAGCCCCACCACCAGCACCGTGGTGGCGTCGGTGCCGGTGGCAAGGGCGATGGCGATTCCGGCGGGGAAGATGGCCAGTACGAAGGCCAGCCAGGCGGCGGTGAACCCCGACGGCACCTGGCCACCCGGCCTGCGCAGCAGCCGGGGGGCGAGCCCCTGCACGATGCCGTAGCCGATCACCCAGATGGCCATGAAGCCGCCGACCTCCCAGAAGCTCCAGCCCAGCACGCTGCGCAGGTACACCGGCAGGCCCACCACGAACCACACGTCGCGGGACGCGAACAGGAACACACGCGCAGCAGAGAGCAGGTTCACCGCGCGGTTGTTCGAGAACATGTGCGAGAAGCGGGCCTTCGCGCTGCCGCGACCCAGCCCGCCGTGCACGGCCACCAGCACCATCACCAGGGCGGCGCCCACCAGCACGGCCAGCATGGCCAGCGCGGGCTTGAACCCCACGGTGCTCAGCAGCACTCCGCCCAGGAAGAAGCCCACTCCCTTGAGGGCGTTCTTCGACCCCGTCAGCACGGCCACCCAGCGGAACAGGGCATCGGACGCCCCCTCGGGAACCACCATCTTCACGGCGCTCTTGGAGCTCATCTTGGTGAGGTCCTTGGCCACGCCGCTCACGGCCTGCGACACCATCACGTAGGGCACCACCAGCCAGGCGGTGGGCGCCAGGGCCAGCATCAGCAGCGCGCCGATCTGCAGCGACAGCCCACCCACCAGCGTCGACTTCAGCCCCCACCGGGCGGCAATCCACCCCCCGAACAGATTGGTGATGACCCCGAACACCTCGTAGAAGATGAACAGGGATGCCACCTGCAGCGGGCTGTAGCCCAGTTGGTAGAAGTAGAAGAGGACGAGGACGCGTATGGCGCCATCGGTGATGGTGTCGGCCCAGTACGCGGCGGTGACGTACGCGTAGGTGCGCACGTCGCCGGTGCCGCCCTCCGCGCTCATGGGCTGGGCAGCCCGCCCGGGTGGGTGGCCACGATGCGCGCGAGCTCGGCCCACCGGTTGGCGTAGCCCCACTCGTTGTCGTACCAGGCCAGCACCTTCACCTGAGTGCCGTTCACCACCATCGTGGACGGGGCATCCACGATGGACGACCGCGGATCGTCGCGGTAGTCCACGCTCACGAGGGGGCGGGTCTCGAAGCCCAGGATGCCCTGCAGGGGGCCCTCGGCCGCCTGCCGCAGCAGGCCGTTCACCTCATCCACGGTGGTCTGGCGGTCCATCTCGAACACGCAGTCGGTGAGCGATGCGTTCAGCAGCGGCACGCGCACGGCGACGCCGTTCAGCCGCCCCTGCAGCTCGGGGAAGATCATCCCGATCGCCGTGGCCGACCCCGTGGTGGTGGGTATCAGCGACATGCCGGCGGCACGCGCTCGGCGGAGGTCCTTGTGCGGGGCGTCCACCACCACCTGGGTGTTGGTGAGGTCGTGCAGGGTGGTGATGAGCCCGTGGCGTATTCCGATGCCCTCGTGCAGCACCTTCACCACCGGTGCCAGGCAGTTGGTGGTGCACGACGCGGCCGTCACCACCCGGTGGGTGGAGGGGTCGTACAGGTGGTCGTTCACGCCCACCACCACGTTCAGCGCCGAGGGGTCCTTCACGGGCGCGGCCACAACCACTGCGCGCGCGCCTGCGTCGAAGTGCCCCTGCAGCGATTCGGGCGTGCGGAACCTGCCGGTGGCCTCGAGCACGATGTCCACGCCAAGGTCGCCCCAGGGAATGTCACCGGGCTCGGCGTGGTCAGTGAAGCCGATCGCCCGCCCATCCACCAGCACGGCGTCGCCGCCGGCGCCGATGTCGCGGTGCCACCGGCCATGCACGGAATCGAACTCCAGCAGGTGCGCGGCCGTGGCCGCGCCGCCCTTCACCTCGTTGATGTGGGCGATGTCGAGGTCGGGCCAGTCGTTGGCCGCGCGCAGGGCCAGCCTGCCCATGCGGCCGAAGCCGTTGATTCCGATGCGAACGGGCGTCGTCGTCACGTCTCCTGAAGCGCTCACGCCCGGAAACTAGGGGCCGCGGCGGGCGCGCGGCCTGCGGTGTGACAGCCCCCCGCGACCCGCGGGGCGGGCACTACCGCCCGTCGTGGTCCGAGGCCAGGCTCGCGAACTTCGCGTACGTGCCCATGAAGGCCAGCTTCACGCGGTCGGTGGGCCCGTTTCGGTGCTTGGCCACGTTGACCTCGGCGATTCCCTTGCTCTCGCTGTCGGGCTCGTAGTAGTCGTCGCGGTAGATCAGCAGCACCATGTCGGCGTCCTGCTCGATGGCGCCCGACTCGCGCAGGTCGGACAGCATGGGGCGCTTGTCGTTTCGTGCGTCGGGAGACCGGTTCAGCTGCGACACCACGATGATGGGCACCTCGAGGTCGCGGGCCATCATCTTGAGGCCACGCGAGATGGCCGACAGCTCCTGCACGCGGTTCTCATCGCGCCGGCGCAGGTTGGGCGCGCCCTCCATCAGCTGGATGTAGTCGACCACGATCAGCCCCAGGTCGCCGCTGCGGGCCTTCAGCCGCCGGGCCTTGGTGCGCATCTCGGTGACGGTCATGCCCTCGGAGTCGTCGATGAAGATGGGCGCCTTCGACAGGCGGTCGGCCGCCTGGCTCACACGCGGCCAGTCGTCGGCCGACAGACGTCCGCTGCGCATGCGCGAGGCATCCACCATCGCCACCGAGCACAGCATGCGCTGGGTCAGCTCCTCGCCGCTCATCTCGAGGCTGAAGATGGCCACCGGCTTCTCCTCTGCCAGGGCCACGTGCTCGGCCATGCACAGCGCCAGGGCGGTCTTGCCCATCGAGGGCCGTGCGGCCACCACGATGAGGTTGGCGGCACGGAAGCCCCCGGTGAGCCGGTCGAGGTCCTCGAAGCCCGTGGGCAGTCCGGTGACCTCCGAGCCGTGCTCGCTGGCCGCCACCAGGCGCTCCATGCTGGTCATCACCAGCGTGTCGGTGCCCACGAAGTCGCCCCGGGTGCGCTTCTGGGTGAGGTCGTAGATGAGGTCCTCGGCCCGCTGCACCATCTCGGTGGTCTCGCCCTCGCGGTCGGCCACGAGGGTCTCGATCTCCTGGCCCACCTGCAGCAGGCGACGCTGGGTGGCCGTGTCGCGCACGATCTCCGCGTAGGTGCGGTACGACGCCGCGATGTACGGCGTGGTCATGAGGTCGAGCACGGCGTCGCGCCCGCCCGCCATGTCGAGGTCGCCCGTCTTCGTGAGCTGCTCGATCACGATGATGGGCTCGATGGGCTCACCGACCGCGAAGAGCTCGGTGATGGCGTTGAAGATGCGCCTGTGGCCCTCGCGGTAGAAGTCGTCGTGCTGCACGAGCGCCATCGCCTCGGCGATGTTGTTCTGCGGCCCGTCGATGAGGGAGGCCAGCAGCAGCTGCTCGGCCTCCTGGTTCTGCGGCGGGGCGATGTGCCCGCCGCCGACCGGTGCGGGAGACGCCGCCTGCCGGCGGGCAACCGCTCCGGTCTCGGAACTCACTCGTCGATGAGCGGGGAGACGATCGTCTTGACCTCGGCCACGCCTGCCTCGCCCAGGTCGACCGGCACCACGTACGTGCCGGTGGAGCGGATGGGCGGGTCCACCGTGATGTGGCGGCGGTCCACCCGCACCTCGCGGGCCTCGAGGATGGCGTCCGACACATCGGCTGCCGTGATCGATCCGAACAGGCGGCCGTCGCCGCCGGCCTTCGCCTTGAGCGTGAGGATGGTGCGGCCGAGCAGGTCGACCAGCTCGCGGTCCTCGGCCATCTTCTTGGCCCGGGCGGCGGCGCGCTGCTCCTGCGTGCGCTGCACCTCGGCGATGCGGGCCGCCGTGGCGACCTCGGCCAGCTTGCGCGGCTCGAGGTAGTTGCGCATGTAGCCACGCGCCACGTTGACCACGGCCCCGGCCTCGCCGAGGCCCTTGATGTCTTCGAGGAGGATTGCCTGCATCAGTCGGTTCCTAGAACGGGATGTCGTCGTCCCCGGCGGGTGCCGGAGCCGGTGAAGAAAGGTCGCTGGTGTCCACGGGCAGGTCGCCGCCCGGGGTGGCCGGCGCGGACTGCGCAGACCATCCGCCGCCACCGCCGCCCTCGCCCTCGCCACGGTTGTCGAGGAAGAAGATGTCGTTGGCGATGACCTCGACGCTCTGGCGCTTGGTGCCGTCCTGGGCTTCCCACTCGCGCCACGAGAGGCGGCCGTCGACGCCGATGCGCCGGCCCTTCGCCAGGTAGTTCGACACGGTCTCGGCCTGGCGGCCGAAGACGGTGACGTCGAAGTAGTTCGGGCGGTCGGTCCACTGGCCGCCCTCGTCGCGCCCGCGACTGGACACCGCCAGGCGCATCGACGCCACGGGGTCACCGGAGCGCAGGTGGCGCACCTCGGGGTCACGGGTGAGGCGACCCACCAGGGTCACGCGGTTCAGGTCGGCTGGCACGTCAGCTCCTCGAAATGGGTCCGGCGCCTAGCGGTCGCGCCTGCGACCGCCACCGCCACCACCGCCACGGCGGCCGCCGCGCGGGCGCTCCTCGCGCTCCGGGCGCTCGTCGACCGGCTCGGGCACGCCGCCGGCCTGCACGGTGGCCAGCTCGGCCTCGGTGAGGCGGAACGGCATGGCGCGCAGCACGACGTCCTTGCTGATGGACAGCACGCGGCCGATCTCGTCGATGACCTCGGGCGTGGTCTGGCAGGTGACGATGACGTACACGCCGTCGGCCTGCTTGCGCACGGGGTAGGCGATCTTGCGGCGACCCCACTCGGCCACGTCGTCCACGGTCCCGCCCGCGTCCTCGACGAGCGACCGCACGCGAGAGATGGCCTCTGCGTGCTGCTCGCCATCCACCTCGGTGCTGAGGATCATCATGATCTGGTACGGGGTGATCGCCGGGCCTCCGGTGTCGGTCTTCGTTCAGTAACTGGTCAGCCGCAGCAGGGGTCGGGGGTCACGGGTGTGACCCCTCCCGGCCGCGGCAGGTCGGAGACTATAACAGCGTGATGAGCCCGATCATGCGCGTTCGCGCCTGATTGCCCCCGGCATCGTGACAGCGGACGCCGTCCCTACCATCGGTCGCCATGAAGGCGTTCCTGGGTATCGCATCGCT
>CAZIQQ010000060.1:0-3358 GCA_964541555.1 uncultured Bifidobacterium sp. | reverse complement strand
CTGGCGCAGCAGCCCCAGCAGGTCAGGTTCCTGGCCAAGGGCGACTGGGGAACCGGCAGCAGCGCCCAGGCGGCCATCAGCACGCGCATGTGCGCCAGCAACGCCGCCCGCCCGGCAGCGTTCCTGCTGACCACCGGCGACAACTTCTATACGCCCGATGGCCAGGCCACGAGCGCCAACTTCGACCGGCCCGAGGCCTGCCTGCTGAAGTCGGGCATCCGCTGGCGCGCCACGTGGGGCAACCACGACCTGGGCGGTAACTCCACCGCCACCCGGCTGGCCTCGCCCCGCCGCTGGTACACGTTCACGCGCGGGCCGCTTCGCGTGGTGGTGCTCGACGGCAACCAGCCGTCGTCAACGGCCCAGCTGGCGTTCCTCAGGCGCACGCTCCAGCGCGCCACCGAGCCCGTTCGCGTGGTGTCCATCCACCAGCCGCCGTACACGGCCGGCATTCATGAGCCCTCCACCACCACGCAGCGATTGATGGTGCCGCTGTTCAGGAAGCACGGCGTGTCGCTGGTGCTGAGCGGTCACAACCATTCGTACGAGCGGATGGTCGTCGGGGGAGTCACCTACATCGTCACGGGTGGAGGTGGCGCCGCCGTGTACCCGTGCGTGCGCATGCCCGCCGGGCTGGCCAGGTGCACTCCCGAGCACCACTTCCTCGAGGTCGATGCCAGTCAGTCGTCGTTGAGGGTGCGCGCCGTGCGCCGCGATGGGTCCACGCTCGAGGCCGTGGACGTTCCCGTGCGGGCGCCCGCCGCGCGCTAGGCGGCCGCGGCCGCCTCGGCGCGGCCATGCGGCGTGGCCGCCGCCCAGGAGTCGGCGATTCGCACCACCACCCGACGGATGGTGGCCGCCACGTGGTCGCGGTCGGCCTGCGACAGGTCGTGGGGTTCCTCGGCCAGCGCGTCGTCGACGGCCCGCTCCATGCTGATGGCCACCTGCAGTGCCGCCTGCGCCGGCGAGCCCGCCGACCCATGGGCACGCCCGAGCGCCTCGGCGCGGGCGAGGGCATCGGCCAGGCGACCGGTGCGAAGGGCCTGCGACAGCACCAGCACCCAGTCCACGGCCGCTCGATGCCCCGGCACGCCGTTGGCGAGATCCGCGATGCGATCTGCCCGCTGCAGCAGCACATCGGCCGCCGCGGGACACGGTCGCGCGTGGGTGGATCTCTCCTCACGGGGCGTGGCGGCCTCGGGGCGCTCGGCCAGCCAGTCCGCGAGTGCGTCGGGGTTGAAGCGCCGGTGCCCGCCCGCCGTGCGCACGTGGGGCACCTGGCCGTCGGCCGCCCAGGCGCGAAGCGTGCTGGTGCTCACGCCAAGCGCCTTCGCGGCGTCGGAGATGGGCAGCCATGCCCGCGCCTGACGGGTGCGCGCGCTAGGCGGCATGGCCCATCACCAGCCCGTCGTGGGCGTGCTCGCGCGACCTCCTGCCGGCGGCCAGCCCCGCGGCCGCCCTCCAGATGATGCGGTCGAGGGCCGAGCGTGCCACGGCGATGTCGTGATCGTCGCAGCCGTGTTCGCGCAGGGCGCGCTCCACGGCCCGGCCCAGCGCCAGGGCCTCTCCCACCGGCTGCGTGGCCGGCAGTCCCGCGGCGCCGTGGCGGTGCGCCTGCCACTCGGCTTCGCGCAGGCACACCGAGAGGTCTCCGGCCTCGAGGGCGTCGGCGAGGTCGGACACCTGCTCTGCCAGGCGGTCGGACCTGGCCTGCGTTCGCCGGTGCGACGGATGCCCGCCATCGGCCATCAGCGCCAGGGCGTCGCTCACGATGTGACGCGAGTTCGCGCTGATCACCCCGGCAGCCATCGGGCGCGCCTCGATGCGCCCGGCCACCAGCGCGCTGCCACGCCCCGACGGCTGCTCGGGCAGTGCGCCGCCGCGCGCGGCCAGCCACGCGCGCAGCACCTCGCGGTCGAACCTGCGGTGCCCGCCCGGCGTGCGCTCGTGCGGAACCTGGCCGGCCGCGGCCCATGCCCGCAGCGATGAAACGCTCACGCCCAGAAGGCGCGCTGCCGCCGATACGGACAGGAGGTCGCCGTCGTCTCTGGCCGGATGCGTCATGCATCCGAGTTTCCGTCGCTTTCGCCCGTGCAGCAACGGCCATTTCGGGGGCAATGCCCCCATACGTGCGACTAGGCGTTGCCCCCACATGCGTGGTGAACGACCTCTTCGGGGCTGTCGGCCAGGTGGATGCGCTCGAGGTCCGACTCCTCGATCCATCCCTCCTCCAGCGTCGACTCGCGCATCCAGTCGATGAGCCCCCGCCAGTGGGCGCTGCGGTACAGCACCAGCGGGAAGTCGCGCACCTTTCCGGTCTGGATCAGCACCAGCGCCTCGAACAGCTCGTCGAGGGTGCCGAACCCGCCGGGCATCACGATGAACGCCTCCGAGTACTTCACGAACATCGTCTTGCGCACGAAGAAGTACCGGAAGTCCACGCCCAGGTTCACGTAGGGGTTGCGGTACTGCTCGTGCGGCAGCTCGATGTTGAGGCCCACCGACAGCCCGCCGCCGTCGCATGCCCCCTTGTTGGCGGCCTCCATGATTCCCGGGCCGCCGCCGGTGATCACGGCGCGGCCGGCGCGGGCCAGCAGTCGGCCTATCTCGACGCCTGCCGCGTAGTCGGGGTCGTCGGGGCCCGTGCGGGCCGAGCCGAACACCGACACCGCCGGGCCCACCCGTGCCAGCAGGTCGAAGCCCTCCACGAACTCGCCGAGTATGCGCAGGGCGCGCCAGGGGTCGGTTGATACGAAGTCGGGCTCCGGGCCCTGCAGCAGCGCCAGGTCGGCGTCGCGCACCCGCGAGGTGCCGGGGCCCCTGGTGGTGATGCGCCCACGTCGCTTGATCGGCTCGTCCATCAGGCCGTCCCCCCGTCCAGGTCGTCCATCACCGTGCGCGCGTGGGCGCGGATGTCCGGCAGGTCGTCCCGCCGGTCGAGGTTGCGCATCGAGAGCGACATGCGGGGATTCTGCCCGAGGCGTTCACGGTGGCGGTCGAGGAAGTCCCAGTAGAGGGTGGTGAACGGGCAGGCACGCGGGCCCGTCGCCAGCCGGGGGTCGTATGCGCACGACCTGCAGTGGTTGCTCATGCGCTTTATGTAGGCGCCGCTGGCCGCATACGGCTTGGTCATCATGTCGCCGCCGTCCGCGAACAGCGCCATGCCCACCACGTTCGGCGCCATCACCCACGCCGATGCGTCCACGTGCGCGGCCCAGAACCACCGGGTGGCCGCCCACGGCTGGGTGCCGCGCATGAGCATGAGGGTTCCCAGCACCATCAGCCGCTGGATGTGGTGCGAGTACCCGCGCTGGTCGATGCCCTCCATGGCCACCTGCACGCACCTCATGCGCGTGGG
>CAZIQQ010000059.1:0-11352 GCA_964541555.1 uncultured Bifidobacterium sp. | reverse complement strand
TCCGGCCCGACCAGCAGCAGTACGGCGCGGCCGTTGACGTCATCCGCCAGGCCGAGCTCACCAACATCCGCCGCCCGGGCGGCGCCTGCGGCGGCACCTCGGCGTCGGGGTCGTCCAGTGATGTTCCCGGTGGCACATCCACCACGGCCGACGGGGCAGAGGACGTCGAATCGGCCCTCGATGCCGAGGTCGACGGCGAGGGCGGCGGGCTGCCCGCGGTGGTCATCGCCATCATTGTTGCCCTCGGCCTGGCCATCATCGGCTTCGTGATCTACCTGCTGGTCTCGCGCCGCTCGCGCGGCAACGGCGACGACGCATGAGGAAGATCATCAAGGACCTGGTGCTGCCGGTGGCGGTGGCCATCACGCTGGCGTTCGTGATTCAGGCGTCCATCGCCAAGCCCTACGAGATTCCCACCAACTCGATGTACCCCGCGATTCAGGGCGCGAACTCCACGGGCGACCGCGCGCCCGACCGGGTCATCGCGAACAGGGTCATCTACAAGCTGCGGGACATCTCGCGTGGCGACGTGGTGGTGTTCGACCCCACCAGGGGCGCGCGTGCCGCGTGCAGCGAGCCGGGTGACGTGCCCTTCGTCAAGCGGGTCATCGGCCTGCCCGGAGACACCGTCACCGTGAAGAAGGTGACCATCTCGCAGTCGAACCCCGATCCGGCGCTCAGGCCCGGCGGCGACCTGGCGGTGCGCCGTGTGGCCGAGCCCAACTCGTTCGGGCCCGACGGCGTGGCCGAGCAGAAGCTGGGCGAGGGCGACACCACCTACGTGACCTACGTGAAGAAGGCCGGCGAGGCAAAGCCCACGCCCTTTGTGGTGGATTCCTCCATCACGCCCGACTACGAGGCCTCGTTCCCCACGGTGCCGCCCGACCAGGTTCTGGTGCTGGGCGACAACCGGCCGGGCTCGTGCGATGCCCACGTGTGGCTGGAGCGCGGTGCGGAGTTCACGCCGCAGTCGAACGTGATCGGCCAGGCCGAGTTGATCTACTGGCCCATCACCCGGGTGCGCTTCCTCAGTTAGCAACCACGCTCATCGCGGCGAAGGTCGTCGCAGAACCAGCGGCATTCCGGTTTTCCGGACACTTCTGCCGTTTTCCACCTTCAGAACGGCCTAGCGCGGTCCGCGGGGGCTCACCAGCGGTATACAGGGGGTCATGCACGTCTCCCGTCTTGTGGCGCACCTCGGCGTCCTTATTCTCTGCGCGCTGGCCGCCTCCTCTGCGCTTGCCGTCAATGACGTGACGGTGACGGCCGTGCCGACAACCGTCTCGGGCAGCGGGCAGAACACCAGCGTGGTCACCGCGCAGGCGCCAATCGTGACGGTGGGTGCGCAGACGCAGGAACTTACCCAGCAGTTCGACCCCACCAAGTTGCGCCTCACTGGGATCGATGGCGTGCAGTTCCCGGAGGGATGGACCACCACCTTCTCCGCGGACGGAACGACCTTCGGCCCGGCTCCCACCACGGTGGCGGGCTGGAGCGCCATCCAGAGCGTGCGCACCACCGGCCCGGTCAACTCGCAGGGCGCCGACAACGGGCGGCAGGTGGCCACTGGATCGGCTACTGAGCCGGCACCCACTGGCGGGACATTCGTTTCGGGAGGCGCCGGCAGAGGCGATGGCTACGACGTCTTCTTCGACGATCAGAACCACGTGTTCAACGTGTGGCACCACCAGATATGGCCGGACGGCGCGGTTGATTGCCACCTGCGCACGGGGGCCACATGCGGCCCCGGCTGGCCCTTCACCATCAAGGGCACCACTTCGAGTAAGTCATCGGGTGGCGTGGACACGGTGTACGACCACCTGTGGGTACCCACTGGTACGCCCAACTCGGGGAGCCCCACGCCCTCACCGCCTGGCATGAGTGGCTTCGTGTGCGTGGACATCTCGAGCTTCGCCACAGGGCCGCGCTTCTGCAACGGCACCTTCGAGAACACGTTCATCCCCATGGCGCCCATCACGATGGCATCAACGTCGTACGACAACGTGCACAGCCCGGTCATCGTGGGCTCGCGCATGTTCGCCTGGTCTGCGAGCGCTACCGATTCGACTGCCAACCCGTCGGACCTGATCTGCGTCGACATGCACGCGAACGGCGGCCTCGGCGCCGTCTGCCCGGGCACGCCCATGGTCGTGGCCGGCATCTCGCGCGCGCGCGAGGTCACCGGCGACATCAAGGAGTCGAACGGACGCCTGTATCTCACCGGCCTCAGGACGGGCGGTGGTGCCAGCGACAATGCCGCGGCCTGTCTGGTGCCCGAGACCCTGCAGCCGTGCCCGGGGTGGTCGCCGCCGAAGAGCGTCACGCTCAGCAATAGCCACGGCCCGATCATCTACGAGCAGCCCACGGCTGCGGGCGTCATCGAGGGCGTCTGCTTCAAGGACCCCCTCTCGACCATCGGCCCGTGCTTCAAGGAGGACGGCACCGCGCTTACGGCGAATGCCGGCCTGAAGGCGGTGGTCGATGGACAGTGGACCAACCGCACGCCTGACACCGTTGGCTCGCGCGTGTACTTCTCGCAGTACGACGGAAGCCTCAGATGTTTCGACGTCGGCACGGGTGCATCGTGCCCGGGCTGGCCGAAGTCCCCCGCGAACCACTACACGCTGGTGGCCGACCCGTACAACGCCAACTGCGTGTGGCGCAACGGGCACGACGGCATGATTGTGGCCTACGACGCCAGCGGCGCCGTAGGGTGCACCACGCCCCCGCCGTGGGCCGACCTGGAGGCCACCGCCCTGGTGCCGCGCATGGCGTGCAGTGAGGCCGGGGCCGTCCGCGAATGGCGCACTTTCACCCTCACCTCGCCGGCGGCAAGTACCTATACGGGCGCCACGCTCACCGTGTTCACCGCCGAGGGCACGGTTGTGGTGTCCAACGGCATCACGTGGGCGAACGTGCCGATCCCCGCCGGCACGCGCACCGTTGATCTGTCATCCCTGCTGCCAGCGGATTCCGGTGCCGACCCCACATTTCGCGTGACGCTGGCCGGCCGAACGACCTGGGATGCCATGGCGGCCGAGGTGAAGATTGTCGGCGATGCCCCGCAGCTGTGCCTCACCGTGGCAGCGGAGTCGGTGTGCCCCATCGGGCCGGCGCAGATACCCGCGGGTCCTCTCTCGGTCCCCTTCGCCACCCTCGTTGGCGCCACGGGCAGCGCCACGCTCAACGGCACGGTCATGCCGTTCACCGCCGGGTCAACCTCCGTGACGGTGGGCACCCCGACCGAGGCCGAGTGCCTTGGCACCATCAGCGGCACCACAACGGTCGGCACGGCCGCGGGGCCCGCGGCCGTGGGCGTGCCAGTGACCTTGAAGGATTCCACCGGGCGTGTGATCGCCACAACCACCACCGACGCATCGGGCAACTACGCCTTTCCCCGTCTTGCGGCCGCCAGCGGGTACTTCGTCGACTTCGGTGACGCCGCGGGCTACGTGGTGACCGCGGCCACCACCACCGCCGAGAGCACCAATCGCACCGTCACCGCTGGCCAGGTGACCGATGTGGATGGTCTCTACACCACGCGTATCTGGGCACCGAGCCGCACCCAGACCATCGCCCCCGCCACCAGCGCGGTGTTCGCGCCGTTCGAGGTTGCCGGGGCATCGGCGGCGGCCACGCCGGGGAATGGCGCCTCTTTCCGGGCGTCTGACAAGGCGGTCACGCGCCTTTGCGACCCCACCACCACGCCTCCGCAGAACGGCACCACCGTGCCGTGCACGCGCACATCATTCACCACCGCCCAGGGCACCTGGTCGGTGAACACCACCGCGGCCTCGGCCGATGTGGGGAAGATCACCTTCACGCCGGTGGCGGGGTTCAGCGGTACGGCAACGCCCATGACGTACCAGGTGAGCGACTCACTTACGAGCAAGGCGACGGGCGTGCTCACCCCGATCGTGCCCCCGCCGCCATCGCTGACACCCGACACCAACACCGATGCCTGGGACACCAACCAGGTGATCAACCCGCTGGCCAATGACACGGCTGCCAGCGGGACCACGCTCGACCCCACGTCCGTGCGCATCTGCGCCACGGGCACGGCTGCGGCGTCGTGCACCGGCACCACGCTCACCACGGCCGAGGGCACGTACACCGTCAACCCGACCACCGGCCGGGTGACCTTCGACCCGCTGCCAACGTTCATCGGTACCGCCCCGGCCATTCAGTATGTGGTGGCCGACTCGCTCGGCCAGAAGAGCACCAGCACCATCAGGCCCACCGTGCTGCCGCCACCGCCCGACACGCCGAACCCCGACACCAGCATCGGCCCGGCCGGGCAGGCACAGACCATCAACCCGCTGGCAAACGACATCACGGTTTCCGGCGTTACCCTCACCGCAACCAGCGTCAGGTTGTGCGGTGGGACGGACGTGGCACCGGACTGCAACCAGACGTCGGTGGTGGTGCTTGGCCAGGGCACGTACACGGTGAACCCGGTCACCGGGGCCATCACCTTCACGCCCGTCGCCGGATTCTCGGGCACCGCGACCGGCGTGCCGTACTCGGTCATCGATTCCGTGGGCCGTGAGGTGAGCAGCACCTACACGCCCACCGTGGTGCCGGCGCCGACGGCGAACCCCGATACG
The DNA here is from genome assembly GCA_964541555.1 of uncultured Bifidobacterium sp. Taxonomy (GTDB): domain Bacteria; phylum Actinomycetota; class Thermoleophilia; order Miltoncostaeales; family Miltoncostaeaceae; genus SYFI01. The sequence goes on along the minus strand of CAZIQQ010000059.1, from coordinate 6,745 downwards.
TCCACAGGGCCGTGGGATCAGGTGCAGACCATCACCCCGCTCGGCAACGACACCGCCGGCACCGGCACCACGCTCGATCCCACCACAGTGCGACTCTGCGCCACGGGCACGGCCGCGGCGTCGTGCACCGGCACCACGCTCACCAACGCCGACGGCACCTACACGGTGAATGCGGCCACTGGTGTGGTCACCTTCGACCCCGTGCCAGGCTTCACCGGTGACGCCACTCCGATTGCGTATGTGGTGGTCGACGGGCTCGGTCAGAGGGCCATGAGCACCATCACGCCGCACGTCGACCCGCCCGCGCCGCCGGTGGCCACCCCCGAGACCAGGTCGGTTGTTCCAGGCGGCACTGCCACTTTCACCACGGTCACGGGCACCGGCGGTCTCGCCAGTACGGGCGGCCCCGCGTTCGTCACGACGTCGACGTGCCTCATCGCTCCTGGCAGCAACCCCGCCGCCTGCGACGCCGACGGCGTCATCGCGGTCCCGGGGGAGGGCACGTGGACGCTGAACCAGGGCACGGGCGTGGTCACCTTCGCCGCCGACGGCAGCGCAGTGGCCGGTACCCAGACCCCCATCTCGTACCGCGTGACGGATGCCACGGGCCAGTCGGCCACCAGCACGCTGACGCCAGTGGTGCCAGTGCAGCCGACGGTGCGCGCCGACACCTCGATTGGCCAGCAGGGGTCCACGCAGATCATCTCGCCGCTGTCGAATGACGCCGGCACCGCCGCTGCGCCACTGGTTTCGTCAACGCTCAGGCTGTGCGACCCGGGGACGAACCCCGCGCAGGTGGCCCCCAACTGCACGGCAACGAGCATCACGATTCCCAATGTGGGCACCTACACCGTGCTGCCCGATGGCACCGTGAGATTCGTGCCCGATCCCGGGTACACGGGCACTGCCCCTGCGGTGGGATATCAGGTGGCCGACAGCCTGGGCCAGGTGGGCTCGTCGTCGCTGTTCGTCACGGTGCTGCCGCCGCCGGTGGTGGGTGCCACCGCCGACACCGGTGGTGCCGGCTTCGGGCAGCCGGTGGTGTTCAGCCCGCTCACCAACGACTCGGCCGGCACCTTGCCGCCTACCGACGGCAATCCCTACACCCAGGTGGGCACGGTGACGTTGGTGCCCGGGAGTGTGCGCTTGTGCGGCGACACCCAGACGGGTCAGGGTCTCACTCCGTGCACCCTCACCTCGCTCGTGGTGAGCGGGCAGGGCACGTACTCGGTGAACACGACGACTGGCGCCATCACGTTCACGCCGGAGGCGGGCTTTCAGGGCACGCCGGTAAGTCCTCCGCGCTACATGGTGTGCAATCAGATCGGCGGCACCTGGATGGCCGGGGCGCAGGACGTCACGGCCCAGGTGCAGGCCACATGCGCCACTGCCACGGTAACGCCCACGATCGGCCCCCCGAGTGCCCTCGCGGTGAACAACGATGTCTCGCGCGCGGGGTGGGACCAGACCCAGTCCATCTCGGTCCTCAACAACGACGGCACCGACGCCATGCTCACGCTCGCCCCGACGTCGGTGAAGTTGTGCAACCCCGCCACCACGCCGCCGCAGGCCACGCCCAACTGCACTGCCACGCGCCTCGATGTGGCCAACGTGGGCACCTACACGGTGAACCCTGACGGCACGGTGTCGTTCGATCCCCTGCCGGGCTTCAGTGGCACCGTCGCCACGCCGGTGGCGTACCAGGTGGCCGACTCGCTCGGGCGCATCGCCGGCGCCACCATCACGCCGACGGTCGACCCGCCCGCCGTACCGGTGGCGGGCGACGAGCAGAAGCTGCTGCTTCCCGGAGCGACTGTGGCCTTCACCACCATCACCGGGGGCTCGGGCCTTGCAGCCGGACAGGGACTGCAGACCAGTGGTGCCAACGCAACCTGCCTCATCACACCGGGCAGCTCCCCAGCCGCCTGCGATGCCGATGGGGTGGTGACGATTGCGGGTGAGGGCACCTACACCCTGAACCCCGCGACCGGCGTGGTCACCTTCACCGCTGCACCCGGCGCGCCGGCGGGGCCCTTGACGCCCATCACGTACCGCGTCACCGACGTGACGGGCCAGGTGGACACCGGAACGCTCACCCCCGTGCTGGTGGGCACGCCCATCGCCGACCCTGAGACGAGCACCGGTGCGTACAACACGCCGCAGGTGATCGACGTGCTTACCGGAGACATCGCAGCGAGCGGTGCCACGCTGGTTCCCACATCGGTGAAGTTGTGCGACCCGGATGCCACGCCCACCGCTGAGGCGCCCCCCAATTGCACTGCCACGCGGTTGGTGGTGGCGGGCCAGGGCGTGTACACGGTCAACCCGACCACGGGAGCAGTGACCTTCACGCCGGTCGCCACGTTCACCGGCACCGCAACCGCGGCGGTGTACCAGGTCGCCGACTCGCTCGGTCAGGTGGCCGGCAGCCTCATCACCCCGTCAGTATCTGACCCTGCACTCCCGACCGCCGGGCCCGCCGCGCACCCGGTGGCCGTGGGTATCGCCCAGCCCTTCCCGGCGATTACCGGCGGCTCCGGGCTCGCGGGCGGACCCGCTGCGCTGACGGCGTCGAGCACCTGTCTGATCGACCCGGCCACCAGCAACTGCGTGACCACGGTGAACATTCCGGGCGAGGGCACGTGGGTGCTCAACCCGGCCTCGGGAATCGCCACCTTCACCGCCGACCCCGGTGCCACGCCCGGTGCGCTCACGCCGATCACCTACCGCGTGACCGACGTGTTGGGGCGGACGGTCACCAGCACCCTCACGCCCACGCTCACCGGGCCCCCCGCGGCCACGGACGATTCGGCCACCACGCCGGCCGGCACGCCGGTGTCGGTGAGCGCGCTTGCGAATGACCAGGCCGACGCGCTCACCACGCTGGCCCCCGCCACGGTGGTGCTCTGCGGGGTGAACCCGGCGCAGTCACCCCCCGGTTGCACGCAGACCACGCTCGCGGTGCCGGGCGAGGGCACGTACTCGGTGTATCCGCTCACCGGGCAGGTCACCTTCACGCCTGCACCCGGCTTCACGGGTGTTGCGACCCCCGTGCCGTATCAGATGCAGGATGCCCTGGGGCAGGTGGCCTCGGCCACCATCACAATCACGGTTACGCCGGCCGAGGCCCCCCCGGCCGTGACGCCAGCTCCCTCCGCGACGCCGCTTGTCGTGCCGCCCGCACCCATCGCGCTGCCCGACGCAGAGAGCACCGGCAAGGGTCAGCCGGTGACGCTGCCGGTATTGCTGAACGACTCTGGAAGCGGGGCGGCCCCGTTCGTACCGTCCAGCGTGGTGATGCGCGATCCGGCATCGGGTCGGTATCAGTCGCAGGTGACCATTCCGGGTGAGGGCACATTCCGGGCCAACCCCGACGGCACCATCACGTTCACGCCCGACCCCGGGTTTGCCGGCGTCACCCGCACCCTGCCCTACCGGGTGACCGACGTCACCGGGCGCACGACATCGTCGACGGTGCAGGTGACGGTGCACGAGAACCCGCCACCGTGGGCGGACCCCGACTTCGCCCAGGGCCCCACCGGCCACCCGCTGGTGCTGAACCCACTGGGCAACGACGAGTCGGGGCCGTCGTCATTTGACCCCACCTCGCTGCGACTGGTCACGCCGGACGGCAAGCTGGTGACGCGACTGGTGGTGCCAGGGGAGGGCACCTACGTGGTGGACCCCGCCACCGGCAGGGTCACCTTCACGCCCGTGCGCGGGTTCACGGGTCGTAGCACCCCCGTGCCGTACCGGCTGCGCACGCTGGCCAATGAGCCGGTCAAGTCGACCATCACCGTGTACATCACCGCGCCCCGCCCCGCGCTGCAGATCTCCACGACCGCGTCCAGGCCCGTGCTGCGGGTGGGCCAGAAGACGACGATCACCCTGGCGATCGCCAACCATGGCCTCGGTACCGCGAAGAGCACCGTGACCCGCGCAGCCATTCCCAGGGGTTTCGTCGTGGCCAACCCCATGGGTGGCGTGGTGCGGGGTGGCTATATCTACTTCCGCACCGGCCACCTGAAGGCCGGCGGCACCACCACCCGGCGCTTCGTACTGGTCGCCGGCAGTGGTGCGCGGGGCACGCAGGATGTGAACGGACGCTCGCGGGGCTCCAACGTTGGCCCGGTGAACGACCCGGTGGCGCTCCGCGTGACCGCCCCCGCGCCGACGAAGGGCCAGCCCGTCACGGGTTAGGGCAGATGATCGGCCAGGCCGAGTTGATCTACTGGCCCATCACCCGGGTGCGCTTTCTCTCGTAGCCCGCGGTCGCAGTTACAGAACTGCCCGATTCCCCAGCGGGGCGGGCATTTTCACGCTCTTTGCTGCGAGTTTGCAACATATGGCGCGAAATAGGGTCTTGCGTCAGGGCAAACACCGGATGTAGTGTGCCGCTCCATGTCGGCCACCCCACACCTAGTGTCTCGCGCATGATCTGCCCTTATTGCGACGGTTCTGAGCATCGCGTAATGGAATCACGCGTGCCCGACACCAAGGACGCCATTCGCAGGCGCCGGGAGTGCCAGACATGTGGCAGGCGCTTCACCACGTACGAACGCGTGGAGGAGATGCCGCTCATCGTGATCAAGAGCAACGGTGACCGTGAGCCCTTCGATCGCGAGAAGCTCCTCTCGGGCCTTCAGCGGGCGTGCCACAAGCGCCCCGTGCCCACCGCCCACATCGAGGCCGCCGTGCGCGACATCGAGGTGAGCCTGAGGAACCGCCTGAAGCAGGAGGTTACGAGCAACGCCATCGGCGAGCTCGCCCTTCGGCGGCTGAAGGACGTCGACACGGTGGCCTACGTGCGGTTCGCATCTGTGTACCGCCAGTTCGAGGACACCGACGAGTTCGCCGACGAGCTGCACCGCCTGGAGCGGGAGCCCCCGCTTCCCCGTGGCCAGCGCCCGCTGGATGACCACATGTTCGAGCTCCTGACCGAGCCCGCTCCGACCGAGCGCCCCCCGCGCCGACGCCTCAGGGCGCTGGCCGGCGGGCTCGGGGTCGAGGACGACACGACTGACAACACGAATGCCGAGGAGGCAACTGATGGCGACTGAGGTGGTCGGCACCGCGCCGAGCGACAAGACCAAGGCCAAGCGCGGGAAGGCCCTGGGGCTGCACCGTCACTTCACCAAGAAGGGCAAGCACCCCTACGACCTCCTCGAGTGGGAGCGCCGGACCGCCGGCATCTCATCCGGTGATGGCACCAGCGTGTTCGAGCAGGACAACATCGAGGTGCCCGCCGACTGGTCGCAGCTGGCCACCAACGTCGTCGCGTCGAAGTACTTCCGTGGCGCCATGGGTTCACCTGAGCGCGAGTACTCGGTGAAGCAGCTCATCGACCGCGTGGTGCTCACCATCAAGGCCTGGGGCCTGGAGGAGGGTTACTTCAACTCCAAGGACGAGGCCGAGGTCTTCGAGTACGAGCTCACGCACCTGCTCGTCAACCAGATGGCCGCCTTCAACTCGCCCGTGTGGTTCAACGTCGGCATGCGCGAGAACCCCCAGTGCTCGGCCTGCTTCATCCTCTCGGTCGAGGACACCATGGATTCCATCCTGTCGTGGATCGGCAAGGAGGGCGTCATCTTCAAGGGCGGGTCCGGCAGCGGCATCAACCTGTCGGCCATCCGCTCCTCGAAGGAGCGCCTCTCGGGCGGCGGCGAGGCCTCGGGCCCGGTGTCGTTCATGCGCGGTGCAGACAGCTGCGCCGGCGCCATCAAGAGCGGCGGCACCACCCGCCGCGCGGCCAAGATGGTCATCCTCAACGTCGACCACCCGGACATCCGCGACTTCGTGAACTGCAAGGCCACGGAGGAGAAGAAGGCCTGGGCCCTCGGTGAGATGGGCTACGACATGGGCCTGAACGGCGAGGCCTGGAACAGCATCCAGTTCCAGAACGCCAACAACTCGGTGCGCATGACCGACGAGTTCATGTACGCCTACGAGGCCGGCGGCGACTGGCACACCACGGCCGTCACCACCGGCGAGGTCGTCGAGACCATGAAGGCCCGCGAGCTCATGAAGGAGATCGCCGAGGCCGCATGGGTGTGCGGTGACCCCGGCATGCAGTTCGACAGCACCATCAACCGCTGGCACACCTGCCCGGTGTCGGGCCGCATCAACGGCTCCAACCCGTGCTCGGAGTACATGCACCTCGACGACTCGGCGTGCAACCTGGCCTCGTTCAACCTCATGAAGTTCGTGGACGAGGACGGCGCGTTCCAGGTGGGCGACTTCCAGCAGGCCGTCGACGTGGTGATCACCGCGATGGACATCATCGTGGCCCGGTCGGGTTACCCCACCGAGCAGATCGGCATCAACGCCCGCAAGTACCGCCAGCTGGGCCTGGGCTACGCCAACCTGGGCGCGCTGCTGATGAGCCACGGCCTGCCGTACGACAGCGAGGACGGCCGCGAGTACGCCGCCGCCATCACCGCGCTGATGACCGGCCGCGCCTACGCCATGAGCACCCGCCTTGCCGAGCGCATGGGTGCCTTCGAGGGCTACGAGCCCAACGCGAAGGCCATGAACGGCGTGATGCGCAGCCACCGCCGCGCGGCGCAGGACATCCCCGACGGCCGTGTGCGCGACGAGGCCCTGCTGAACTCCGCCCGCGAGGAGTGGGACATCGCCGTGGACCGCGGTGAGATCTTCGGCTACCGAAACTCGCAGGCGTCGGTGCTGGCTCCCACGGGCACCATCGGCTTCATGATGGACTGCGACACCACGGGAGTGGAGCCCG
>CAZIQQ010000058.1:0-11936 GCA_964541555.1 uncultured Bifidobacterium sp. | reverse complement strand
CGGCGGTGCTCGTGCAGCTGGCGCGCTCGCTGGGCACCGTGGCGCGCAACCGCCCCGTGCTCGTGGTCTCGACCGGCGCATCCACCCAGGGAAACGCGGGCGCCCGCTGGTTCGTGAGCCGTTTCTCGGGCCTGCCCATGGCCGCCGCCGTGTCGCTGGATGACCCCGCGGGCATCCCGGACGGCCTGCACGTGTGGGACGACGGCCAGGACGGTCGCCGGTCGATCCCCGTCGCCGCGGCGGCGCAGCAGGCCGCGGTGCGCGCAGATGCGCCCCTGGCGGAGTCGCCCGGGCCGTTCCCGCAGATCGCCTCGATGGCGGTGCCGCAGACCTCCGGCGACCAGGCCGCGTACATCGCCCTCGGCATTCCGTCGGTGTCCCTCGCCTCGAGGCCCGAGGGTCCCGTGGGAAGCGGCAACCTCGCCACCGAGGATGCCCTCGGCGACGCCGGCCGCACCGCCGAGACCCTGATCTCGTCGATCGACCAGGCCGATGCGCTGCCGTCCCCCGCGGTGGGGCTTGTCATCAACGAGCGCGAGCTCCGGCCCGTGATGAGCCGTCTCGTCATCCTGCTGCTGGCGCTGCCGCTGCTCGTGGCCGCCCTCGACCTGACCGTGCGCCTGCGCCGGGCCGGCGTGCGCCTGTGGCCGTTCATCGCGGCACTGCTCTGGCGCCTCCTGCCCGTGGTGGCGGCGGTGCTCGTGGCCCACCTGCTCGTGACCGCGGGCATGATGGCGGGAGCATCGGGAGGCTGGCCGCCGCTGGCCGAGCAGGTGCCCTTCGACCTCCCCGCCGCCGTGGCGGCGCTGCTGTCGGTGGGCGCCGGGGTGCTCACGTGGCTGCTGGTGCGCCACCGGGCCATGCGCCGCGACGCCGAGGTGGCGTCACGCGCCGCCACGGGCGTCATCGTGCTGGGCGCCATCTGCCTGCTGCTCTGGCTGGCCGGCCCGTTCGCGCTGCTCATCGCGCTGCCCGCGGCGCATGCCGCCCTGGTGGCCACGCGAGCGCGCAGGCCCTGGCACGTGATCGCCCTGGGCCTGGTGGCCCTGGCGCCCGCGGTGCTGCTGGTCTGGTGGGCGGCGGGCCGCATCGACCGCGGCATCCCGTACACCGCCTGGTACCTCATCGAGACCACCGTCGCGGGTGCCCGCGGCATCATCGGGCCGGTTCTTGCCATCGCCGTGCTCGTGACGGTGTGGAGCCTCGGCTCGCTGGTGATGTCGCGCGTGCGGCGCGGCCTGGTGGCCGCCGGCCCGTACCGTCCCGTACCCACCGAGGACGAGCGCATGGCGCGGCGCGGGCGCCGCCCGCTGCCCCGGCCCTCCTTCACCCGCAGGGGCCGCGCGTCGTGACCACCCATCGCCTGATCTCCGTCGTCATCCCTGTCTTCGACGAGCGGGATTCCCTGGAGGAACTCGCGGCCGAGCTGCTGCCCGTGATGGAGTCACTGGGACCTCCGTATGAGGTCATCTTCGTGGACGACGGGTCGCGCGATGGCGGCGACGCCGTGATGGCCGACCTCGCCCGCCGCCACGAGCACGTCCGCGTCGTGTGCCTGCGCAGCAACTTCGGCAAGGGGGCCGCGCTCACCGCCGGGTTCCGCGAGGCCCGTGGCGATGTGGTCATCACCATCGACGCCGACCTGCAGGACGACCCCGCCGAGATACCCCGGTTGCTCGAGGCCCTCGACGAGGGCGCCGACCTGGTGTCGGGGTGGAAGCAGAAGCGCAACGACCCCATGAACAAGACGGTGCCGTCCCGCATCTTCAACGGGGTGGCCCGCAAGGCATCGGGCGTGGAACTGCACGACCTCAACTGCGGGTTCAAGGCCTACCGGGCCGATGTGGTGCGGGCGCTGGCGATACCCGGCGAGATGTACCGGTTCATCCCGGTCATCGCGGCGTCGGAGGGCTTCCGGGTGACCGAGGTGCCCGTGAACCACCGGGCGCGGCGGCACGGGAAGTCGAAGTACGGGTTCGAGCGCTACGTGCGCGGCCTGCTCGACCTCATCACCATCTCGTTCGTGGGGCGCTATCGCCACCGGCCGATGCACTTCTTCGGCGGCCTCGGGCTGCTGCTGTTCCTGGCCGGTGTGGCCATCTCGATCTACCTGACGATCGTGAAGATCCTCGGCGAGGCCATCGGCGGCAGGCCGCTGCTCATCCTGGGCGTGCTGCTGATCGTGGTGGGAATCCAGCTGTTCACGATCGGCCTCGTGAGCGAGCTGATCCAGCGCGGGCGCATGCGGTCGGAGGACGACGAGGCCGCGTCGCGCATCGAGCGCGTGATCGGCGGGTGAGGCGACCGCCCCACGTCGAGTGGGTGGGCACCTACGAGCGCGGGTATCCCCGCACGCGGGTGCTGGTGGAGGGCCTGCGCGCTCATGGTGTGACGGTGACCGAGCGGCACCGCCCGGTGTGGGAGCGCACGCGCCACAAGGCGGGGTCGTTCCTGCGGCCGGGCCGCCTGGCGCGCGCCGGGGGCTCGTACCTGGCCGCGTGGGCGGGGGTCGCGGCCTCCGAGGTGCGCGCGCGCGGCCCGGTGGATGCCGTGGTGGCGGGGTACCCCGCGCAACCCGACGCCGTGCCTGCGTGGGTCGTGGCCCGGGCGCATCGCGCCCCCCTGGTGGTCGACATGATGATCTCGCTGGCCGACACGCTGGCCGGAGACCGCGCCCGGGTGGGGCGTGCGATGGAGCATGTGCTGGCAGGCGCCGACCGGCTGTCGCTGGCCGCCGCCGACGTTGTGCTGGCCGACACCGCGGCCAATGCCGAGTTCATGGCCGCCAGGTTCGGCGTGCGGCCGGATCGCATCGTGGTCGCGCCGGTGGGCGCCGAGCCCGGGGCCTTCCCCCCCACGCCGGTGCCGGCCGGCGCGTGTCACGCGCTCTGGTACGGAAAGCTCTCGCCCATGCATGGCATCGACGTCATCCTCGATGCCGCACGAATCCCCGGAACCCCGCCGGTGCGCCTGGTGGGAGGCGGGCAGCTCGACGGATGGCTGGCCGATGAGCTGCAGCGGAATCCCCCGCGCCACCTGGAGCACATTCCCTGGGTGCCCTACGACCGCCTGGGTGACGAGGTGGCGTCGTGCGGGATCGTGCTGGGCATCTTCGGGCGCAGCGACAAGGCATCGCGCGTGGTGCCGAACAAGGTGTTCCAGGCCATGGCCGCGGGCAGGCCCATCATCACGGCGGACACCCCGGGCATCCGCGAGGTGCTGACCCACGGGGTGGACGCCGTGCTGGTGCCCGCCGGCCAGCCCGCCGCCCTCGCCGCCGCCCTCATCTCGCTGGCCGCCGATGCACCGGCCCGCGCGCGCCTGGGCGCCGCCGCCCGCGCGCGCTACGAGCAGGTGGGTACTCCCGCCGCGGTTGCCCGCCCGCTCATCGACGCCCTCTGGGGGGCCGCCCCATGAGCGGGCGATCGTGGGTGAGGTGGGCCGGCCTCGTCGCGGGGCTCGCGATTCTCGGGGCGCTGGCGTGGACCGTCGCCGACGCCTGGGATGTCGTGACGTCGTTCGACTGGCAGCCATCCGCCGGGTGGCTGGTGCTGGCAGTGGTGCTGGCGTTCATCTCGCTGGTGCTATCGGCGCTGGCCTACGAGGCCGTCCTCGGCAGCCTGCACCGGCCGCCCCCGCCGGTGCTGGCCACGGTGTCGGCGTGGGCCCGGTCGCTGCTGGGCCGGTACGTGCCCGGCAACGTGCTGATGGTGGTCGGCCGCGCCGTGATGGCCGAGGCCCACGGCGTGCCCAAGCGCATCACCGTGGCTGCCACCACCTACGAGCAGGTCATCGCCCTGGTGGCGGCCTCGCTGCTGGCCGTGGTGGCACTGCTGGACATCGGCTCGGGCAGCGCCGTCGGCCCCGCCGCATGGCTGGTGCTGGGCGTTCCCCTGGCAGCGCTGCTGCTGCACCCGCGCGTGTTCGGCCCGGCGTCGGCATGGGCGCTCCGGCGGGCACGCCGTGAGCCGCTCGGGGCGCTGTTGCCCTTCGGCCGGGTCATCCTGATGGTGGGCTGGTACCTGGTGACATCGGCCCTGCTGGGGCTGTCGGTGTGGGCGTTCATGCGCGGGGTGGGGGGCCCCGAGATCGGCGACCCGGTCGGGGTGGCATCGGGGTTCCTGCTGGCGTTCGTGGTGTCGATGCTGGTGTTCATCGTGCCGTCGGGCCTCGGGGTGCGCGACGCCATGCTGGCGCTGGTGCTGGCACGCCAGGTACCGGGCGGCGTGGCCGTGGCGCTCAGCGTGGGCTCGCGCCTGTTCCTCATCGCGGTCGAGCTTGTGTTCGTGGCGTTGGCGACCCTGGCCGGGCGCGGACGGGGCACGAGGTGACCGCGCCCTCACTCCCCGACCGCATGCGCGAGTGGCGGCTGGTGCGCGACCTGCCGCTCACGCTCGTGCTGGTGCTCGCAGGGGCATGGGCGGCGCTGTTCTCGTGGCTGTCCGTGGCCCGGCACGAGAGCTGGTGGACCGGCCGCTTCGACCTGGGCAACATGGTTCAGGCGATCTGGAACACCGCGCATGGCGACTTCCTGATGGCCACCAACACCGCGGGCGACCAGGTGTCGCGGCTGGGATCGCACGTGGATCCCCTGCTGGTCGTGCTCGTGCCGTTCCAGTGGATGACCGACTCCGCGGTGCCGCTGCTGGTGGCCCAGGCGGTCATCGTCGCCGCGGGGGCGGTGCCGGCCTTCCTGCTGGGCAGGCGCTGGCTGGGCGACGACCGGCTGGCCGTGGCGGGCGCACTGATGTGGCTGCTCTATGCGCCAATCCAGTGGGCGGTCGTGACCGACCTGCATGCGGTCACCCTCGCCGCGCCGCTGCTGATGCTGGCCATCTGGGCCGCCGAGGCGCGCAATGACTGGGTGCTGGGCATCTCGGTGGCGCTCGCGCTGCTGGGCAAGGAGCAGGTGGGCCTGGCGCTGGTCATCTTCGGCATCTGGATCATGGTGCGGCACAGGCGGTGGATCGCCGGCGCGGTGGTGTCGTTGGCCTCGCTCGCATGGACCCTCCTGTGCGTGCTGGTGATCATCCCGTCGGCGGGATCGGGTGTGCCCGCGCCATTCGGCGAGAGGTTCGGCCGGTTCGGCGATACGCCGTCCCAGGCCTTCGTCGGTGCGCTGTCCAACCCCATCGACGTCATCACCACGGTGGGCGGCTGGTCGCGCCTGTCGTACCTGCTGGCGCTGCTGCTGCCCCTGTTGCTGCTGCCGCTGTTCGCCCCGCTGCTCGCCGCCGCGGCGCTGCCCGACCTCATGCTGAACATGCTGGCGGACTGGTGGCCCAACTACTCGATCGAGTTCCACTACGCGGCCGTGGCGAGCCCCTTCCTGGTGGCGGGCGCCATGCTGGGCCTCGCGGGACTCAGGCGCAGGTCGCGCCCCGCGTGGCTCGCCCGCATCCTCGCGCCCGCCGGGGCACTGGCCGTGGTGCTGATCGCCGCGGGCGCCCTCGGCACCATCATCACCGGCCCCATGCCCTTCTTCGGGCCGCTCTCGACCGCCACGCAGTCGAGGCTCGACCAGTACCGGCCCATCCCCCTCCATGCGCAGGCGCTGGAGGCCGGCGCCGACCTCATCCCCGAGGGCGCCATCGTGTCGGCGGGCAACAACCCCGGCGGCCACCTGTCGGCGCGGCGCAGGGTGCTGGTGTTCCCCGAGATCGGCGACGCCGACTGGGTGATGGTTGATCGCACGCGCCCCAACATGCTCGACCGGCTCGACCCGGTGGGCTTCTCGCTGGCGCTCGAGCGCCTCGCCACCGGCGGCGAGTTCCGCCTGGTGTACGACCGCGACGGCGTCATGGTGTTCCGCCGCAATGGCAAGGTGGGCGGATGAGCACCCGATCGCGCGTGCTGGGCGTGGCCGTGGCGGCCTGCGGCGTGCTGATGGCCGCCCTTCCCGCCCTGCCCTGGTACTCGGCATCGCTGCCCACCGGCAGCGCCTCGCTGTCGGGCTACGGAGCGGGTGGGGCCTCGTGGATCCTTCCGGTCATCGGCGTGGCGCTGGTGACCACCGGTGTGCTGGCGGCGTGGTGGGTGCCGCCATCGGGCTCCCGCACCGCCCGCGTGCTGGGCGGGGTCATCGTGCTCTGGGCCGTGCTGGGGGTGGCATGGACCGCGCTCGTGGCGCTGGCCCCGCGCGTGGACGTGGTGGCCCGTCGGGCCGGACTGCCCGACTCACCGATCAGCGGGGATTGGTCGCTGGCCGTGCTGCCGCCTGCGTGGGCCTGCCTGGCGGCGGCCGCGGTGGCCGGCATGGCCGGCATCCTCCTGATGATCCCCCCGGCGGGCCATGAGGCCGACGACCAGGGCGTGCGCCCCTAGGGAGTCGTCGGAGTGGGTGTCGGCGTCGTCGGAGTGGGTGTCGGCGTGGGCGCCGGTGCGGGGGCGGGTGCCGGTGCGGGAGCGGGGGCGGGGGCGGGCGCCGGTGCCACAGTGGTGGGCGCCACCGTGGTGGGAGCGGGCCTGGGCACGACCGTGGTCGTGCCGGGCTTCGTCTTGGTGGTGGTGGTCTTCGCGGTGCTGGTGCTCTTCGCCGAGCTCACCACGTACGACCCCGCCGACTCGGTGAAGTCCGATGAGAACGCCGACCAGTCAACGGGGTTCTTCGGCAGGGGCCAGTCGAGGTCGCCGTCCTTTGCCGTGACCGTGCGCATGAAGTCGCCCCAGATCTGCGCCGGGAACGTGCCGCCGGCCACGGTGATGCCGTGCACGCTGGTCATGGAACGCCGCACGCCGTCGTCGTTCGGGTAGCCCACCCACACCGCGCAGACGTACCGCGGCGTGTAGCCCACGAACCAGGCGTCCGTGTAGTCGTCGGTGGTGCCCGTCTTGCCGGCCACGGCGGGGCCGATGTTGGCGGCCGTGCCGGTTCCGCTGGTCACGTTGTCGCGCAGGATGCGGGTGACCTCGTAGGCCACGCCGTCCTGGAACACGCGGGTGCGCTTCGGGGTGGCGAGGTCGCCCTTGGGGACGCCCTGGCCCAGGTCGGTCATCGCGATGGGCTTCACGCGGAAGCCGCCGTTGGCCAGCGGGGCATACGCCGCGGCCATCTCGAGGGGGCTCACCTCGCCCGACCCCAGGCCGATCGACGGCACAACGGGCAGCGTGCTCTGAACGCCCATCTTGTTGGCCAGGTCCACGACCCGCTCGGGGCCGACATCGAGGGTCATCTGGATGTACACCGAGTTGTCCGACGACAGCGTCGCCTGCGCGATGGGCGTGGCGCCGCGGTACGAGTTGGAGTACGTGGCCACCTCGATCGGACCCCACTTGGGGTCGTCGATGTCGATGGGCCTGCTGTCGTACACCGTGGAGTACGGGTTGATTCCGTCTGCGATGGCACGGGTGAGCACGAAGGTCTTGAAGGTGGACCCCGGCTGCCTCTTGGCCTGCGCGGCGTAGTTGAACTGGCTGTCCTTGCCGTAGGCCTGGCTGGTGGCCATGGCGCGGATGTACCCGGTGCGCGCGTCGATGAGCACCACTGCGGCTGCCGGGTCGTCCGACTGCCCCAGGTTGCGCGCGATGGCCTGCTCGGCGGCCCGCTGCAGCGTGGGGTCGATGGTGGTGCGCACGGCCATGCCGCCCTCCTGCACCCGCTTCTCCCCGTAGCGGTCGATGAGCTCCTGGCGCACGTAGTCGAAGAAGTAGCCCTCCCTCTTGCGCTCGTACGTGCGGCCGCGCTTGAGCTGCAGCCCCGATGCCTTCGCCTCGTTGGCCTCGGCCTGCGTGATGTAGCCCTGGTTGGCCATCTCCTGCAGCACGGTGTTGCGGCGCTTGGTGGCGTCGTTCGGGTTGACGAAGGGGTTGTAGGCCGACGGCGCCTGGGGGAGGCCCGCCAGCAGCGCGGCCTGCGGCAGGTTGATGGCCCACACCGGCTTGTCGAAGAAGGTCAGCGCCGCCGCCTGCACGCCCACCGAGTTCTGCCCGTAGAAGACCCCGTTGAGGTACTTCGCGAGGATCTGGTCCTTGGTGTACTGCTGCTCCACCTGCTGCGCGAGGTGGGCCTCCTTGATCTTCTGCGTGAAGTCGCGGGGCGCCTCGGGGTCATAGAGGTTCTTGACCAGCTGCATGGTGATGGTGCTGCCGCCCTGGCGCAGGCCATCGCTGCTCATGGCGTTGCGCGCGGCCGCTCCGATGATTCGCACCCAGTCCACGCCGTCGTGCTCGTAGAACCGCTTGTCCTCGATTGCCACGGTGGCCTCGCGCAGCGAGATGGGTATGCGCGCGAGCGGCAGCTCGGTGCGGTTGGTGACGCCCGCGATGTACCCCAGCAGCTTGCCGTCGCGGTCGTAGATTCGCGTGTTCTGGCCGAGCCCGACGGGCCGCATGTCGTCGATGTCCGGCAGGTCGCTGGTGACCGACTGGTAGGTGGTGGCGAAGCCGACCCCCAGCACGGTGCCCAGGATGACGATGGCCATGACGATGACCTTGCCCAGGCCGATGCGGCCGTGGCGCGCGCGCTTCTCACGTCGCCTGCGCATGCGGTCGATCCTCATGGGCGCGCCCCCGCGACCGGCCGGATGTCCCACTCCACGCGTCCCGACCTGTAGTCGAGCAGGCCGATCACCTGCTCGGGCCCGCCCTTCACCCTGCCCGTCACGACCCAGTTGAGCTCATCGTCGGGCCTCGCGAGGGCGCGCGCGGCCACCGGCGTCGCCCCGCCCGGGGGCACGGGCACCGTCCACTCGTCGGGTATTGCCCTGAGCGACACGTCACCGGCCACGGCGGGAGGCCCGGCCCATACCTGCGACGCCTGCAGCATCGCCGCGTCGGATGTCCCGAGGCGCGGGTTGCGCGACGCCGTCACGGCCTCCCACAGGAATGCCCAGCCGGCGGCGGGGTTGCCGAGGTACGCCGAGGCGGGCTCCTCCGCGTACGCGGTGGCCACGAACGACGGCGCCCACACGACCGCCACGGCGCCCGCGGCGATCAGCGCGGCGGCAGCCGGTCCGGGCAGGCGGCGTGATGTGCGGGCTTCGTCAGTGGGCATGGCTGCGGGCACGGCCGCCGAGTATAGGACCGCGCATCAGGACCTCATTTCGCCCCGGTCGCCCCTTTACCCTGCAGTCCGATGACCCCTCCGGCACCCGAGATCGTGTTGTTCGATGCCTTCGGCACGCTGGTCGACATGGAGCCGCCCGCGCCGGTGCTGCGCGGCCTGCTCGCCGACGCCGGCCACGCCTTCGATGAGGCAGCGGTGCAGGCCGCCCTGCGGCAGGAGATCGCCCACTACAGGTCGCGCATGCATATCGGACGCGACACCGTGGGCCTTGCGGCCCTGCGGGCCGAATGCGGGGCGGTGCTGGCACGCGCCCTCGGGCCGGGGGCCCCCGGCCCGGACGTGGCGACCGACCTGCTGGTTCAGTCGCTGAGGTTCCGGCTGTACGCCGACGCCCTGCCGGCGCTGGACGCCGCCCGCGGCCTGGGGGTGCGCGTGGGCGTGGTGAGCAACTGGGACTGCGCGCTGCCCTCGCACCTCGAGCGCCTGGGCGTGGCCGACAGGTTCGGCGTCATCGCGGTGAGCGCCCCCGTGGGAGCGGCGAAGCCCGACCCCGCCATCTTCCATCATGCGCTCCGCGTGGCGGGGGTGGACCCCTCCCGCGCACTGCACGTGGGCGACCGCCGGGTGGAGGACTACGAGGGCGCGCGCGCGGCGGGCATGCGAGCGCTGCTGCTGGACCGCCACGGGAATGAGGCGGGACCGGATGTCATCACCACCCTCCTCGATGTTGCTGGGAGAATGGTGCGATGAGGCCCACCCCCTGGACCTACGCCCTCGGCGCCGTCACGCTGCTGTCGCTGGCCGGCATGTACGGGTTGGCATTCGTGGCGGGCGCCGAGCCGCTTCCCCTTGCTGCGGCGGCCATCGCCGCCATCCTCGCGGCCATCGGGGCCATCTCGGCGATGGGGGTGTCGTTGCCGCTGGTGCGCCCGCGGGCCCGCGACATCGCCGCGGGGACCGGTGCGACGGCGATGGCGATGTTCCTCACGCGCGACATGGAGATCCCGGCGCTCGTCACGGTGTCGCTGGTGGCGATCGTCCTCGGCGTCATGACCGTGCCCACCGGCCCGCTCGACATACGGGCGGAGGGCGCCGGATACACCGGGGCCTTCGTGGGGCTGATCACCCCGAGCCTCACCATTCCCGTGAGCTGGGTGATCGTGGCCGGGGCCGTATCGGGGCTGCTCTGGTCGGTGATCGGGCCGTGCGTGTTCCCGGGCGTGGGCGGGCGCCTGGGCCTCGTGGCCTTCATGGCGTCATCAGCCGTCTACGGGGTGGCGACCGTGCTCGGCGACGACCGGACGCATGTGCTCCTGCCACAGGTGGGCGGCCTCGCGCACGCGGCCATGGTGCCCATCGGCGCCGCCGGCGCCATCATCACCTGGGTGCTCATCCAGCGGTGCGGGTGGGACTTCGCCCTGGCGTCCGGGCTCACGTCGCTGCTGGTGTGCGGGGTCATCCACATGTCGTCGATGGGGGCCCTCGCGCCCGTCCTGGGCACGGCGTGGTTCGGCGGAACGATGGTGGGCCTCTCCCTGCCATCCCGCCTGCCCAATGCCGCCTGGGTGATTGCCGCGGGCATGATGTACGGCGCCTACATGCTCCACTTCGAGGGGCCGCTCGAGGGCCACGTGGGCGTCATCGGCGCCACGGGGGTGATCGCCGTGTTCGTGGCGATGGGGGCGATGAGGGTGGGCAGCTGGGTCACCGCGCATCGTGCCCGGCGTGGCAGCTCAGCGACCGTGCGCGTGCCGGCATGACGCCCACGCGCGGGACGATCGTGCTCGGGGCCATCGTCCTCGCGGTGGTGGCGCAGGTGTTCCTGCGGTCCTTCTTCGTCTCCGCCGGCGTGCTCGGCATCGGGCTGGCGATCGCCGTCGTGGTCCCGGCCATCGCAGGCGGCGCGCGTGCACTGCGCACCTCGCTGCCCCTGCCCCATCCGCGGGCCATCGACATCGTGACCGCCGTCACCGCAACCATGGGCTCGCTCTTCCTCGCGCGCACCCTGGGAATTCCGGAGCTGGTGACGGCGGCGCTCGTGCTGTCCGTCTTCGGGGTGGCGGCCCTGCCCGGTGGGCCGCTGGACGCGCTCGCCGCGGGCGGGGGCTACGCCGGTGCATTCGTGGGCATCCTGACCCCCGATGTCAGGCTCGGGTGGTACTGGGTGGCGGCGGCGGGTGCGCTGGCGGGCCTCCTGTGGACCCTGATCGGCCCCTCGGTGCTGCCGGGGGTGGGAGGACGCATCGGGCTGGTGGCCCTCATGGGGTCGGGAGGGGTCTACTGGGTCGCCTCACTCACCGGTGAGGAGTCCACGCCGGTGCTCCTGCCCGGCATGGACGGCGCGGCGCACTGGTCGGTGATCCCCATCGGGGCCGCGGGCGCGGTGATCACATGGCTGCTCATCAACCGCCTCGGGTGGGGCCTGAACCTGGCGTCGGGGCTTCCCGCGCTGACCGTATGCGGCGTCATCGCGATGAGCGGTGTCGATCCCGCCGCGGTGCTGGCCACCGCCTTCTTCGGCGGCACGTTCGTGGGCGGCACCGCGCCCGCCCGCCTGCCGCACGCGGGCTGGCTGGGCGCAGCGGGCCTTGTCTACGGCGCGCTGATGCTGCGGTTCACCGGCCCGCTCGAGGGCCATGTGGGCGTCGTCGGGGTGATCGCCGCCATCGCCGTGCTCACCGTGATCGGCGTGATGGCCATCGCCAGCCGTTGGATGGGCAGCCGCCGCGTGCTCGCCGCCCCAGCCGACCGGGTGGCAGCCGACGCATGACGCCCACCCGCGGCACATATGTGCTGGGGGTGCTGCTGCTGGTCACCCTCACCTGGATCTTCGCGGTGAGCCTCATCGCGCAGGCATCACGCCTGCTGGCCGCGGTTGGGTTGTCGGCGGGCCTCGCGGTGATCCTCGCGGGGGGCGTGATGACGCTGCGCA
>CAZIQQ010000057.1:0-12132 GCA_964541555.1 uncultured Bifidobacterium sp. | reverse complement strand
TCACCGGTGCCGGCACCTGCTCGGTGACCGCCACGGTGGCAGCCAGCGGCGCCCTCGACACCGCGACGTCGTCGGCCACCACCTTCCAGGTGACCCCGGTGGAGCCCGCGGCTCCCCAGCTGACCGACATCGCCACCCGCGATGAGGAGCTGGTGGTGCACTTCCAGCTGGGTGACGACGGCGGATCGCCCGCCACCAACATCCGCTACTCCACCGACGGCGGCAACAGCTGGACCGTGCGCAGCCCGGCGTCCGTGGCAAGCCCGCTCATCATCACGGGCCTCGCCAACGGCACCAGCTACCCGGTGCGCATCCAGGCGATAAACCCGGTGGGTACTGGCGCCCAGACCCCGCCGGTCACCCAGGCACCGGGGCCGCCCGCTCCGCGCACCATCGCCATCGGATCGACCACGGCACCCGGCTACGCCTTCAACGCCGCGGCCCCAGTGATCGCCGCGACCCCGTCGCAGCCCGGTGGCGCCGTGCGCTACGAGACCTCCACGCCGGGCGTGTGCGCAATCGACGCCACCACCGGGCAGGTCGACTTCGTGGCCGCCGGCACCTGCACCGTGCGCGCCCAGGTGGCCGCCAGCGGAACGCTGGCCGGTGCCTCGTCGCAGACCCGCTCGTTTGACGTGACCGCCGTGGCCCCGGGCCCGGCCGTGGTCACGGGCGTCACGCCGGGTGATGGTCAGATGAGCGTGGCCTTCGCCATGGGGTCCACCGGCGGCGCCCAGCCCACCAACATCCGCTACTCCACCGATGGCGGCGCCAACTGGGTCACCCGCAGCCCGGCGTCTGTGGCCAGCCCGCTGGTGATCACCGGGCTGACCAATGGCGCGAACTACCCCGTGCGCATTCAGGTGGTGGGCCCCGGTGGCACCGCGGCGCAGAGCAACGCCATCACCGGTCGCCCGCTTGGCCCGGGCGCCCGCACGCTGGGCTTCACGTCGAGCCATGGCCCGCGCTACGACTTCAACGCATCCGCGCCCGCTGTTGTGGCCGCCCCGTCGGTCGGCGCCGGCGCGATCACCTACACGTCGCAGACCCCGACGGTCTGCCAGGTGAACCCCACGAACGGCGCGATCACCTTCGTGTGGTCCGGCCGCTGCACGCTTGCCGCATCGATCGGCGCCAACGGCATCTACGAGCCCGCCGACTCCGAGCCGCTCGGCTTCGACGTCGACCCCGTGGCGCCGGACACCCCGGCCATCACGGGCATCGACCGGGGCGTGGACATGCTGACCGTGAACGTGGCGACCGCCGGTACCGGCGGCGCCGCCCTGACCAGCCTGGCCTACTCGCTGGACGACGGCGCCACGTGGACCAACGCGAGCCCCGCGTCGGGCCGCATCGAGATCCGCGGTCTGGCCCGGGGCGCCCAGTACTCGGTGAGGGTGAAGGCCGTCGGCCCCGGTGGCCAGAGCGGCGCATCGCAGGCTGCATCCGCCCGTCCGTTCGACGACCCGGGTGCCCCGACCGGCGTGCAGGCCGTGGCATCCAACGGCGCCGCCACGGTCACGTGGGCGGCCCCGGCCACGGACGGCGGCAGCCCCATCATCGGGTACGTGGTGACCTCCTCGCCGGGCGGCGCAACCTGCATCTGGACCGGCGGGCCGCTGGAGTGCACCGTCTCGACCCTCACCAACGGCACCGCCTACACCTTCACGGTGCGCGCCCGCACGGCCGCAGGCCTGGGCCCCGAGTCGACCCCGTCATCGGCGGTCACCCCGGTCGGCCCGGCCCCGGCCGTGGACAACGGCGCGGGCCAGTCGCCGCGCCGCCCGGTGGTCACACCGCTCGCCGCGGGTGGGGTGCAGGCGCTGCCCGCCACGAACTCCGTGGACCGCCGCGGCAACGTGCGGGTTCCCGCGCAGTGCGCGGCCACCGGCTCCTGCCAGGCCACCATCGCGATCACCATCGGCAACCAGACCGTGGCATCACGTCGTCAGACGCTGGCGCCCTCGACGCAGGGCATCGCCCTGCTGTCGCTGCCGACCGAGGTGCAGGACATCATCGGCCGCCGCGGCAGCGTCACGATGAAGATCGTGCTCATCGTCGACGGCCCGTCGGGCCCGGTGCGGGTGGAGCGCCAGATCACCTTCGACGCACCGTCCGCCCCCAGCGCGACCGGCTTCTCGTTCGTGCCCGCGGGCAACGGTGACCAGGTGATGACCGCGCAGTGCGGTGGCACCCGCGTGTCGCACTGCGAGGCCACCATCTCGCTGTACGACGCATCGGGCCAGCGCGCCGCCGGCCGCGACGCATCCGGCCGCCTGCTGGTGGGCCGCGCGGTCATCCGTGGTCAGGGTGGCCAGCCGCTCGCCGGCCGGGTGCCGCTGAACGCCACCGGACGCGCGATCCTCCGCGCCAAGGGCTCGATCCGCCTGGACCGCGCCGTTGCGATGGAGGGCACGAAGGTGGCCGGTCCGGTTGCCGTCGCAGGCGGGGCCAGGGCCGCCGTCAAGGTGGTGTCCGACCGCGAGGTCATGGTGCGGACGCTGGCGATCCTGCGCCAGGGCGCATCCGCCGGTGCCGCCCGCGATCGCATCGTGGCCGCCGCCGCCGCCGGCTCGGTCACGGCTCCCGACGCTGCCGCCAACATGCAGGCCCATGTCATCCGGGTGCGCGAGCGCACGCTGGCGGCAATCCGTGCGCTGCCGGTGCCCTCCGCCCGTATCCGCGCCTCGTACGACCTGCTCGACGACACGGTGATGGCATCGCTGGCCGCCGACAGGGCGTACGTGCAGGGCTTCACCCGCGGCGACCTGGCCTCATGGACCCAGGCGGCAGAGCTGGCCGACCGGTCGCGAACGGCCCGCGCGGCCCTGGCCGAGGCCCTCATGCAGGCGGGCAAGGGCGTGCGTGTGGCGGTGCCCGTCGAGGTCGGCGCCTGGCCCTGATAGTGGGCCGCCGGCCCGGTCGCCTCGGCCGGCGCTAGTGGGCCGCGGGCCCTCCGGGGCCGTCCATCTCGGCAAGCACGGCCTGCATGGTGGGCCCCGCACGATCGTGGATCCTCACCGTGCACCGGTGGTCGTAGTCGGTCTCGCTCTCGGTGAGAATCGCCAGGCGCCCGCCACGTGACAGCACCACGCCCGGCAGGTGGCTGACGGGCGTCACCTGCAGGCTCGAGCCGATCACCAGCATCACATCGGCGCTCTCGGCGGCGTCGTAGGCGGCCTCGATTGCCTCCATGGGCATCTGCTCGCCGAACAGCACGACGCCGCTCTTCAGCTGGAAGCCGCAGTCGCACCGCGGCACGCCGTCGGCGGCGGCGTCCGCCCGGGCGCACAGCTCGTCCATGCTCACGGTGCGCTCGCAGCGCAGGCACCTGCCGCGGTCGAGCGACCCGTGCACCTCGATCACGTCCACGGCCCCGGCGCGGGAGTGCAGGCGGTCGATGTTCTGGGTGATGACGGCTTTCACCACGCCCCGCCGCTGGAGTTCGGCCACCGCGCGGTGGGCGGGGTTGGGATCGACCGACCCCAGCATGTCGATGCGCGGTCGGTGGAAGCGCCAGAACAACGCGGGGTCGTCCATGAAGGTGGTCATCGACGCCACCTTCATCGGGTCGTAGGTCTCCCAGAGGCCGCCGGCCGACCGGAAATCGGGGATGCCGCTCTCGGTGGAGATACCGGCTCCGGTGAGCACCACGGCGTGGCGGGCCTCGCGAAGCAGCGAGGCGAGGGCCCCGGGGGAGTCACCGACATCGGTCATACGGGGGCCAAGGGTACCGGCCCTGTCGGGTTTTCCCTCACGCCGCACACCCCCCGCGTGGTTTGATGCACCCATGCCGACGGCCAGCAGCGAACCCTCCCTGCGCGAGCGCATCGGTGGCCGATGGGCCGTTTCGTGGGCGGCGTTCCTGGTGCTGGCCATCCTGGGGCTCGGGGCCACGGCGATGCACGGGCCTGCGTCGTTCCGTGACTGGGTGGTGCTCGTCGCGATCTCCACTGCGGCGCTCGGAGCGGTGTTCGTTGTCGCGCACCTCACCGTGCTGCGCGGGCGCGCAGTGCGCCCCGTCGCCGTATGGGTGGTGGTGGCGGTCGGACTGGTCGCGGGGGAGATCCGTGGAGGTGCGCTCCTCATCACCGCTGATGTGCTGGATGAACCGCTTGCCCGCCCGTGGCAGTTCGTGCTGCTGAGCAACGCACTCATCGCGCCCCTCGTGATGGTGGGCGTCGCATTGCTGCTCGACCAGATCAACCGGCTGCGAGATCGCCGCACTGCCCTGCAGACGCGCCTCATCGCCCTGCGCGAGCAGCAGCTGGAGCGCACCGACCTGACCGACGCCATCACCGACGTCGCCCACGCGGAGGTGGTGGCCGCGCTCGAGGACGTGCGAAACGGCCTCGACGTGCCGGTGGCCGAGATGGACGCCGACGAGCGCCTGGCGGTGGCCGGGCGCCTGCGCGCGCTCGTCGACGAGACCCTGCGCCCGTTGAGCCACCGCCTGTACGACGCCGGCAGCCGGGGATCCCGCGCCACTGCGAGCCCCGGGGGCAGTCGCTGGGCGGTCCTTCGCACCATTCCCGTGTTGCCGCTGCCCTCGGCGGCCGTGGCGACCATCGTGGCGGCGCCCGTGGTCACCAACGGGGCCAGCGCCCTCGTGCTGGGGGCCGCCACCTGGCTGGCGCTGGCCCTGGTGGTGCGCGCATCGGCCCGATCACCGGTGGTGCGCCAGCGTGAACTCGTCGTGGCCGCCGGGGTGCTGGCGCTGGCGGGAATCGTGGCAACCCTGGCCATCCGCGCCGTGGTCGGCAGCAATCACCCGGCCACCGTGGTGCTGTGGGTTGCCTTCGCCCTGCCGCTGATCATGGTGATGGTGGGCGCGTTCGGCGCCGTGGTGCGGGGCGAGGAGTTCGCGAACGCGCGCCTGGCCGAAGAGGTCAGCGCCCGCGAGATCAACGCGCTGGTGGCCAACCGTGAGCTCGCGCGCGCCAGCCGTCAGCTGGCCGAGTACGTGCACGGAACCGTGCAGGCGCATCTTCTGACCACCGCCTTCACGCTGGAGCGGGCTGCCGAGACGGGTGATGGCGAGGCCCTCGACGAGGCCATGCGTGCGGCCCGTGCGGCGCTCACGGCCGAGTCGGCCACCCGCGCCCCCGCGCGCGATCTGGTGGCCGAGCTCGACTCGGTGGCATCGCTGTGGCGCGGGTTCGTGACCGTGACCACCCGCCTGGACCACGCGGTACCCGCGCTGGCCCCGGCCGCGGTGGCCGACATCGGGCGCATCGCAGGGGAGGCCGTGGCCAACGCGCGCAAGCACGGCGGCGCGCGCCACGCCGAGATCGCCGTCGACGCGGTGCCCGATGGGGTGCGCGTGTCGGTGACCGACGACGGCACGGGCCCGTTGGGGGGCGTGCCCGGCATGGGCTCGGCATGGCTCGACTTCATCGCCCCCGGCAGGTGGGTGCTGGCACCCGGCGAGCACGGCACGGGCGCCGTTCTGCAGGTCACCCTGCTCGCGCCGGCCTCCACGGGGGCCGCCGACCGGGTGATGGCATGACTCCCTCGCGTGCGGTGAAGGCGCGGGTGCTGGTGGTGGAGGACAACGGCTTCACGCGCACCACCGTGTGCGGGGCCCTGCGCGACGCCGGCGTGAACGTGGTGGCCGACACCGCATCGGCTGCCGAGGCGCTGGAACTGGCCGCCCGGCACCAGCCACACGCCGCCCTGCTCGACCTCGACCTGGGGCCCGGCCCCACGGGCATCGACGTGGCGGTGGCCCTGCGCGAGGCCAACCCCACCATCGGCATCGTGGTGCTCACGTCGTATTCCGACCCCCGGCTCACCGGGCGCAACGTCGACCACCTGCCGGGCGGAAGCGTGTACCTCACGAAGGACGAGATGACCAGCGCGGACGCGCTTGCCCGTTCGATCGGCACCAGCATGCGCATGGCGGCCGACCCGCGGTCGGCTGCGTCATCCGCGACCCCTTCCGCCAAGGGCAGCACCGCGACCCTCACCGACATGCAGGTGGAGGTTGCCCGGATGGTGGCCGACGGCCTGAGCAATGCCGAGATCGCCTCCCGGCGCGGGGTGAGCGCCGTCACTGTGGAGCGCATGATCATGCGCATCGCCCGCGGTCTGGGTATCGAGACCACATCGGCCACCAACCGCCGCGTGCTGATCGCCCGCGAGTTCCTGCGCCAGGCGGGCGTGGGCGGCGACTGATCAGCGGGGCGGCGGCCCCATGGGCGGCATGGGCCCGCCTGCCGCGCCCGCCTGGGTGACCGGCGTGCCGCGGAAGCATCCGATGGTGTACGGGAAGGCCGTGGTGGCGTGGTACCCGTATGAGCCATCGGGCTGCGTGCGCCCGTTGCACTTGTCGAGCACGGTCTTCGACGACGACTTCTTCCAGGTGTAGGCGCTCCAGGAGTCCTTCTTCGGGTTGCCCGTGCGCACGTAGCCCGACTTCATCACGGCCGTCTTCGTGCAGGCGGTGTCGAGGCAGCCCCGCGTGCCATAGATGGGGAAGCCGTCGATGGCGTAGCCCACGATGGTGTTGCCCGCGAAGCCGCAGCGGGCCGCGGAGTTGATGTAGTGATCGTGGTACTCGGCGGCCGGCCCGGTGTGGCCACCGCACGAGTCGAGCAGCCCGTTGTACTTCGGGTCGCCGTAGGCCTCGCTGGTGGGCATGGGGCCCTCCATGGCCGCGTACACCGGGATGCCCGTGACGGTGAAGCCCACGGTTCCCATGCGGCGTCGCACGCTGGTGGTGCCGGCGGCCACCGTGGGGCTCGAAGGCACCTTCCAGGTCCAGTCCTGCGTGCGCAGCGCGTTGGGGGTCTTCTTCACGAACGTGTACGACGGCATGCCGTTCGAGGTGACCACCAGGTTCGCGCCCGTGCACCTGGCGGACACCTGGGCCTTTGCGTAGCCCGCGCCCGCGCCGGGCTGACCCGAGCGGATCGTGAACAGCGCGGCGTCGCATTCGGAGGCGCTGGACGCCACGGTGGGCACCACGACGGCGGTGGTGGCGAGGGCAGCGGCGCCAGCTACTGCGGCGCCGAGGAGAATCGAGGGAGTCTTCATGCACCACAGGTTGTCAGCGAATGCCATGTGGCGGGTATGGGATGCATAAGAGTTCCCGAAGAGCCCCGCGCGATCACTAGGGTTCCCCCGTGCGCGCAGACGGAAGGCAGCCGGACGAGCTCCGGCCCATCACCATCGAGCCCGGCTTCATCACCAGCGCCACCGGAAGCGTGCTGATCGCCGCGGGCAACACCCGCGTCATCTGCACCGCCATGGTGGAGGAGCAGGTGCCCGGCTGGCGCAGGGGCAGCGGCAAGGGGTGGGTCACCGCCGAGTACGGAATGCTCCCCGGCAGCACCGACACCCGTAAGCAGCGCGATGCCAGCCGCGGCAAGGTTGACGGCCGCTCCACCGAGATCCAGCGCCTCATCGGCCGCTCGCTGCGCAGCGTGATGGACCTCGAGAAGCTGGGCGAGCGCAGCGTGTGGGTGGACTGCGATGTGATCCAGGCCGACGGCGGCACCCGCTGCGCCAGCATCACCGGCGGCTACGTGGCGCTGGAGATCGCCCTGCAGAAGCTGGTGGACCAGGGTCTCATCGCCGAACTGCCGCTGCGCGACAGCATCGCCGCGGTCAGCGTGGGCGTGGTGGGTGGCCAGTCGCTGCTCGACCTGCCCTACGTGGAGGACTCCCGGGCCGACGTGGACATGAACGTGGTGGCCACCGGATCGGGCCTGCTGGTCGAGGTGCAGGCCACCGCCGAGGGGCCGCCGGTGGAGCGCAGCGTGGTGGACGGCCTGCTCGACATGGCGCTGGTCGGCATCGGCGAGCTCACCGTGCTGCAGCGCGCCGCCATCGGGGGGTAGCCCGTGCGCGTGATGCTGGCCACCGGCAACAAGGACAAGGTGCGCGAGCTCGAGGCCCTGCTCGCGGGCACCGAGGTCACGGCCGCGCCTGACGGGTTCGACCCCGACGAGACCGGCACCACGCTGGTGCAGAACGCCCGCATCAAGGCCGAGGCCCTGCGCCCCGATGCCCCCGGGGATGCCTGGGTGATGGCCGATGACTCGGGGCTGTTCGTGCACGCCCTCGACGGCCGCCCGGGCGTGTACTCGTCGCGCTACGCGGGCCCCGACGCCACCTACGCCGACAACTGCAACCTGCTGCTGAAGGAACTCGGTGACAGTCACCAGCGGGGGGCGGCGTTCGCCTGCGTGCTCTATTGCATCGCGCCTGACGGCGAGTTCATGGTGGCCAGCGGGGTGCTGCCGGGCGAGATCACGCGTGAGGCCGCGGGTGCGGACGGCTTCGGCTACGACCCGGTGTTCCGGCCGCTGTCCGACCACCGCACGCTGGCCGAG
The DNA here is from genome assembly GCA_964541555.1 of uncultured Bifidobacterium sp. Lineage (GTDB taxonomy): Bacteria > Actinomycetota > Thermoleophilia > Miltoncostaeales > Miltoncostaeaceae > SYFI01. The sequence goes on along the minus strand of CAZIQQ010000057.1, from coordinate 3,793 downwards.
ATGACCCGCGACGAGAAGGCTGCGATCTCGCACCGCGGCCGCGCCGCGCGGTGCATGTCGCGGCTGCTGGGGATCTCATGATCGACCCCTCCGGCAAGAAGGCGCTGGTCACGGGCGGTGCGCGCCGCATCGGCGCGGCCATGGTGTCGGCGCTGGCGTCGTGCGGCGTGGACGTGGCAATTCACCACCGGGGCTCTGCCGACGACGCCGAGGCGCTGGCGGCCGAGTGCCGGGGCAGGGGCGTGAACGCCGTGGTGCTGCAGGCAGACCTTGGCGAGCCCGGGGCCGCCGAGGCACTGGCCATGCAGGCCGAGGATGCCCTGGGTGGAGTGGACATCCTCATCAACTCGGCCAGCACCTGGGAGAGCGCGCCGTTCGACCAGGTGGACCGCGCCATGTGGGACCGGGCCCTGGCTACCAACCTCACGGCCCCGATGTTCCTGTCGCAGGCGCTGGGCGCCCGCATGGCCCAGCGCGGCTTCGGGCGAATCGTGAACATCTCCGACGTCGCGGGCCTCAGGCCGTGGGCGCACCGCGCACCGCATTCGGTGAGCAAGGCGGGCCTGGTGATGCTCACGCGCATCCTGGCCCAGGCCTACGCCCCGCACGTGCTGGCAAACGCCATCGTGCCCGGCCCGGTGCTGATGCCCGACGACGCCGGCCCGCAGGTGGAGGCCAACGTGGCCGCCGAGACCGTGCTGGGCCGCGTGGGCACACCCGGCGACGTCGTGGATGCCATGCTCTACCTCGTGAGCGCCGAATACGTGACCGGGCAGAGCATCGTGGTGGACGGCGGGCAGGCGGAGCGCACGTGAGCGACTCCACCGTGTCCGCCCGAACCCGCCTGGCCCCGGGCCGGATGTTCTCGTGGGTGCTGTCTGCCGTCCTGATCGGCTGGGTGGTGGTCTACAACGTCATGCGCGTGGCCGGCGGCACCCCCGCGGGCGTTGCGCTGACGTCGTTCATCATCGGCGCCATCGCCGGCATCGGGGTTCTGTTCATCGGCATCTGGGTGCGCGGGCGGCTCATCGACAGCGGACGCATCCACCCCGTGGACCCCGAGGTGGAGATCCCCGGGCCCACCGCCATGAGCGACCCCCAGAGGTCGTTCATGGGAATCCTGTGGCCGTCGGTGGCCGTGATCGCCGGCGTGCAGCTGGTGCTGGCCGTGCTGCTGTTCGTCGACTGGCGCGGAACGCCCAGCCTCACCCGTGCCACCGCCGAGCTCATCATGGCGGTGTGGTTCGTGTTCGCAGGGATCTGGATGGCCTGGGAGGCCAACAACCTGCGCGACCTCGACGCGGGCGGGCTCGACTCCGTGGCCCTTGGCGCGTTGCTGGGCACCGTGCTGTCGGGCGTCGCGGTGTCGCGCGAGTTCGTGCCCACGCTCTCCATCGTCACCGTGGTGGTGGCGGGCGTGGTCGCCGTGCTGGCCTACTACGGCGTGCACCGCCTCACGCGCGACCGGGGCGTGCCGTGGATGGCCGTGACGGCGGGCGTGATCGCGCTGGCGTCGCTGCTCATCCCCCTGCTCACCAGGTGAGCGCCCGTCTCGACTGCCCGCTGTGCGGGGCCGTCGTGGCCGAGGGCGTGGCCGACATCGCCCCCGGCGCATGCCCCGACTGCGGCGCCCGCTACGAAGGGGGAGAGGGCAGCGCCCCCGACGCCGTGCGCGCCGCCCTGCTGGGCTTCGGCGCCGATGCCCTCGACCCGGCCGCGGTAACCGACGCGGTGTTCCGGCTCACGCCCGCCGACTCCGCCGGCAAGGGCGTGGCCATCACGTCGGACGAGCGCGACGACTTCTACCGCTGGTGGCTGTTCGTGCAGCCGGGTGACGGGGGCGACCCCGTCGCGGTGATCTCAGGGCTCTGAGCGGTGGCACCGGGGCGTGCCCCGGGGGTGTGGTCGCGGGAGTAACGTGATCGGGGAGTCCTCCCGTCATGACCCGCTCCCTGTCGACAATGCTGCTGGCCGCTGCCGCGCTCGGGCTGCCGTCCCTCGCGCTGGGCGGCGGCGTGGGCCCCGGCGACCTGTCGGTGCGGGTGGATGCGCTTGCCGGCGACGACGCCCGCTGCGCACTGGTGCAGGGCAACGACCCGCGGGCGGCGGTGGCCTGCCGCACCATTGCCCGCGCGGCGGCCCTGGAGAACGCAGCCCCGGTGGGCCCCGACGTGGGGGTGTTCCTGGAGCCCGGGCGGCACGACGTGTCGGGCCTGGTGCAGTTCCGCGGGATGGTCGCGATGTCCGGCCCCGGTGGCGTGCAGGCCCTGGTGAACATGACCGGGCAGGGGGCGCTGATATTCGGCGGCGGCGTGCAGGCGGTGCGGTTCGGCATGACCGGTACCGCGCCCGGCACGTGGATGACCGCGCGCGGCCCGGGCGCGTGGCTCTACGAGGTCATCGTCACCCGTGCGCGCGCCGACGCGCCAACCGTGAGCCTGCGTGCCGACAGCGTCTCGGTCTACAACTCGGTCGTCGCCGCACCGGGCCACTCCACGGCCATGGCGATCAAGGGCGCAGGGGGCATCGCCTTCTCCACGGTGTCGGGTGGGCGGCTGGCGATCGGTCCGCTCGTCGCCGGCCCGGACGCCCCGGCTCCGGTGGTGAACGGTGCCGTGCTGGTGGGGGGACTGGTGTCGTGGGGCGGCATGCCGGGCATCTACAACTCGGCGATCTCCACGCCCGAGGCCTGGAACACGTCGGCCATCGAGGTGCGTGACGAGCCCGGAGTGGCGTCACCGGCCCTCAACTACCCGTTCATCGCGCTGTCGAGTATCTGGCAGCGCTCGTGTGCTCCGGCCCTCGGCCTGTACCGCCCGGCCGCAGCGGCGAGCGAGGCCCGGGTCCTTGTGGCCGGATCACTGGTACGCACCCGCGCCCCCGGCTGCCCGGCTGCCCTCACCGGCGGCCTCGGCAACGGGGCCGGTCGTACCACGGCCGTCGTGACGAACAACCGCATGGCGCCCGACCCCGGGCCCTTCGACCGGCTGACAGCAGGCTTTGCCGGCGCGAGCCTCACCGGCAACACCGTGGGTGACCCGGGAGTTGAGGGGGGTATCGCGGGTCGCGATTGGCCGGGGGGAATGATGCCCGCGGCCGGGTCACCCCTTCTCGACCGCGCCACCGACCCGTTCTCAGCCATGGCGGCGGAAAGCGCGCCGCAGTCGCTGTCGGTGCCGCGCTATGGCGAGGCGGGCCTTCGCCCCCGCGGCGCGGGCGGCCTTCGCAACCCGGCGCCGGACATCGGCGCCTACGAGCGACCCGACCTGCTGGGCGCGGTGCCCCCTCCGCCGGCTCCGGGCCCGGGGGGAATCGACGTGCGGCCTGCGCCGGACGGTGGGCTGGCCCCGGTGGTGAACGACATGGCCGGGGCGATTCCGGCGGCAGGCGCACCCACGGCCGGATCCGACACCGGGCAGCGCAGTGGGTTGCCGTCTGTGAGGAAGATCGCCCGCGTGGGCCTGGTGGTGCGACGCACCGCCCCTGTGGGCGGACCCGTGCGCGTGCGCGTGCGGGCGTTCCAGGCCGCGCGTGTGGTGGTGGTGCTGCGCAGGGAGTTCCGCGACGACGACCGGGTGAAGCGCTCGCGCGTGATCGGCCGCATGGTGGTGCGGTTCGCCCGGGCGGGCGTGCGCTGGGTGAACGTGCCTCTCAACTCCGGCGCGCGCCGCGGCCTGGTGGGGGTGGCCGCCACCGCCCGCCAGCCGGGCCTCGACCCCGGGTTCGCCCGGGGTTCGCTTCGCCTGGTTGGCGCCGATCCCGTGTCGATCTCCGCGCCGTCCACGCTGCGCGC
>CAZIQQ010000056.1:0-12239 GCA_964541555.1 uncultured Bifidobacterium sp. | reverse complement strand
GAGATGCTGGCGATCCCCCGCCTGGGCGAGGCCTGGGAGGCCGCCGAGAGGGCGGTGTCATCTGTGCTCGAGGCCGGGCATGCCCTGCGGCTGTCCGACCTTCTCGCGCTCGATCGCATACAGCGGTCCGGCCGGAACGGAATCCGCACGAACGCCCTGGCGCGCGCGCTGGGGATTCCCTCGAACCGGCTCACGTACCAGCTGGCGGGCCTGCAGCAGCGCGCTCTCATCGAGCGTTCGCCGCATCCGGAGGATGGCCGCGGTGTGGTGCTGCGCCTCACGAAGGATGGACGCGACACGCATCGGCGTGTCCTCACGACCTACCGCCGCGTCACCCGCGACGGGCTGGCGGGCGTCGACGCGGGCCGGGACGGCGTACGCCTGCTGGCGGCCGCGGCCATCGTGTCGGGCGAGGCGCCCGTTCCCGCGGACGTCAGCGCACTGCTCGGCGCCCTCGGCGTGTCGTCGGTCGAGGAGGGCATCGCGGTGGCCCGGGCCCGGAGCCGCCCTTCCCGCTGAACACGGGGTTGTCCCCGTGTACATGATGTGCCCCCGGGGGTTGTACATGCGGCCATGAGAGCCGGGGGGCGGCGGTGCGAGCGTGTCGTGGCCCCGGAGAGGGGCCCCCGAAGCCCCGTCATCCCCGGAGGACCCCTTGGATTTCGTGCCAGTCGACACCGTGTGGGTCATCGTGGCCGGTTGCCTCGTGCTGCTGATGCAGGCGGGGTTCGCCGCCCTCGAGATGGGGCTCTCGCGCATGAAGCATTCGGGCGCGGTGGCCGCGAAGATCATCGTGAACTTCGCCCTCGCGCTGGTGGTGTTCTGGGCCGTCGGATATGCGATCGCCTTCGGTGACGGCAACGGGTTCGCGGGCGCGACCGCCTGGTTCCTCGAGATCGGCAACCCGAACGGCGTGGAATCGCTGGCGTACTCGGGAATCGACGAGGCCACCAAGTTCTTCTTCCAGGCCATGTTCGCGGCGGTGGCCCTGGCGATCGTGTGGGGCACCATGCTCGACCGCGCCCGCTTCGTCACCTACGTGCCCTTCGCGATCCTCTTCGTGGGCCTCATCTACCCCATCGTCGCCCACTGGGTGTGGGGCGGCGGCTGGCTGTACGGCAACGGGTTCCAGGACTTCGCGGGCTCGGGCGTGGTGCACGTGACCGGTGCCTTCGCCGGCCTGGCGGGGGCCATCGTGGTGGGCGCGCGCATCGGCAAGTACCGCGATGGCAAGCCGCAGCCGATCCCGGGCCACTCGATGCCCCTGGCGATCCTCGGCGTGCTGATCCTCTGGGTCGGCTGGATGGGCTTCAACGCGGGGTCATTCCTGGGGGCGGCGGGCAAGCCGATCGGCCAGGTGGTGGTGGTCACGTGCCTCGCCGGCGCATTCGGCGTGCTGGCCTCGGTCGTGATGGGCCGCGTGCTGCTGGGGTCCTTCGACATCGGCATGATGGGCAACGGGGCCATCGCCGGGCTCGGCGCCATCGCGGGCCCGTGCGCGTTCGTGCAGCCGTGGGCCGGCGCGGTGATCGGTCTCATCGCGGGCGCCGTCATGGTCCCGATGGTCATCTTCATCGACCGCCGGCGCATCGACGACCCCATCGGCGTCTTCGCGGGCCACGGCATGGGCGGCATCGTGGGCGTGCTGGCTGCGGGCATCTTCACCACGTCGGAGGCCGCGTCGCGGCTCGGCGGCCGCCCGGGCCTGCTCTACGGCGGTGGGTTCACCCAGCTGGGCTGGCAGTTCGTGGGCCTCGTGGCCATCGCGGCGTTTGCCTTCGGCACCGGGTGGCTGGCCTTCATGCTCATCAAGGTCACCATCGGGCTGCGGGCCCCGGAGGCCGACGAGCTGGCGGGACTCGACATCTCCGAGCACGGCATGTTCGGGTACCCGGAGCGCTTCATCGAGGTGATCGGTGCCGAGCCCGAGGAGCCGGTCTCGGGAGTGGAGGACGCGCTCACGGCAAGATAGGGCCGTGCTCGTGCTGTTCGACATCGACGGGACCCTCCTGCACGGTCGTCCCGAGGGCCACACCCGCGCCATGGTGGACGCCATGCGCGAGGTGTGGGGGGTGCCGGCGGTGCCGGATGACATCTGGGCGGTCGAACCGGCCGGCCGCACCGATCGCGAGATCGCGCGCATGGTGCTGCGCGGGCACGGCGTGGACGACGCCGGGATAGACCGGCACGTCACCGAATGGATCGCGCTGGCCGAGTCACTGCATGAGTCCGTCGCCGCCGACCACCCGTCGCCGGTGGCCGCACCCGATGCGGACGATGTGACCGGTCGCCTGCTGGCCGAGGGCGCGGAGATCGCGCTGGTGACCGGCAACCTGCAGGCCATCGGCCGGGCCAAGGTGGCCGCGGCCGGGCTCGGGCACCGGTTCGGCGAGGGCGGAGGCTTCGGGTGCGATTCGGAGGTGCGGGCAGACCTGGTGCGCATCGCGCGGGTGCGTGCGCAGCAGGTGCACGCCGACCACGACGTGGTGGTGGTGGGCGACACCCCGCGTGACATCGCCGCGGCGCGCGCCGCCGGCGTGCGCGTGGTGGCGGTGACCACCGGCGCGCATGGCGCAGGGATGCTCGGCGCCGCCGACGCGGTGGTGCCCGACCTCTCGGGCGCCCTCGCCACCCTTCTGGCCTGAGGGCGAACGCCCGCACGGGCAGTTCATCCCACTGCACAAGGAGCGGCGCGCGAGGCCCCCATAGCCTCGTCAGCGAAATGGGAGGTCCACGTCGTGGCCTCCGGTCCGTGTACTCAACAAAGGAGTTGCGCACATGCGCCTGAGGTCACTCCGGATGACGTCCGTGGCGGCAGGGCTCCTGCTGCTCGGCGTACCCGGCCTGGCCGCGGCAGCCGAGGAGGGCCCGACGCCCACCGACATCGCGGTGAACTCGATGTGGGTGGTGCTGGGCGCGATCCTCGTGCTGTTCATGCAGGCAGGCTTCGCGATGCTCGAGATCGGGCTGTCGCGCATGAAGAACGCCGGCGCCGTGGCAGGCAAGATCGTCATCAACCTTTCAATCGCCATCCTGATGTTCTGGGCGACGGGATTCGCACTGGCATTCGGTGACGGTGATGGGTTCTGGGGCCAGATGGGCTGGTTCCTGAACGCAACCGATGCAGCGGCCGACACCAATTCGCTCGGCCTGAACTCATTCATGAACGCGATCGGGGCCTACAACATCCCGGTCGAGGCGTTCTTCTTCTTCCAGGTCGTGTTCTGCGCGGTGTCGCTGGCGATCGTCTTCGGCACCATGCTCGACCGCACCAAGTTCATCGGGTACATCATCTTCGCGGTGGTGTTCACCGGGTTCATCTATCCGATCGTCGCCCACTGGACGTGGGGCGGTGGCTGGCTGTACCAGGACGGCTTCCTGGACTTCGCCGGCTCGTCGATCGTGCACCTGCAGGGTGCGACGGCGGCCCTCATAGGAACGTTGGTACTCGGTCCACGCATCGGGAAGTTCCGGGATGGCAAGCCGCAGCCGATCCCCGGCCACTCGATCCCGCTCTTCATGCTGGGCGTGATCATCCTGTGGGTCGGCTGGATGGGCTTCAACGCCGGCTCCACCCTCGGGGCCGTCGGACTCAACTTCGCGGACATCGCCGTGAACACCAACCTCGCGGCGGCGGCCGGCGTCATCGGCGCCACCATCGGTGCGCTGCTGGTGTTCCGCACGCTCGACGTCTCGCAGATGGGCAACGGCGCGATCGCCGGCCTCGTGGCCATCACGGCCCCGTGCGCCTTCGTCGACCCGTGGGCAGCGGTGGTCATCGGCCTCGTCGCCGGCCTCATCGCCCCGCCCATCGTCGTGCTGCTCGACAGGATCCGCATCGACGACCCGATCGGGGCCATCCCGGTGCACGGCATCGCCGGCATCTGGGGCACCCTGGCCATCGGGCTCTTCGCCACGGAGGGCCGCCTGGGCGAGCTCGGCGTGAGCCAGGGCCTGCTCCTCGGCGGCAGCGCCGAGCAGCTCTGGGTGCAGTTCTACGGCATCGCCGCCACCATCGGCTTCACCGGTGCGGCGACCCTGATCGTGTTCCTCGCGATCAAGTACACCGTGGGCCTGCGCGTGAGCGAGGATGAGGAGCTCGCGGGCCTCGACATCTCGGAGCACGGGATGTACGGGTACCCTGAGCAGTTCATCGAGGTCCCCGGGGCGTTCCCGGAGGCCACCCGGCACAGCGCAGGAATGGCCTCGCTGTCACGACCCACCACATCCGGATAGGAGGAGGCGAACGTGAAGAAGATCGAGGCGTTCATCCGCCACGAAGCGTTCGACGAGATCCGCAACAGGCTGGCCGACATGGGGCTTCCCTCGATGTCGATCAGCGAGGTCAAGGGATCCGGTCGCCAGGGTGGCTACACCGAGAGCTACCGAGGTGCCAAGACCACCATCTTCATGCGACCGAAGCTGAAGCTGGAGATGGTCGTCGACGACAGCGATGTCGACCGTGCGGTCGACGTCATCCTCGAGCTGGCCCACACGGGCGAGCCCGGGGACGGGAAGATCTTCATCATCCCGGTCGAGGACGCAGTGCGCGTGCGCACCGGCGAGCGCGGGGACATCGTCCTCGCGCCTCACCCGGAGGACGCGCCCGGGGGCTAGGCCACCGGCACCTGCGAGGTACCAGGGGAGCCCCCGTCCGCAATGGGCGGGGGCTCCTCGTCGTTTCGTTCGGGCGCCTCGGAGGGCAGCAGGATGGTGAAGCGCGCCCCGCCACCGGGGGCATCACCGGCCGTGAGGTCGCCGCCGAGCGCACGGATGAGCTGGCGGGCGATTGCGAGTCCCAGGCCGGACCCGATCTTGCCGTCGGGCGTCTCGGCCGACCTGAAGGGCTCGAAGACCATCTCGCGCATGTCGGGTTCGATGCCCGGCCCGGTGTCGGACACCGTGGCCACCACGCCGCCGCCCGCGTCGGGGCGCGCGGACACCGTGATGGTCCCGCCCCCGGGGGTCCATCGGATCGCGTTGTCGATGAGGTTGCCGATGGCCTGCTGCACGCGGTCGGGGTCGGTGGTGATCACCGGCAGGTCGGCGATGTCGTCTGCGATGGCGACGCCCTTCGCGTCGGCGGCTGACGACAGGGCGTCCACGGCAGCGCGCATCGGGTCGGCGGCACCCACCCGGGTGATGTGCATGCGGAAGCGGTCGGCATCCATCCGGGCCAGGTCGAGCAGGTCGGTCACCAGCACCTCGAGCCGGTTGGCCTCTGACGCGATGGCCCCGAGCGACCGGGGTACGGCGTTCTCGGGCACCACGCCATCGGACAGCGCCAGGGCGTGACCGCGGATCGCGGTGAGCGGGGTGCGCAGGTCGTGGGTGACGCGCATCAGGAACTCCCGCGCGATGCGATCCCTGCGGGCCAGTTGCCGCACCATGGCGTTGAACGAGCGCGCCACGGCGTCGAGTTCGTCAGCGCCGCCCTCGCGCACCTCCGCGCGGAGGTCGCCCTCGGCAACCCGCCGGGCCGCCCGCTCGAGGTCGCGCAGCGGGCGCGTGGCGCGACGGGTGATCCACAGCACGAGGGCCACGGCGACGACCAGGCCCAGGACGATGGCGAGGATGATCGGGCCGAGCACGTCGCCCCACGACGCCGACACCTCGGCCTGGGGCCGGGTGAGCACGATGGCCCCCAGGTAGCGGCCGTTCACCGTCACGGGCGCCGCAGCCGCGAAGGTGGGCGTGGTCGCGCCCGTGGGGGTGAATCCGAACGACTGCGATCCCGTGCGCACGAGCTGGTCGGGGTCGAGGTCGCGTGCCACGGTCTCCGGCAGGCCGCCTGTGGGGTCGGACGCGCCGGGGGAGAGGGCCAGGCCCACGTAGTAGAGACGCGTGCTGGGCCCCGCGAGCTCCTCGAGGTTGCCGATGGGCTCCCTGGTGCTGAATTCCTGGCCCGTGGCGAGCGCCGTGCCCGCGCGCTCCGACACGATGCCCGCGACGGCCCGCGCCTGGCGGTCGAGTTCCGCCACCGCCTGGTTGGTGGCCTCGCCGCGGATGAGCGACACGGCGATGGCCGCGAACAGCACGGCCGCCACGACGAGCCCGGCCACCGCGCCAAGGGCAACGCGCCCTGACAGGCTTGCCCACGGCCGCCGGCGGGCCGGCGGCGTGTTCACCGCCGCGCCGGAACCTTGTAGCCGGTGCCCCACACGGTCTCGATGGGGCAGGCGTCACCGAGCTTGCGGCGCAACTGGCGCACGTGCACGTCGATGGTGCGGCTGTCGCCGAGGAAGGTGTAGCCCCACACCTTCTCGAGCAACTGCTCGCGGCTCAGCACCAGGCCCCGCGCCTGCACCAGCGCGGTGAGCAGGTCGAACTCCTTGGGGGTCAGCGCGACCTCCTGCTCGCCCACGAACACCTCGCGCGGGCCGACCTCGATGCGCAGGTCGTCGACCTCCAGCACGGGCGGCAGGTCGGGGTCCGCCTCGTCGGTGGATCCATCGGATCGCCGCAGCACCGCGCGTACCCGTGCCACCAGCTCGCGCGGGTCGAACGGCTTGGTCACGTAGTCGTCCGCGCCCAGCTCCAGGCCGACCACCTTGTCGACGGCGTCGTCCCTTGCGGTGAGCATGAGGATGGGCATCGAGCCACCGCCCTGGCGGATGCGGCGCGTGACCTCGAAGCCATCGACCCCGGGGAGGTTCAGGTCGAGCAGCAGCAGGTCCGGGCGCTCGGCCTCGATGCGCTCGAGGGCGTCGTCACCACGCTCGGCGATGTCCACGCGAAAGCCGGCCGCCTCGAGGTACATCTTCGCGAAGGAGGCGATATTCGGCTCATCCTCGGCGATGAGGATGAATGGCTGTTCATCGGAGGCGGCCATGGACCGTCACGGAGGTTACCCGCGGCCCCCCTGGGGCGTCGGGCGCAGGGGCAACTGGATGGGCCGCAGTGGCCAGCTCTCGGCGGCGCGGTTGTTGACGCGGAACGTGCCGACCCCGTCGAGGCGCACCTTTCCGGTGCCCGTGATCGACAGGGTCACGTTGCCGTTTCCACGGAAGGTCGCGATCACATCGCGGCCCTCGATGGTCACCATCTGGCGGGCCGAGGGGCGGAACGACACCGTGCGCGGACGCGCCGGGCGCCGCATGCTGCGCGGTCGCGGCTGCAGCATGCGCTGGCCGTCGAGGATCGCCCGTGCGTCGCCGGCGCGGTCGGTGACGCTCACGTCCATGCCGCCGACGTCGCCGAAGGCGAGGAAGTTGCCCGTCACCCGGACATCGCCGGCGCCGTCCACGTAGATCTGGCCGCCGATCCCGCCGTTGCCCGCCGGCCGCGTGTTGCCCGACCCCGGTGCCCCAAGCGCGACCACGGGAGTGACCGCGGCGAGGGCCGTGGCGATGGTCAGGGTTGCGAGGGAGCGTCTCACGGGTGGGATGGTGCCGCTCCCGCGTGGGCACGGCTAGGGGTTGGCGTAAGGGCTTTGTTAGCCCTTGCCCGGGCCTAGGGCTCGAGCTTGACGCCCTCCTCGACCTTCACGGGCTCCTGGGTGGTGGGCTCGAGCGACACGTTGTCCTCGACCGCCGGGCCCGCCGGGGCCTCCGCGGCCTGCGGCGCGGCGGTCTCGCCCTCGGGGATGGGCCGCGGGCCGTCCCCCATGTAGGCCCAGATGATCTCGCCGCAGTCGGGGCACGACGGCAGCACGCCGCGGTTGTTGATGCGGAACTGGCACGCGACGCACGCGAAGATGCCGGGCACCTTCTGGCCCACGTGGTAGCAGGGCTTGCCGATGCGCTGCTCGGCCTGCTGGGCACCCTGCGCGGGCGAGAGGTTCTTGCCCTTCGCGGCGGTCTTGCCAGGCCCACGGGTTGGTCCGCTGGTGCCCATCTCACTACCCCCATCACGTATATCCTGCGATCCCGCTGCATCCTAACGCGGCCGGAGGGCTGTCGATGCGCATTGCGTGCGCGCAGGTCAACACGGTCGTGGGCGACCTCGAGGGCAACCTCGCGCTGGTGCGCGAGGCGATTCGCGACGCCGGCGCGGCGGGCGCCTCGCTGGTGCTCACGCCCGAGCTCGCCCTCACCGGCTATCCGCCTGAGGACCTCCTGCTGCGCCCGTCGTTCGCGGACGCCTCGCGCGAGGCACTCGACGCGCTGGCGGGCGAGGTAACCGACTGCGTGGCGCTCGTCGGGTTCGTCGAGCACGACGAGGATGTCCACAACGCTGCCGCTGTCATCGCCGATGGCCGCGTGCAGGCGATCTACCGCAAGCGGTTCCTGCCGAACTACGGCGTGTTCGACGAGGCGCGCTACTTCCGTGCGGGCACGCATCCGCTGGTGATCGACGTGCAGGGTGCCCGCGTGGGCATCGTGATCTGCGAGGACATCTGGTACCCCGCGCCAGTCGCCGCCGAACTGGCACGCGCGCGCCTCGACGTGATCGCCTGCCTGTCGTCGTCGCCGTTCCACCTCGCAAAGGGCGACGGGCGCGAGCGCATGCTGCAGACCCGGGCGTCGGACAGCGGGGCGGCGCTGGCCTACTGCAACCAGGTCGGCGGGCAGGATGAGCTGGTGTTCGACGGTCGGTCGGTCGTCATCGACCACGCCGGGGACGTCGTGGCGCGCGCCCCGGTGTTCGACTCGCACCTCCTTCTCGCCGACGTGCAGCTGGACCTGGCGGCCGGCCGCCGTCTGCGCGAACCGCTGCTGCGCCGACTCGAGCCGGCCGACGGCGCCGCTCCCACGCCCATCGTCACCCCGCGGGCAGCTCCCACTGTGGGGACGGCCCCCGCGGATATCGCCGACGTGCCATCGCCCGAGGCGGAGCTATGGGGTGCGCTGGTCCTGGGGGTGCGCGACTACGTGGGGAAGAACGGCTTCCCGGGGGTGATCATCGGCCTGTCCGGTGGCATCGACTCGGCGCTCACCGCGGCCATCGCCGTCGACGCGCTCGGTGCCGACCGCGTGCGCGGGGTGGCCATGCCGTCGGTGTTCACCAGCGGCCAGAGCACTGATGACGCCGCGGCCCTCGCATCGTCGCTGGGCATCCGCATGGACGTCATCCCGATCGCGCCGGTGGTGGACGCCTTCGAGGCCCAGCTCGCCGACGTGTTCGAGGGCAGGCCGCGCGATGTGGCCGAGGAGAACCTGCAGGCGCGCGTGCGCGGCACGTTGCTGATGGCGGTCAGCAACAAGCACGGCGACATGGTGCTGGCCACCGGCAACAAGAGCGAGATGTCGGTGGGCTACTCGACGATCTACGGCGACATGGCCGGGGGCTTCGCGCCGCTGCGCGATGTGTCGAAGACCTGGGTCTACCGGCTGGCGTCGTGGCGGAACCGGGAGGAGGGCCGCGAGCTCATCCCGCAGGCCACCATTGAGCGTCCGCCGACGGCGGAGCTCAGGCCGGGGCAGCGCGACTCCGACTCCCTCCCCGAGTACGAGGTGCTCGATCCGATTCTCGAGGCATACGTTGAGCAGGATCTTCCGCCCGCTGCGCTTGCCGAGCGGGGGTTCCCCGACGACGTCGTGCGCCGGGTCATCGGGATGGTCGACCGGGCCGAATACAAGCGCCGGCAGGGCCCTCCGGGCATCAAGACCACCCCGCGGGCATTCGGGCGTGACCGCCGCATGCCCATCACCAACCGATATGGCGAGCGCTAGGCCCGGCAGCGCTCGCGTGGCCCGTGCGCTGCTGGCCGTCGGCATCCTCGGCATCGTGGGCGCGTCTGCGGCGGCCGGCACCGCCGCCCCACCGCGCCTCGCCGTATCGGGAGACCACGCGACCCTGCTCGTGTCGCTTGCCGCCGCGCCCGGCGACGCCGCGGCCCGGGCCGCACTGCAGGGGCTCGGCGACGTGGCGCCGGTGGCGCCCGAGGCGGGGGTCTGGTCGGTGGCCGGGCCGGGCGACCCGGCCGTGCGCCTGACGGCCCTGCGCCGGCCCGGCGTGCAGGCCGCCGAATGGTCGCTGCTCAGGCGCTCCGACGAGCGCCTGAGCTCGCACGCGGGCCCCGCCACGCCCCTGGCGCTCACGCCCGTGGGTTCTGCACCTACCGACCAGTACTACGCCAACGGGCGCCAGTGGGCGCTGTTCCCGCCGGCGACCACCTGGGGGGTCGACCTCACGGGCACGCCGCCGCGCCCGCGCATCGCGATCCTCGACAGCGGCATCGATTCCACCCACCCCGAGTGGAGCGGCCCGGGTTCACCGCTGGTGCGCCCGTACAGCGCATGGACCGGGCGCCAGTCGGCCGAGGACTGGGGCAAGACGGGCCACGGCACGCACGTCGCGGGATCCGCCGCCGCGCCGGTCAACGGCCTCGGGGTCGTGGGGGTGGCCCCCGGGGCCATCGGCACGGCCGAGGTCATCCCGGTGCAGATCTCCGACCGCGACGGGTACTCGACCGACGAGACCATGATGAAGGGCATTCGCTGGGCGGTGCGAAACGGCGCGAAGGTCATCAACATCTCCGCCGGCGGCGTCGGTGACAGCGCCACGTTCCAGCGCGTGGTCGACTGGGCGTTCTCCAGCGGGGCCCTCATCGTGGCGTCGGTGGGCAACGACGGCCAGGACTACGGGGCCATCAACTACCCGGCCGGCTACTGGAACGTGCTGGGCGTCGCGGCGCAGTGCTCGGGGGCGACCGATTCGGTGGACTGCCCGACGCCCTACGGGCTCGCCTCGTTCAGCACCCGCAACGCCTCGGTGGACATCGTGGCCCCCGGGGTGGACATCATCTCGTCGGTGCCTCCGCGCGTGCGCCAGGGCGAGGTGTCGCCGGGCTACGCGGTGAAGGAGGGCACCTCGATGGCGGCGCCCTTCGTGAGCGGGGTGGCCGCCCTGGTGTTCGCCGCCAACCCCGGCGCCACGCCCTTCCAGGTGCTGCGGCAGTTGAAGAACACGGCCGTGGACATGGGCCCGGCGGGGCGCGATCCGGGTACCGGCGCGGGCCTCATCAACCCCCGGGCGGCCGTGACCCTGCCGCTTCCCAAGGACGACGCGTTCGAGTCGAACTCCGACATCCCGCAGGTCGCGCGCTACCAGGCCATCACGCCCACCACGTCGGTCTCGGCCTTCGCGGCGGTCGACGACGACCCCACCGACGTCTACCCGGTATCCATGCGCAAGGGGCAGGTGCTGCGCCTCACGGGAAGGGCGAACGGCGTGAAGACCCGCCTGGCCATCTGGGCGCCGGGCACGCGCACCATCACGTCGGGGGCGCCGGCCGCGAAGACGGCAGGTTCGTCGCGCTCACCCCGGCTGGCCTATGCGATACCGCGCACGGGTCGCTGGTACGTGTCGGTGAAGGCGGTCTCCGGCAGCGGCCAGTACGCCCTCAGGATCGGGGGGTGACGGTGGCCTCGCCCGTGATGGTGATAACCGGCGCATCCGACGGCATCGGGGCCGCCGTGGCCCGCGCGGCGGTGGATGACGGCTGGCGTGTGGTGCTGGCCGCCCGGCGGCGCGCGCTGCTCGACGCCCTCGCCGAGGAGCTCGGGGGGCCCGGCGTGGCCATTCCGGTCACCTGCGACGTGACCGAGTGGGATCAGGTGCAGGCCATGGCGCATGGCGCCCTCGCGGCCTTCGGGCGCATCGACGCCGTGGTGGCGAACGCCGGATTCGGCGCGAAGCGTGGCTTCCTGGCCGAGTCGCCCGGGTTCTGGCGCTCGATGGTGCTCACCAACGTGTACGGCGCCGCCATCACCCTGAGGGCATGCATCCCGGCACTCACCGAGTCGCGTGGGCACGTCGTGCTGATGGGCTCCATCTCCGGCCGGCAGGTGGGGTCGGGATCGCTGTACTCGTGCACCAAGTGGGCCGTCACGGCGATGGCCGAGGCGGCGAGGAAGGACCTCCACGGCACTGGCGTGCGGGTCACGCTCGTCGCCCCCGGCATCGTCGACACCGCCTTCTACGACGACCCGCCGGGTGGTGAGCCGCTCGAGGTGGATGATGTCGCGCGCACCGTCATGTACGCGCTCTCGCAGCCGCCACACGTGGGGATCAACGAGATCTACATGCGCCCGACCGAGCAGGAGTTCTAGGGTGCGCCCATGACCGATCGCACCCTGCGCCTGCGCCTGGACGTCGATGTGCGCGACGACGACGAGGTCGGCCTCGGGGCCGCCCGCACCGGCCCGCCGGGACCACCGCTGCGCGATGGCGAGGTGGCCGTGGTGCTCGGCACTGCCCTGGCCCGGGCCGCGCTGGCGGCCCTGCCGGTGCACAGGCGCGTCGCCGTGGCGCGCGATCTTGCCGCGCTCGAGCCCACCGACGCCGCCGCCGAC
>CAZIQQ010000055.1:0-12381 GCA_964541555.1 uncultured Bifidobacterium sp. | reverse complement strand
AGCTCGGGCACGAGGGCGACATCTACTACTCGTACAAGTTCGTCGTCGACGACGACTGATGATCAGGCAGCGATGGACTCCGGCGGCGGCACATCACCGGAGATCCCATCGATGTGCATGATCTCGCGGGCGAGGTAGAAGGCGTCGCCCGGCCTTCGCGGGTCGGGCTCGAGTATCACCGGACCATCGGGCATGAGGAAGATGGCCTCGAGGGACCTCACCTCGATCTCCACTTCGGCCTCCTCGTCGCCCACGAGGCCTACAGCGGCGTCGTCCCACCGAAGGTGCACACGGCGCCCCTCGAACATCCCGTCGATCGCGTACGGGGCCACGGTGGCAACTTACGCGCCGCGCACTCCGTGCCCTGCATGCCGCCCGCTTCGGTGGCGACGATGAAACGTGGCGCCCGGGGCGCCGGGGCTACTCCTCGGCGGCCCTGAGTCCGGCTGCGACACGGGCCTCCTCGAGCGAGGGCCCCCATACCGGCATGGCGTGGGCATTGGCGTCGGGGGCATCGGGGCCCGCCAGAACCCACAGCCGGGCGTTGGTGAGCTCGGCGATCTCGGCGGCTGCGCGCCCTGCGGAACCCGGCAGGGTGCACACGGCGACGCAGGCCCGGGCGCGCCTGGCCTGGGCGATGGTGTCGGCCTCGCTGAGGGGCGTATCCGCGCCGAGGAAGCTCACCCGCCAGCCGTCCTGTGCCATGAGCACCGACAGGCACAGCGCGCCCACGGCGTGGCGCTCGCCCGACGGGCAGGCCACGATGGCGATGGGCCCCCGGGGGCGGCGGGCCGCAGACAGCCGCGCAGCCAGGCGCCTCTCGGTGGCACCGCTCAGAAGGTGCTCGGCCACCACCACGGCCTCGCCCTCGGCCCACCTGCGGCCCAGGTCGGCGAGCGCCGGGAAGATCACCAGTTCCATGCACGGGACGAGGGGGAATGCGGCGAACGCGCGGTCGAGTTCCAGGTCGACCCGCGGACCATCACCCTGGCGTGCGGCAGCGGCAAGGCGTGCGGCGAGCGCCGCCGTGGGGCCCTCGGCAAGGGCGGTGTCGTCGTCGGCCTCGTGCTCGAGGGCACCGAGCGCCGCGACCGCGTCGGAGATGCGCTGCCCCTCGGCGACGCGGGCCGCGAGCCACAGCACGCGTTCGACGTCCTCGTTGCCGTAGCGACGCTGACCGCCCTCGGTACGCGTGGGCCTCAGCACCCCGTAGCGGCGTTCCCACGCCCTCAGGGTGTCCACCGGCACGCCCGTTCGGCGCGCCAGCGATCCGATGGCCAGCCCTGCGTCCTGGTTTGACGCCGTGCTCATCGGAAGGATTATCCGCCCGTTTACCGTTTGGTGGGCGTTGTACGGTCGTGCCCGGCCATGACGGCCTGGGCGTCAGCGTGCGGCGGCGCCCAGCTTCGTGGCCTCATGCAGCCACTTCTGCCGCTTTTCGGCGGATGAGCGCTTCACCGCGCCGAACTGCGAGACCCGCACGGGCTTCACGCCGCAGAAGCCCAGCACCGACTTCTGCATCTGGTTGTGGCCCGGCCGGCCGATGACCCAGCGGTACCAGGGGGGCGGGGTGTCCATGGTCACCAGCAGTCGCGCGCTGCGCCCCGTGAGCAGCTTGTCCCACAGCAACTTGCCCTCGCGGTACCTGAAGGCGAACCCGGGCAGGATCACCCGGTCGATGAACCCCTTCATGAGGGCCGGCATGGTTCCCCACCAGTTGGGGTACGCCCACGCCATGTGATCGCACCAGGAGATGTCGTGCTGCGCGCGCACCAGATCGGGCTCGAGCGGAGGGGCCTCGCCGTACCCCTCGCGGCGGATGGGGTCGAAGTCGAGGTCGCCGAGCGCGAGGAACCTGACCTCGTGGCCCGCGGCCCGCGCACCGTCTGCGTATGCTCCGGCAAGCGCACCGCAGAGGCTGTCGCGCCTCGGGTGGCCGAGTATGACGAGCACGCGGGCCGTGGCGCCGGCTACTTCGAGGGGTCCTTCACCAGCATGGCGTCGGGGCCCTTGCCCTGCGGCACCATGGGGAACACCTTGGCGTCGCGGTTGACCTGGATGTCGATGAGCGCGGGGCCGTCGGTGGACAGCGTCTCGCGCAGGGCGTCCTCGAGGTCGTCGGGGTCCTCCACCCGGGTGCCGGGAATGCCGTAGGCGCCGGCGAGGGCCGCGAAGTCGGGCTGGAACTCGCCGAACGACGTGTTGGAGTACCGCTTGTCCCAGAACAGTTCCTGCCACTGGCGCACCATGCCGAGGAAGCCGTTGTTGAGGATGACCACCTTCACGGGCAGCCCGTAGGTCTGGGCGGTGGAGAGCTCCTGCAGGGTCATCTCGAACGATCCGTCGCCGGCGATGTCCACCACCAGCTGGTCGGGGAATGCCACCTGCGCGCCGAGGGCCGCAGGGAGCCCGAAGCCCATGGTGCCGAGGCCGCCCGAGGTGATCCACTTGCGCGGCTTCTCGAAGCGGTAGAACTGCGCCGCCCACATCTGGTGCTGGCCAACCTCGGTGGCCACGACGCCGTCGCCCCCGGCGATGTCGTACACCGACTTGATCACGTTCTGCGGGGCGATGACGCCCGGCTCGTCGTCGTCGACCTGGTACGGGAACTCGGCGAGCCATCCGTTGATGCGGTTCATCCACTGCGAGCGCGAGGCGTCGTCGTGACGGGCCTCCTGCTGCACGTAGGTGTCCGCCAGGGCGTCGAGCACGGCCTTCGCCTCACCGGCGATGCCGATGTGCGCGGCGCGGTTCTTGCTGATCTCCGCGGGGTCGACGTCGATGTGGATGATCTTGGCGTTCGGTGCCCACTCGTTCATCACGGTGGACAGCACGCGCTCGTCGAAGCGCACGCCCACCGCGACCACGAGGTCGCTCTCCTGGAAGGCGAAGGTGCCGGCCGCGATGCCGTGCATGCCGGGCATGCCGATGTACAGCGGGTTCGACGCCGGGAAGCCACCGAGGCCCATGAGGGTGGTGGCCACCGGGATCTGCGCGACCTCGGCCATGCGCACCAGTTCATCGGCGGCGTCGCTGGCGATGATGCCGCCGCCGACGTAGAAGACCGGGCGCTTCGACTCCGCGATCGCGCGGGCGGCAGCGGCCAGCTGCCGCGGGTGGCCGGGTGACGACGGCGGGGCGTAGCCGGGCATGTCGGGCGGGAACGGCCCCGTGTAGTCCTCGACCTCGACGGCCCACTGGTCCACGCACACGTCGACCAGGACGGGGCCGGGGCGACCGGTGGTGGCCACGTGGATGGCCTCCTCGAGCACGGTGGGGAGCTCGTGGGCGTCCTTCACCAGCCACGAGTGCTTCACGATCGGCAGCGTTATGCCGACGATGTCGGCCTCCTGGAACGCATCGGTGCCCACGCGCGTGGAACCCACCTGGCCGGTGAGCGCCAGCATGGGCACGGAGTCCATGTAGGCGTCGGCGATCGGCGTGACCAGGTTGGTGGCGCCGGGGCCCGAGGTTCCGGTGCACACCGCGAGGCGGCCGGATGCCTTGGCGTAGCCCTCGGCCATGTGACCCGCGCCCTGCTCGTGGCGCGTGAGGTACAGGCGGAGGTCCGGGTCGTCGAACAGTGCATCGAAGAGCGGGATGAGCGGGCCGCCGGGGATTCCGAAGATGGAATCCACGCCATTGCGCTTCAGGACCTCGAGGGTCGCGTCGACTCCTCGCATCAGCTGCTGACCTCCCGCCGCACAGCGGCATCGAACCATTCGGGAGGCGGTACATTAGCCGACCTGCCCTGTTTCACCGGGCATGCCGAGAAGCTCACGGAGGACGCACGAGATGGCTGAGGACACCCAGGCCGACGGCCCGGACTACGCCGAGGAGAATGCGATCCGCAACGCCTCGGAATCGCTGCACCACTACGACCCCGCGGCAGACACCTTCACCGCCACCTTCGGCGCCCCCGTGCCCGCGGCGACGGTGTACGACGAGGAGCGCGAGGTGCTCGTGCGCGTCGAGCCGCAGAGCCGGGCCGTGGTGGGGTTCACCATTCCGAACTTCAAGGCGTGGTACGCGAAGAACTACCCCGAGGGCGGGGAGTGGGAACTCGACCTGCCGCCGGTATGGGCAGAGACACCCGACGACCCGGCCACCGACTGACGCACGAGCCGAGGGGGGTGGGCCGACCCCCTGCGGCGCTGTAGGATCATCGGCCACTTCGTAACGATTCTCTCGAACAAGGAGCACCGACCACCATGGCGGTCGAAACCCAGAAGATGGAGGACTACCGCCTCGAGGAGGAGCCGTACTACCTCCCGGTCGGCAACGAGGTGGAGCTGTTCCAGGCCGCCTACGAGGCGCACCTGCCTGTGATGCTCAAGGGACCGACCGGGTGCGGCAAGACGCGCTTCGTCGAGCACATGAGCTGGAAGCTCGGCCGCACGCTGGTGACGGTGGGCTGCCACGAGGACCTCACGGCATCAGACCTGGTGGGCAAGTACACGCTGCGCGGTGACGAGACCGTGTGGCAGGACGGCCCGCTCACCACCGCCGTCAAGGCCGGCGGCATCGCCTACCTCGACGAGATCGTGGAGGCCCGCAAGGACACCACCGTGGTGATCCACCCCCTCACCGACGACCGGCGCATCCTGCCGCTCGAGAAGAAGGGCGAGGTCGTCCAGGCGCCCCTCGACTTCATGCTGGTCATCTCGTACAACCCTGGTTACCAGTCGGTGCTTAAGGACCTGAAGCACTCCACCAAGCAGCGCTTCGTGGCACTCGAGTTCGACTACCCCAGTGCCGATCTCGAGGAGGAGATCGTCAAGCAGGAGTCCGGGGTCGACGCCGACGTGGCCGAGCGCCTGGTGAAGGTGGCCGAGAAGGTGCGCAACCTGCGCACCCACGGCCTCGAGGAGGGCGTGTCGACCCGCCTGCTCGTGTACGCCGGCCAGCTCATCGAGGGGGGCGTCGAGCCCGTCGCCGCGTGCGAGGCCACGATCTGCCGGCCGATCACCGACGACCTCGAGATGCAGCGCTCGATCCTCGAGCTCGTCAACACGCAGTTCTAGGGACCGCGCGATGTCCACTCAGGGCGGAGGCGGCGCGGGCAATGTGGGCATGTACGTCGGGCGCGACATGCTCGCGTCCGTGCCCGAGGACCGGCGCGACGACTACCTGCAGCTGGTGCAGGAGATCTCCGACCTGAAGTACCAGCTGGGCGTCGAGGTGGCGCGCCAGCTGCCCCGGCTGTTCCAGGAGCAGGACGACGAGGCGATCGATCGCTACCTCGACCAGGTGCGCGCCATCGCGCGCATCGGGTGGAAGTCGGGCGTCGAGGTGGCGAAGCAGCTGCCCGACCTCTACCACGCGCCCGACCCCACGATCGCCGACGCCTACGTGGAGATCGTCAGCGAGGCCACCCTCGGTGCGCCGGACGACGACGAGACGAAGGCCTTCGCCGCCGAGCTCGAGGAGCTCGAGCGCCAGCTGCGCGAGATCGAGCCCAAGCAGCAGCGCGCCACCGAGCTGAAGTCGCTGCTGGCCGCCCGCGACCGGCGAGACGAGCGCCGCCGCAAGCACGCGCAGGAGCTTGCCGCGGCCCTGCCGCCCATCCTGGCCCGCCTGCGACCCAAGCACCGCGATTGCTACATGCGGGAGGTCCGGCTGGTCGCCGCCGCCGATCCCGAGGCCGCGCTCGAGGCAGCCAACACCCTGCTCGACCTGCTGAATGGCGACCGGGTGTCCCACGATGGCGCGGCCGAGTGGACCCGCCGTGGACTCGACGTGCTCGAGAAGAACAAGGAAGTCGGCCGCGGGTACTTCCGCATGGGCTCCAAGTACTCGCTCGAGGTGCTGGAGGAGCTTCGCGAGGGCCTGGCCCTGCGCCAGGTGGCGCGCGTGCTGAAGCTCTACGCCACCGCGCTGTCGGGCCGCGACGTCGCGGTGCGCGGCATCGACGAGATGGACTCCGTCGACCGCTTCGGCCCGGACCACATCATCCTTCCCGCTGACATGCGGTTCTTCGACGACGACGACCGCAACTTCGTGGCCTACAAGGTGGCCGCCGCGCACGGCGCCGCGCGCATCGAGTTCGGCACGTACCGCTTCACCCTCGACGAGATCCCCGACACGGTCGCGGAGCTCGACGCCAAGTACGGACTGGGAGCGGCATGAGCACCAGGCAGAGCCCGTTCCCGCAGGCCCCGGCCGAGGCCGAGTGGCGCCGTCAGAGCGACCTGACGAAGTTCTACGCGCTGTTCCCGTCGCCGGCGCTGGCGCGCGACATCTTCAACATCGTGGAGGGCCAGCGCATCGAGGCCCTGATCCGCCGGGCCTACCCGGGCATCCGCCGCGACATGGACCTCATCCAGCAGCAGACCCTCGCGCGCCGCGAGGAGACCGGCACCTCGCCCGGCGACCTGCCCGAGGTGGGCCAGGTGATCGACGCCATCATGGTGTCCACCATGGACGGCCAGCCGCCCTTCGAGTCGATGTCGGCCCACGTGCGCGAGGCCAGCGAGGGGTCCATCGCCCTCATCACCGAGGTCGAGGCCGACGGCGCCACGGTGGGTGACACCGCCCGCGTCACCGCCCGCATCTACGCGCTGATCGACGACGTCCTGCAGGCCGGGCGCCGGGGAATCACCGACCCCTTCTCCGAAGAGGCCAAGCAGCAGCAGGCCCAGAAGCCCGACGACGCCCAGGGCGAGCAGGACCACGGCGAGGCCGACTTCAACCCGCTCGATGAGTACGAGCCCATGGAGATGCCGCCCTTCGTGCCGCCGGTCATGGAGGAGCTCGTCCAGCCCGACAGCACCGCCCAGAACCAGATCGAGGCCGAGGGCGCAGAGGGCGACAAGGACAAGGAAGGCAACAAGGGCGAGGACGCCGAGGCCGAGTCGATGGAGGCGGCCGACAAGGTCATGCAGGCCCAGCAGGTGTCCGAGGGCCAGATGGACGAGGAGGCCGCCGCCCAGAAGGCCGAGAGCGACGCCGACATGGAGGAGAGCGGTCGCGGTAGCGACGCCGAGGGCGAGGAGACGCCCGACTCCGCCGGCGGCATGACGCCTGAGGGCGCCGGGCCCGAGGTGGCGCAGGGCGAGGACGCCGTGGAGGAGGACCTGGGCGAGCAGGTCTTCATGTACGACGAGTGGGACCACCGCATCGAGGACTACCGCCCGTCGTGGTGCACCCTGCGCGAGACCCGGGCCACCCGTGAGGTGCCGGCGTTCGTGGCCGCCACGTTCCACGAGTTCGGCGGCGTGGTCACTCAGATCCGCCGCAACTTCCAGCTAATGCGCCCCGAGCGCATGCGCAAGATGCGCTACCAGTCGGAGGGCGACGACCTCGACCTGGACGGCCTGGTGGAGCACGTGGTCGACCGCCGCGCGGGCATCACGCCGACCGACCGCGTGTACATCAAGCGCGACAAGAAGGACCGCGACGTCACCACGGCGTTCCTGGTGGACATGTCGTCGTCCACCGACCGCAAGATCGATGGCCGCAAGCGCATCATCGACATCGAGAAGGAGGGCCTCATCCTGATGTGCGAGGCCCTCGAGGCCATCCGCGACGAGTACGCCATCTACGGCTTCTCGGGCAACGGCCGCGACGACGCGCAGTTCTACACCGTGAAGGAACTGGGCGAGCGGTACGACGACCGCGTGCGGTCACGTATCGGCGGCATCTACGGCCGCAGCAAGACCCGGATGGGTCCGGCCATCCGCCACGCCACCAAGCGCCTGATGAGCGTGGACAGCAACGTGAAGCTGATGATCCTGCTCACCGACGGCCGCCCGTACGACTCGGACACCTACCAGGACAATGCCTACGCCCAGGCCGACACCCAGATGGCCCTTCGCGAGGCCCGCCGGGAGAAGATCCACCTCTTCTGCGTCACCGTCGACCAGGAGGGCGCTGACTACCTGCCGCAGATGTACTCGGACGCCAACTTCGTGGTGATCGACGACATCCGCACGCTGCCGCAGAAGCTGCCGCAGCTCTACCGGAGGCTGACCACCTAGCCTCGTCCGATGGGCAAAGCCCATCGCTCGTGATCGGAGGTCGTCAGCCGACGGTTCTGAATCCGGAGGCTGACCACCTAGCCTCGTCCGATGGGCAAAGCCCATCGGACGTGGTCGGGGGCGGCAAACGGCGATTCCAGATCAGCCGTTTGACCACCCGGCCGTCAGCCGACGATGAAGAACTGACGGAACTGCTGGCCGAAGATCTCGGCCTCGGTGCCCGTCACCTTGAAGGCAGCGGGGCCGTTGGCGAGGATGCGCGTGTTCACGTCGCCCGCCTGGGCCCTCTGCCACTGGCAGGTCATGCCGGACGGCGTCGGGGCGTTGGTCACCAGCGTGAGCGGGCCGTTCACGACCGTGTCGATGATCGCATTGCTGGCCAGATTCCGGATGGTCCTCTCGATGATGATGTCGGGCCGGCGCATGCTCCGCCGGATGGGGGCCACGGCGTGCGACGTTGCGCCGCCCGTGGGCGCGAGCACCTGGCAGGTTCGCGGGGTGTTCTCGGGGCAGAACGGAAGAAGGGTGATCGTGCTCATGAACGAGGCCGACGACTCCCGGGCGTTCGGCGAACTGCCGTCGGGAGTGGTGCGGCAGGGGTCGCCCAGCGGCTGGTCGCTGCCCGACGTTTCGGTGAGCACGAAGTGCAGGTAGTTGAGCGGATTGCGGCCGGTCGCCGAGCGCTCCCTGAGGAAGGCCGCGAAGCGCGTGGGCACGTCACGCCACTCGGCGGCCGTGAAGGGCGTGCGCGGCTTCCCGCGACCGGGGTAGTGGTACATCTCGAGCCAGGCGCCGCCGGAACGCGCCATGGCCGACATCACCTGCGAGTAGTCGCGGCGCATCTCCTCGCCGTTGCGCCCCAGGGTGCGCTGCGGCCCGAGGCCCTCGGATATCGACGTGCTCACCCCGGGGGCCACGTAGAAGTGGATGCGGCTGGCGTACGAGACCCCGGGCTGGAACTCGATGCGCGAGAGCGACTCCATGGCCGCCTTGAGGCGGGCGCCGGGCGTGCCGGAATCTGACGCGCCCGGGGCGGTGCCGAACACCGATCCGATCTCATCAACCCCCACCAGGCGGGCCGCGCAGGTGGTGGCGCCGGCGGGCGTGGTGCACGTGCGGTCGACGGCGCTCTTCAGCATGGCCCTCATTGCATCGGCGCTGCCCTTTGCGGCCAGAGCGGCGCCATTCACCTTGGTCATCCTCTGGGTGCCGCGACCGGCCAGCGCGGCATCACCTGCCGAGTTCGATGGCTCCTGCCGGAAGAGCCACGGCAGTTCGCGCATGCGGGATGACGAGCCGAGGATCGCCTTCGCCGCAGGGTCGGTGACGTAGAGGATCGACATGCGCTGCTGGACGTCGGTGATGACGATCTCCGGCGGCTCCGCCGGCGGGGTGGTGAGCACCGGCAGGTTGCCGCTCGGGACCGACCAGAAGCTGCCCGGTATCACGCCCGTGGGATTGGTTGGGCTCGTGACCACCCTGACGATGCCGGAGTCGAGCGCGGAGCTCATCACGACCGGGTTGACCAGCTCGGGGTTCACCGCCACCCTGGTCATGCCGAGCGCCGCGGAGCAGGAGGCCCCGACGATCGCGGCTGCGGTGATGGCGATGAGTGAGCGACGCATGGGGGCCTCCGGGCGGTGGGCCGCGAACGCTACACCGGGGCGTAGATTGGGCGTGTGACCCCGGGTTCCATCCCCCGCCTGCCGGGCATTCCCCGCATGCCCGCCCTCGACGGGGTTCGCGCCCTCGCCGTGGGCGCGGTGGTGATGTTCCACCTGCCCGCCGTGCGGCTGGATGGCGGTTACCTGGGCGTGGACCTCTTCCTGGTGCTGTCGGGGTACCTCATCACGTCGCTGCTCATGGCCGAGGCCGAGGGCACGGGACGCATTCGGCTGGGGCGCTTCTGGATGCGCCGCATCCGACGGCTCATCCCGGCCCTCGTGGTGATGCTGGTGGGGTCGGCCGCGTGGATGGCCCTGGTCGACTGGTCGCTATTGGCCCGCACGAAGACGATGCTGCTCGCGGGTCTGGGGTACGTGACCAACTGGTACGTGGTGGCCGTGCCCTGGGTGCCGTGGAGCCCCGACGCCCGCAGCGGCGCCTACGAGCACCTGTGGTCGCTCGCGGTGGAGGAGCAGTTCTACCTGGTGTGGCCGCTGGTGATGGGTGCCGTGATGGTGCTGTTCGGCCTGGGGCGCCGCACGCTGCTCGTGGGGGCCGCTGCCGGGGCAGTGGCGTCGGTGGCCCTGTCGTTCCTCATCTTCGATGGCTCGTGGGAGTCGACGGCCCGCATCTACCTGGGCACCGACACCCGGGCCATCGCGCTGCTCGTCGGCATCGTCGCCGCCCTGGCGCTGCCGCCCGCCCGGTTCACGGCGTGGCGTCCGACCGGCTGGCGGGCCGGCCTGCTGGAGATGGCCGGGGTGGTGGGCCTGCTGGCATCGCTTGGCCTGATGATCGGCTTCGCCCAGGGCGATGACCTGCTGTACAGGGGCGGGTTCGCCTTGGTCGCGGTGGTTGCGGGCCTTCTTGTGATCGGCGCGGCGCACCCCGCCACGGCCACGAGCCGGCTGTTCGCGCTTTCGCCCCTCGTGTGGATCGGCGCGCGCTCGTACGGCATCTACCTCTGGCACCTGCCCGTGATCACGCTGTTCGCCCCGGAGTTCGGGGTGAACCTGTCGGACGGCTGGCTGCTGCTGTGCCAGGTGGCCATCACCGTGGTGCTCGCCGCGCTGTCCTACCGATTCGTCGAGATGCCCATCCGTAGCCGCGGCTTCCGCGGGTACGCACGGAGGGGCCGCACGACTACGGGGCCGTGATGGCCCGCAGTCGTGAATGGCCTACGGCAGCAGCGACTGCAGGCCCCAGCGGTTGATGAGCCGCTGGTACTGGCCGTTGCGCTTCATGGTGGCGAGCGCCCTGTTCATGGCAACGCGGAGCTCGTCCTGGTCGTCGTTGAAGGCCAGGCCGTACTGCTGGTTCACGGGGATGACGCCCGCGTAGCGGAACTTCGGTGCGTTGTTCCTCACGTACGCGCGCGACTGCCCGTAGTCGTTGATGACCGCGTTGTTCCGGGCATCGAGCAGTGCCTTGTAGGCGGCCTGCATGGTGGGGTACTGCAGCACGCGTGCCCCCTGGATTCCCCGGGCCACCGGCACCGCGGTGGAACCCTGCAGCACGCCGATGGTCTGCCCGCGCAGGTCGGCGCGCGTGGTGATGCCGGTCTGCCCGGACCGCGTGACGATGCCCATGTTCGCCTGCAGGTAGGGGTTTCCGAAGGTGACGATGGCCGAGCGCTGCGGGGTGATGGTGATGGACGCCGCGCCCATCATCGCGGTGCCGTTCTCGATGGCGTTCAGCAGGTTCGAGAACTGCACCACGCGCCACGACACCGTCCTCACGCCGGCGATGCGCGCGGCCTGCTCCACCATCTGGATGTCGAAGCCCGTGAGCTTGCCGCCCTGGCGGATGTCGAACGGCGGGTTGCCCGAGATGGTGAGGGCCGTGACGTTGCGGGGCACGGCCGCCGTGGCGGCCGACGTGCCCGCCAGCGCGGCTCCGGCGGCGGTCAGTACGACGAGTGCGATTGCAGGGCGGCGCATCGGGGTCTCCAGGGGAATCGGGATCAGCGTGGATCAGGCGTCAGCGTACGCCTCGACGGGCATGCACGAACACACGAGGTTGCGGTCTCCGTGCACCGAGTCGATGCGTCCCACCGGCGGCCAGTACTTCGAGCCCTCCATGCCGGGCAGCGGGTAGGCGGCCAGGTCGCGCGGGTACGGGCGGTCCCAGTTGTCGGTGGCGACGTCCTCCGAGGTGTGCGGCGCGTGGCGCAGCGGGCTGTCGTCGGGCGACCACTCGCCGGCCTCGACGCGGGCGATCTCGTCGCGGATGCTGATCATGGCGTCGCAGAAGCGGTCGAGTTCGGCCAGCGACTCGCTCTCGGTGGGCTCCACCATCAGCGTGCCGGCCACCGGGAACGACATGGTGGGGGCGTGGAACCCGTGGTCCATCAGGCGCTTGGCCACGTCATCCACGGTGACGCCCGACGACTCCTTGATGGGCCTGAGATCGAGGATGCACTCGTGCGCCACGCGACCGTGGGTGCCGGTGTGCAGCACGGGGTAGTGGGGCGCAAGGCGGGTGGCGATGTAGTTGGCGCCGAGTATCGCCACCTCGGTTGCGCGGGTGAGGCCCTCGCCGCCCATGAGCGTGATGTACGCCCACGGGATCTGCAGGATGCCCGCCGACCCCCAGGGCGCAGCCGAGATGGGGCCCACGCCACCCGCGGGGCCGGCGTCGGACCGCAGTGGGTGATTGGGCAGGTGCGGGGCCAGGTGAGCCCGCACGGCCACCGGGCCCACCCCGGGGCCACCACCGCCGTGCGGTATGCAGAAGG
>CAZIQQ010000054.1:0-12386 GCA_964541555.1 uncultured Bifidobacterium sp. | reverse complement strand
GGTCGCACGATAGGCATGGGCATCGTGGCCGCGGGCCTCGTGGGTGCCGCGGTGCTGGCCAAGACGGTGCGCGACGTCCAGGGCGCCGCAGCAGGGGACATCGACTCATTCCTCGGGCTGCCCGTCGACGAACGCACACGGCGGCCCGTGGTGGCGGTGATGGGTGCCAGCATCGTGCGGGGGCGCGCCAGCGTCGACTTCGTTCGCATGCTGCGCGAGGAACACCTCGACCTCGCCTTCGTCAACGGCGGCGTGAACGGGCGCGTGTGCTGGGAGATGCTGCAGGACATCGACCGGGTGATGGCCTGCGACCCGGCGTTCGCGGTGATCCTGGTGGGCACGAACGACGTGCAGGCAACGCTGTCGGATGAGGCCCGCGACATGACCCGGCGGTCGAAGGGGCTGCCGCGCAACCCGTCGCCCGAGTGGTTCGGCGACTGCCTGCTTGCGGTGGTGAACCGGCTGCACACCGCCGGCACGCACGTGGCCGTGTGCTCACTGCCGCCGCTTGGCCAGGACCTCGACTCGCCCGCCAACGACGCCGTGCGCACCTTCAACGCCGTCATCCGCGACGTGGTGGATGCCACAGGTGCCACCTACCTGCCGGTGCACGAGCGCATGGCCGAGGTCATCGTGGCCACGGGCAGGGAGGAGGGCCCCGCCTACACGGGGTCGTGGCGCCCGGGTCTGGAGTCGCTGGTGGGGCACTTCACGCTGGGTCGCTCATACGACGACATCGCGCAGCGCGCGGGGTTCCTGCTGTCGCCCGATGGGGTGCACCTCGACACCGCGGGCGCGCGCATCGTGGCCAACCTCGTGGACGGCTTCCTCACGGCCTGACGGGGCCTACCGGACCACCACGGTGGCCCGGCCGGTCCACGCGGGGGTGCGCCGGTAGCGGGCCACCGACAGCGACACCGTGCAGGTGGCTGCCCGGCGGGGCGCCACCAGCCGGCCCCGGGCGATGGAGCACGGGCCCTTCTCCGACCACCTGCGGGTGCCGCGCGAGGCCGGGGGAACGATGAGCCGGGTGAGCACGGTCTTCGACCCGCGGGCCACCTGGCGGCGGGTGGTGCGGCCGCTCGGCAGCGGGCGCTCCACCGCGCCGCTGCCGGTTGACGGCAGGGCCGCTCGCAGGTTGGCCTTCACCGACGCCACCACCGTGGGTGCGCGGCCGACGGACCCGAAGGAGCAGTTGGTGGATGCATCTGGTGTCGTGCAGGTGGTTCCCGTGGGGGCGAGCGACGCCGTGTACGAGCCCACATCACCGGCCGCGGGGCTCCAGGACGCGCTGACCGGGCCCCCGTTGAACGCGACGTCCGACCCGCCGCCGGCGCGCAGGGTGCGCGTGCCCGACCCCAGGCCCAGCACCACCGGGCCTCCGTAGGCCTGGTGTGCCTGGGTTGTGACGTCGGCGTTGAGCGTGGCGGTGCCATCGGCCGTGGTGAGCGTGGACAGGCACTCGATGGGCGCCGTGAGGCGCCAGTCGCCCAGCACGAGCAGCGGGCCGGCCGCGCACGGCCCCGGATCCACCGACGGCCCGACCGACCCCACGTTCGCCGCGGGCGCGACGCCGGCGAGGATCGTCGGCGCCCCTGACAGGGTCATCGAGCCCGACTGCTCGATCGCCACGCCACCCCGCAGGTCCACCGGTCCACCCGACTGGATCGTGGATGTCCTGATTCCGGTGACGGGGGTGAGCACCGGCTGCAGTGCGGTGATCGACCCGGGCATGTATGCCGTCAGGGCGTTCACCCATGGGGCGTCTATGACGATGTCGGTCGTGGGCACGGGCGGCGTGTGCACTCCCACGCCTGCGCAGGCGGAGATCTCGCTCGCCCCGCAGGGGGTCAGGTCCTGCGCCAGCCCGCCAAGCGTGTGCAGCACGCCGGCGGTGATGCTGCGGCGTGCCGCACCGCCGACGAGGAGGTCGTCGCGGAACAGCAGCTCCGCGGTGGGCGCGTTGATGTCGGCCTCCAGGCGTGCGACGCCGGTGACCTCCACCACGCCCATGTCGCGCACCTCGCCGCCCAGGATCACGTCGCCGGCGAAGGTGACCTCACCGCCCCCGGGGGTCTGCGCGTCGACGTCGCACATGCCCACCATGTCGGGCGCGCCGCACGCGCTGAAGCCGCCGGTGATGGGGCCCACGGATATGGCGGGGCTGGTGATCGTGCGCCGCACGCCGTAGCCGCCCACCTCCAGCCCCCCCAGGGATACGTCCCCGGACGCCGTGAGGTCGCCCAGCAGGCGGGTGGTTCCGGGGGCTGTGATCTCCGCGGTGCCGGCCACGCCGCCTGCCCGCCAGGGGCCGTGCACTTCCAGCGCGTTCACCGTGGCGCTTGCGTTCCCCACGATGGCCGTGGTGCTCACCAGCGAACTCGCCGTCAGCGACAGCACCGGCTGGCCGGTGCCGGGGGGAGGCTCCATCAGCTTGATGGGGTTGGACGACGCGAGGGTGATGGATGAGGCAGCGGTGATGTCGTCCTGCAGGCGGATCTCCGGTGCGCTGATGGACAGCGATGCGGTGCCGAAGGAGATCGGCGCCACGCCGGCTGCGTCCACCCTCACGAACGATGCCGCGTTGCCCAGGGTCACGGAGATGGGGTCGGCGTAGGGCTCCGCTCCTCCCGGGATCACCACCTGCACCGGCCCGGTGTCGTCCACCACCTCGATGCGCTCGAGCGGCAGGCCGCCGGCGACGTCGGGCTGGATCGTCAGCCCGTGTGCCGGAGGTGATCCCGGAACCGTGTAGGCCAGCAGCCCCGCGCGGTTGGTGCCGGTCCATGGGACCGGCACGCCTCCGGAGCTGGCACTTGCCAAGTACTGGCTGGGGTCGGGTGGGAGCGTGGTGTCCTCGAGCACCACCTGCTCGCCGGGGCCCCCCGTGAGGGTAAGTACCCGGTTGCCCGCGTCGTACGAGAACGACGCGGCGCCGGCCGTCTGGGCCAGCACGGCCAGCGCGACCGTGGCGGCGATGCCGACGAGGGTTCGGAGGGCGCGGGGCACCCCGCCACGCTACCGCGCTGCACGACGTGCGGCGCGGTAGCCGGGTGCCGTCAGCCGGGCTTGCGGGCTATCGCGTAGAGCTTCGTGAAGTCGTACGTCCAGCCGCGGGGCCCCGATGCCTCGCGCATGGCCCTCTCCACCTGGTCCATGTAGGCGGCCACGTCGGCCTCGGACTGGTCGCCGATCAGGTGGCCGGCCACAACGCGCATGCGCTCGAGGTAGGCCTCCACGGTGGTGTGGCGCACCCGTCGCTCCATCCAGATGTCCTGAACCTCGAGGCCGGCCTGCAGCAGGTAGTCCTCCATCTCGGGGATGTCCCGCTGCACGGCGTCGAAGGCCCCCAGCCACGTGTAGTTGGGCGGCTCGAGGTTGGCGAGGATGTCGCGGTAGGCCTGCTCGCCGCCCCGGCCCGAGCACAGGATGGCCATCACGCCCCCGGGCTTCAGCGCGCGCGCCATGGCCTTGGCGGCATCCCACTTGCGCGGGAACCAGTGGTAGGCCATCGAGCAGATCACCAGGTCGAAGGCGGCGTCGGGAACCGGCATGTTCTCCACGTCGCCCTGCGCCAGGGTGATCTCCACGCCGTCGATGCCCCCGACCTTCGCCTGGAACTGCTCGAGCATGCCCTCCGACGGATCGACTCCCGTGATGCGCGCGGGGCTGAAGCGGTCGATCAGCGCCTGCGTGGTCCAGCCCGTGCCGCAGCCCACGTCGAGGACATCCTCGTAGTGGCCTGCCGGGATCGACATCACGAGGCGCTGACCGCCCTCGATGTTGAAGCGCACGGCGTCCTCGTAGTCGGACGCCGTCTCGGTGAATCCATCGGCGACGAGGTCGCGGCCATCACTCATCCGGGTCTCCTGGCGATTGCATAGAGCTTGCAGAACTCGTACTCGAAGCCGCGGGGGCCCGCGGCATCCTCCATCTTGGCGCGAAGGGCGGCCAGATTCTGCTCCAGGTCGGCCGGGTCCATGCCCTGACCCAGATGGCCGGCCACCACGCGCATGCGTTCGAGGTAGGCATCCACGCTCGATCGGCGCAGTCGTCGCTCGATCCACATGTCCAGCACCTCGAGCCCCGCACCCTCGAGGTAGGCGTCCATCTGGCGCAGCGACCGGGGCGCGGCCTGGAACGACCCCAGGAATGCCATATGCGGGGGCTCCACCTGCGCCAGCAGGCTGCGGAACTCCTCGTCCACGCCCTCGCCCGGCAGCACGGCGGCGAAGATGCCGCCGGGGGCCAGGGCGCGCGCGATGCGACGGGTGGCGTCGGCCTTTCGCGGGAACCAGTGGAACGACATGGTCATGATGGCGGCGTCGAAGGTGCCGTCAGGAACGTCGAGGTCGTCGACGCCGCCCTCGACCAGCGATACGGCGACGTCGGGGGCATCCCGGAGCTTGGACCGGAACTGGTCGAGCATCCCCGCGGATGGGTCGACCCCCGTGATCTCGCGCACCGAGGGGAAGCGCCGGGCCATGGCCAGCGATCCCACCCCCGTGCCGCAGCCGATGTCCACGACCCGTGCGTAGTCGCCCCGGGGCATGGCGTCGATCAGTCGCTGTGCTCCCTCGATGTTGTACCGGACCGCGGCGTCGTAGTCGGCGGCCGTGGCCGAGTAGCCACGGCCGATGCTGCCGGGGGTCACGTGGTCGCGGGGCACTGCCATGGAGCGGAGCGTACGGGGTGCGTCGGTAGGCTGGGCTGGTGATTCGCCGCCTCATCGCACCCATCGCCGTTGTGCTCTTCCTGACGGCCGTGGGGCAGGCCGGGGCCTCCGAGATGTCCACGCGCATCGTGGGGCCCGGGCGCGTGGATGCGATTGCCGCCGATTGGCGCTTCATGACCCTGCTCTACCCGGGCCCCTACCTGTGCGGGGGGTCGGTGATGAACTCGCGATGGGTGCTCACCGCCGCGCACTGCATCGATGGGCAGGCCACGTCCGCTCTCCGCGCCCACCCCGGGGCGTACACGCGCAGCAGCCCGGGCCCCGCGATAACGCCCGATGCGGCGCTGCCGCACCCGTCGTACAGCTCGTCGACCGAGACGTGGGACCTGGCCCTGCTTCGCCTGCCCACGGCCACCACCTCCCCGGCCGTGGCCATTCCCTCGCCGTCAGACGACGCCGCCATCGCCGCCGCGCAGGTGGCGGGCAGCGCGGGCACGGCCAATGCCGCGATCGCCGGCTGGGGGCTCATCTCGTGCGGAATCAACCCCTCGAATCCATTCGCATGCTCGACCAGCGACCCGACCGCCACGATCCTCCAGAGCGTGTCGGGGGGCATCCCGCTGCTCACCGATGCAACGTGCTCCGCGCTGTTGGGACCCGACTTCCGTACGCCCAGCATGATCTGCGCGGGTAACGGTCCCTCGCCGCCGCCACCTGCCCCGGTGCGCAACGACACCTGCTCCGGCGATTCCGGTGGCCCGATGACCACCCTCGCAGGGGGCAGGCCCGTGCAGGTGGGGGTGGTGAGCTGGGGTTTCCGCTGCGGCGACCCGGGATCCCCCGGGGTGTATGCCCGGGTGTCCGTCGCGCGCGACTGGATCTGCGACACCGTCACATCGCCCACGGCCATCGCGGCCACGGCTGACGGCACCTCGATAACTGCCGCATGGACGGCCGACACCACCACCTGCCCGTGGCGCGATCCGCTGGTGCTGGTGACCGCCAGCCCGGGGGGCGCCACGGCCACGGCGGCGCTGTCGGCCGGCCGGGCCACCGTCACCGGGCTGTCCGCCGGCAGCTCGTACACGCTCTCCGCCCGTGTGGTGTCGGTATCGGGGGCCGTACCGCCCGAGGCATCCGCCACGGCGGCCCTGCCTGCTCCGCCGCCCCCGCCGCCAGTCGCCCCGTGCTCGCAGACCTTCTACCAGCAGGACGTGCGCACTGCGCGCAGCGCCACCGCCCCCAACGGCACCGCATCGGTGAGGGTGGTCTCGCGCATTCGCATCTACGACGACGCCCAGTCGTGGTGCCGCACCGACCTCACGTTCATCTTCAGGGACAGGCGCAACGGGAAGAGGCTGTCGCAACTGCCGGGGTCGACCCTGGGGTACCGGGTGCTCACGGGCAAGGACTTCAGCGCGCCCGTGGTGTCGTGGCCCACCGCGCGGGAGTTCCGGTTCGAGGGGTCCGACACCACCGGCCTGGGCCGCCGGGACGCCCGGCTCGTGCTGGTCTCGTACCTCACGCGTACGAAGGGGATGCCCGCGCAGTCGAACATCGAGCTGGTGATCGTGCGGCGCATCCCCACGAACGCGGCCCGGGCCGCCGCCGCATCGAACCCGCTGTTCGCCCAGAAGAACTCGTTCGGCACCGCCATCGGATGGGCGGTGGTGTCGTGAGGGGTCTCCCGGGCTAGCCGCGCACGGGGATCGGCGGCCGCTCGATCCAGGCCCGGGTGGCCACCGCCACGGCCTGGCAGCTGAACGCCCGGGCGCCCATGCCGGTGCCGTCGAGCGGGTCGGTGTACTCGCGAAAGCCCTGGGCATCGAGCCGCTCCTCGAGCCGCGACACCAGAACCGCGGCGTCGGCGTGGCGCCCTGCCAATAGCAGCGCCGGCACCACGAACGGCGGGGTGAAGGGCCACGACGGCCCGCGCCAGTACTTGGGGATGACCCTGCCATCTCCCCGCATGAACGATGGGTCGTCAAGGCTCACCGATGGCACCGGGTGGGGTGGCCAGAAGCGATCGGGGCGCATGATCCAGTCGTCCACCACGCGGGCGCGGATCTCATCGGGAAGGTCCGGCAGCGCGGCGGGCGCCAGGCCCTGCCAGGCGGTCACGGGGGATGGGCGCCCATCGGGGCCGAGCAGACGGAAGATGCCCGCGCGGTCGTCCCACAGGTGCTCCACGATGGCCTGGGTGACCTGGCGGGCACGCTCGCGCGCGCCCGGGGCACCCAGCGCAGCGAGCCCCAGGTAGCCCAGGGCAAGCGAGGCGTTCACCAGGGGGCAGGCCGCCGTGAATCCGCCCGAGTCGCGGATGCGCCTGAACGAGAAGTCGTGCCTGCGGGCGTCGGCCACCAGCGCGGCGAATCCCGGGGTGCCGTGGCGCCGCCAGCCGAGGGCCTCGTCGAACACCGGTGAGGCATCACAGCCCGTTTCGTCGGGCAGGATCACCCAGGCGAGCCCGGTGGAGTCGACGCGCTCGCGCTCTATCCATGCGTGGTAGGCGCTCACGACCTCGCGGCCCTGCTGCGCGAAGGCGTCATCGCCCAGGCGTTCGGCCACCTCGGCCCAGGCCCACCCGATGAACGGCGGCTGGATCGTGGCGGTGCTCATGTCGCCCCGCCGGCGCACGTTGTAGAAGGCCAGGCGCATGATGCGCACCGGGGCATCCCAGAAGACGGTGTGGCCGATCAGGCCGTCGGCCTGCTGGGCGGCTGCCAGCGACCGCAGTTCCGCCGCCGCGTGTGCCGGGTCTATCTCGTTCCACGCGAGCGCGTGCATGAGGGAGTCCCAGAACCACTGGTACGGGTACTTCTCGCCATCCGGGCACGTGTAGGCGTAGCGGGCACCCGAGCGCCCCTGGCCCTCGCGCCAGTTGGCGGTGAGCAGTGACTCCGCGGCCCTGCCCACGCGTGTGCGAACCGTGTCCACGGTCCACAGCATCGCAGGAAAGCGGTCGGCGGCGGACGGCGCGGGGAACCCCCCGATTTCCCGCGCTACCAAGGCCCCCCGACCTCGGAACGTCCGCCGCTCAATACCGCCATGCTGGCCGGAATCACGAGGACCCCGACTGCATGTCTGGTTTATACAGCACCAGATTCCAGAGGCAAGCCTTACAGCGTCTGTCTCGGGTTTTCTTTACCGTATGTTCTCAATGTTGAAACTGCCGTCGCACCGCGAGCAGCACGCCACCGGCCGAACCGGATGGCTGCGCGCATCGGTGCTGGGCGCGAACGACGGACTGGTGTCCACCGCGAGCCTGATCCTGGGCGTGGCGTCGGCAGGCGCCGATCGCGGGGCGGTCATTACCGCGGGCATCGCCGGCCTTGCGGCCGGCGCCATGTCGATGGCCGCAGGTGAGTATGTGTCGGTCAGCTCGCAGCGCGACGCCGAGCGCGCCGACCTGGCGCGCGAGACGCGCGAGCTGCAGGATGACCCCGAGGGCGAGATGGCCGAACTCGCGGGAATCTACGAGGACCGGGGGCTGTCGCCGGAGCTCTCGCGGCAGGTCGCCGAGGAGTTGTCGAAGGGCGATGTGCTGGCTGCCCACGCCCGCGAGGAGCTGGGCATCACCGACTACGCGCAGGCGCGCCCCATGCAGGCCGCCGTGGCGTCGGCCCTCTCGTTCGCGGTGGGCGCCATGCTGCCCCTCCTCGCCGTGCTGCCGCCCTACGGCCAGGCGGCGCGCATCTGGGTGACCGTGGCCGTAACCCTGGTGGGCCTGGTGCTGCTGGGCGCCGTCGGCGCGATGCTGGGGAAGGCACCGGTGCTGCGCGCGGCCGCGCGGGTGGTGTTCTGGGGCGCCGCCGCCATGGCCATCACCTCGCTCATCGGCGCCCTGGTGGGCACCGCCGTATAGGCGTCAGCGCTCGCTGCGCTCGCGGCGGGCGCGCTCGCACACGAGGTCGATGCGCAGGGCCACCGTGAGGGCGTCGACCTTGGCGTCGCCGTCGAGCCGATCGGCCACGTGCCAGGCCTCCTGCGACAGGTACCCGAGCCGCTCGACCGCATCGGGCAGAAGGGCGGCCCTGTTGGCCTCCGACTCGAGGTAGGCGAGGATCTCGGCCTGCTCGGGCGGCAGCCACTTGGGCTGGCTGTGGGGCCAGTCGTGGTTGCGGGCGATGAGCCACCACAGGATCGCGATGAGTGGCAGCTTGAGCGCCACCACCACGAACAGCACGTACGCGCCCCGTATCCATCCCGGTCCGGGCACGCTCGGCGCCCAGATGATGAACACGGTGCCGAAGAGGGCGAGCACCAGCGACGCCAGGACGGCGGGAACCACCCGTCGGGCGACCGGGGTGGGGGATGATCCGCAGAGCAGCCATCGCATGAGGGCTTCATCTTCCGCCCGTTCACGACGCCCCGCAAGGGGGGTACGGCCCGACCCGGCGCCGTTGCTAGCATCGGCCGCCGTCACGACCGCCCTCGCGAGGAGCACGCCAACCACATGCACGTCGTCCTCCCCGACGGTAACCGGCTCGACCTGCCCGACGGCGCCACCGGCCACGACGCCGCCGCCGCGATTGGCCCCGGCCTGGCCAAGGCCGCCCTTGCCGTGCGCGTGGGCGACGAGATCCGCGACCTCGCGCGCCCCCTCGCCGACGGCGAGGAGATCGCCATCGTCACGGGCAAGAGCGGCGACGATCACCTGTATGTGATGCGCCACTCGGCGGCGCACGTGATGGCCGAGGCCGTGATGAGCTTGTTCCCGGGCACGCGCTTCGGCTTCGGCCCGCCCATTGCGGACGGCTTCTACTACGACTTCGAGCTCGACCAGCCGCTCACCGAGGATGACTTCCCGGCCATCGAGGCCGAGATCAACCGCATCGCGAAGTCGAAGGCTCCCTTCGAGCGCACCGTCATGAGCATCCCCGACGCCGCGGCGTTCTTCGCCGAGCGGGCCCAGCCCTACAAGGTGGACCAGGTGGAGGAACTGGGTCGCCAGGGCGAGGCCGACGTGTCGCTGTACCGCGAGCGGGACTTCATCGACCTCTGCCGCGGGCCGCACGTGCACGACACCGGGAAGATCGGGCACGTGAAGCTGCTGTCGGTGGCCGGTGCCTACTGGCGCGGCAGCGAGAAGAACCCCATGCTCACGCGGGTGTACGCGACGGCGTTCCCCACCCGCGCCGAGCTCGACGAGCACCTCGAGCGGCTCGAGGCCGCGCGCGCCCGCGACCACCGCAGGGTGGGCCGCGACCTGGGCATCTTCTACTTCGACGAGGCCGGCCCCGGGTTTCCCTTCTTCCTGCCGAAGGGGATGGTGGTGGTCAACGAGATCCAGGCGGCGCTGCGCACCGAGCTCGACGCCATGGGCTACCAGGAGATCCGCACCCCCACCATGCTCTCGGACGAGCTCTGGAAGCAGAGCGGTCACTACGAGCACTACAAGGACAACATGTACTTCACGGAGGTGGACGAGCAGGGGTTCGCCGTGAAGCCCATGAACTGTCCGGGCGCCTGCCTGGTGTTCCGGTCGACCCGCCGGTCGTACCGCGAGCTGCCCCTTCGGCTGGCCGAGTTCGGGCACGTGCACCGGCACGAGCTGTCGGGCGTGCTGCATGGCCTGTTCCGCGTGCGCGCGTTCACGCAGGACGACGCCCACGTGTTCTGCCGGATGGATCAGATCCAGTCCGAGGTGCGGGCGATCCTCGACCTCACCGAGCGCTTCTACGCGCGGTTCGGCTTCGGCAACGTGGCGATGTTCCTGTCCACGCGGCCCGAGAAGGCCACCGGCACGCCCGAGATGTGGGACGCCGCCGAAGAGGCCCTGCGGCTGGCCCTGGGCGATCGCGAGTACGGCATCAAGGAGGGCGACGGCGCCTTCTACGGGCCCAAGATCGACATCCAGGTCACCGACACCATGGGACGCTCATGGCAGCTCGGCACCTGCCAGCTCGACTTCTACATGCCCGAGCGCTTCGGCCTTGAGTACACGACGGCCGACGACACGGTGGAGCGTCCGGTCATCATCCACCGCGCCATCACCGGATCGCTCGAGCGCTTCCTGGGCATCCTCCTCGAGGACACCGGCGGCGACCTGCCGTTCTGGCTGGCGCCCGAGCAGGTGCGGGTGATCCCGGTGTCCGACCGCCATGCGTCGTACGCCGATGAGGTGTGCGCCACGCTGAGGGGCTCGCGCGTTCGCGCCGAGGTGGACTCCCGCAGCGAGAGCATGGGCAAGCGCATCCGCGACGGCGAGCTGGGCAAGGTGCCCTACCTGCTCATCGTCGGCGACCGCGAGGTGGAGACCCGCACGGCGTCGGTGCGCGCCCGGCACGGCGACCTCGACGGCGACCTGCCCCTCGTGGGCCTGGCCGAGGCCCTGCGGGCGGGCGCGCCCGCGGCGTGAGCAATGCGCCGCGTCGCATGCCCGCGGGGCTGTGCGACCGGTGCGCGTTCCAGCGGCTGGTGCCCACACGCAGGTCGGTGTTCACGATGTGCGAGGAGCCCCGCATGCCGCGGTACCCCGCCGTTCCGGTGATGAGGTGCCCGGCCTTCGTGCCCGCCGATGGGGGGCAAGCGCCCCCGCGGCCCGCCGGCGCCTAGGCGCGCGCGCCCAGCACGGGAGCCATCGCCAGCAGCAGCGATTGCGTGCGGGTGAGCCGCTCGGCCCCGTGCCACGACAGCACATGGCCGCCCTCGACCGGATCGATCGACCCGCGCTCGTCCTGCCCGATCATGACCGCCATCGACGGCACGGCGCGGGCGAGGCGCAGGCGCGCCAGCGCGGCGGGCAGCGCACGGCGCTCGCGGGTCCACGCGATGACGCCCCGGTCGTCGTCCCCGACGAGCGCGATGACGCACCGCACCGGTGACAGCTGCCAGCGGTACTCGAGGTAGCCCGCGCTTGCGCCATCGGGGGTGATGAGCAGGCGGCGCGACCCGGCGGGGCATGGGGCCGGAGCGCTGATGGTGAGCTCACCCGGCCCCAGCACGGCGGCGCCGGGCCCGCCGCTGCGGAACGCCGTTGCCACCTGCGGGCCGTCCGGCGCGTCGGTGCGGAGGTCCACGTAGCCGGGGGCGTCGGCGGAATGGAGTACGGCGATGCGGTCGGGTGAGGTCTGCTGCACGGGTGCACTGTAGAGCCGACGCCGACGGTATCCTCACCCAATGCCCGTCGGCGCCCGCAACGCGATCATCATCCTCGGCCTCGCCGCGCTCGTTGTGGTGTGGGAGCGCGCCTTCACGGTGGCATTCGCCACGGCGTCGCAGGTGATCTCGGTCCTGTTCGTGGTGGCGATACTCGCGGCCGGGGTTGCGTACTTCCGGCGCAACCAGCTGGCGTGGCTGGTGCTCAGGCCGTGGCAGCGCGTGGCCATCGTGGTGGCCGCCCTGGCCATCGCCTTCCTGCTCGTCGCCGGGTACCCGCTGCTGGCCGACCGCATCACCCCGCTGGGCTTCCTCGCGCTCATCGTCGCGCTGGGGCTGTCGATCTGGTGGATCATCCGCAGCAGCAGGCGGCTGTAGCCACCCCGTAACCCCCTCGGGGCGCACCCGGCGCGATCCGCGCGCCACCCGCGCGCCCTGCGTGCCTACGTTGGGCGCATGGCACACGAGCGCGGTCAGGCATCGGTGGAACTGG
Organism: uncultured Bifidobacterium sp.; assembly: GCA_964541555.1. GTDB lineage: Bacteria > Actinomycetota > Thermoleophilia > Miltoncostaeales > Miltoncostaeaceae > SYFI01. Next base: position 117 of record CAZIQQ010000054.1, on the reverse strand, counting down.
TGGCGGTGGTACCGCTGGTGGCGCTGGCCGGGGCGCTGGCCGTGCAGGTGGGCGTGGCGGCGTACGCCTGGGGCGCGGCGCGCGAGGCCGCGCGGGCGGGGGCGCGGGCCGTGCAGG
>CAZIQQ010000053.1:0-12567 GCA_964541555.1 uncultured Bifidobacterium sp. | reverse complement strand
CGATGCGACGGCAACGGCGGCGGTCAGGGCACGGAACGTCCGGTGATTCAACGGGTTCTCCTGGGGGAAGGTGTGCGGGGCCCAGTGAACAGGCGCGGGCCCGACGGCGCCCCTAGTGCACAGCGGCCGGCGGCGAGACGGCGGCGGCGGCGTGACCGGTACGCGCCAGGAACTGCGCGCCGAGCTTCTCGGACAGCGCGATGACGGCCAGGTGGGTGTTGGCCGATGGCACCCGCGGGATGATGGAGGCGTCAATGCACCACGCGCCATCGAGGCCGCGGATGCGGCCGTCGCCGTCGGTGACGGCCATGGGGTCGGAGTCGACGCCCATGCGCAGCGAGGCAACGGGGTGGTGGAAGGTCTCGACAGTGCGCAGCACGTGGTCGGGGTCGTCCAGGTTGGGCCACTCGTCCAGCAGGTCGGCCAGGGGCTTCGTGCGGGCCACGGCCAGCAGCTCGCGCCCGGCGGCCACTGCCAGCTCGCGGTCGCCGGCCTCCTCCATCCAGCCCATGTGTAGCACCGGCTGGTCCATGGGGTTGGTGGACTGGATGTCCACGCGGCCCGTGCGGCCGCGGGAGTCGGCGACCTGCACGTTGAACTCGCTGATGCGGTGCCCGCCGTCCACGAAGCCCACGTAGGGCATCACCTGGAACAGCCGCTCCTCGCCGTGCACCTCGGCCTTCGACGTGAGCAGTGCCTGAATCCACGGGTGCGGCCACTGCGGGATGTCAGTACCGATCCAGAACCGGTAGGAGATCTTCGGGTGATCCTGCATGCCCCGCCCCACCCCCGGCAGGTCGTGCACCACCTCGATGCCATGCGGGGTGATGGCGTCGGCCGGGCCCACGCCTGACCTCAGCAGCACGGCCGGGCTCTGGTAAGTGCCCAGGCACAGGATGACGTGGTCTGCTTCGTAGGTGACCCGCTCGCCGGTGACCTCCCGGATGGCCTCGAGGCCCGTGGCCCGGGTGCCGTCGAGCACCAGGCGGTCAACGCGCACGCCCACCTCGAGGGTGAGGTTGTCGCGCGAGAGCGCCGGGTCGAGGTAGTGGTCGGCGGGCGTCTGCCGCTTGCCATCACGCATGTTGAACGGCGTGGGGCCTATTCCGACCGCCCCGGGTGCGTTGTGGTCGGGCACCCACTCGTGACCGCGCGCAACCGCCGCCTCGGCAAAGCGTTCGATCAGCGGATACCAGGTGTCGCGCGGGTGGCGCGCGATGGGGATGGGCCCATGGTCGCCGTGGTAGGGCTTGTCGCCGAAGTCGGTGTCGGTCTCGATGAAGCGGAACCACGGCAGCATGGCCTGCCAGTCGAGCCCCGGCGAGAAGGCAGCCCAGTCGTCGTAGTGCTCGGGCAGACCGCGCAGGGCGATGGCCGCGTTCGTGATGGACGACCCCCCCACCACCTGCCCGCGTGGCACGTGCACGCCACGCGGCGAGGCCCCGGCCTGTGCCGTGAAGCCCCAGTCGTGGGTCTCCTTGATGATTCGGTAGGCATGCGCCAGCTCAGGCGGCCACTCGCCCGGCCGGTAGTGGGGGCCGCTCTCCAGCAGCACCACCTCGATGCCCGGGTCGGCGGACAGGCGCGCGGCCAGCACGCACCCGGCGGTCCCGGCTCCGGCGATGACGACGCGCATGCGGCTTCCCCCCGTCCTACGCGGCGGCCAGGCGCCCGCCGTCGACCAGCATCACCTGCCCGGTCATGAACCCCGCGGCATCCGACAGCAGGAACACGATGGGCCAGGCGGTCTCGTCAACCGTGCCCACGCGCCCGATGGCGGTCTTGCTCACGAACTTCTCGGCCAGGGCCGGGTTGGTGTCCATCATCTGCTGCACCATCTCGGTGGTGATGGTGCCGGGGGCGATCGAGTTGACGTTGATGCCCGCGGGGCCGTACTCCACGGCCATCGTGCGGGTCATGGCGTCGAGCGCCGCCTTCGTGGCGTTGTAGGCCACGAGGTTGGGCAACCCCGCGAAGGCGGCGATGGACGACAGGTTGACCACGCGACCCCCCTTGCCGGCCGCCACCATGGCGGGAAGCGCCGCCCGGGCGAACGCCGCGGAGGCGCGCAGGTTGACGGCCAGGATCTGCTGCCAGTCGTCGTCGGAGGTCTCGGCGGTGGGCGCGTACGCCGGGGAGATACCGGCGTTGTTCACGAGCCCCCAGAGGTCGCCCATCTCCGCCGCGGCGGCCACGGCCCTGGGCGGCACGGCAGGGTCCTCCACCGCGCCAACCACAGTGCGGCTCGGACCGGGCAGCGACGCCGCGACCCCTGCCAGGTCGTCATCCGAGCGCGCGACCAGCACGACGCTGCCGCCAGCCTGCGATACGGCCCGGGCCGTGCCGGCCCCGATGCCCCGGGATGCCCCGGTGATGATGACCACGCGATCGTCCAGCCGGAAGGGAGCGTCCATGCCCAAAGGCTACGCCGGGTCCGGAACAGGCGTCCCCGGCAGGTCCGGGGCACCTGTCCCTTCCTGCGCGAACCGCCCGTTGTGCTTGTGAGATCCGTTACAGGGCGTTCTACGATTACCAAGCCTGAGCGAGTCGACCCCGAAGGCAGGAGCCCACATGCTGAATTACGCATTCACCGAGGAGCAGGAGGACATCCGCGCGATGGTGCGCGAGTTCGCCGAGGCGGAGATCGCCCCGCTCGTCGAAGCGTCCGAGAAGGCCGAGAAGTTCCCCGTCGAGATCATGCCGAAGCTCGGTGAGCTGGGGCTGCTCGGCATCGTGTTCCCCGAGGAGTACGGCGGCATCGACGCCGGCAAGATCACCGAGTGCATCTTCGTCGAGGAGATGACCAAGGTCTGCGCCGGCATCACCGCGTCGGTCAACGCGCACGCCGACCTCGCCTCGTTCCCGATCTACAAGTTCGGCAACGACGAGCAGCGCGCCAAGTACCTGCCCGACGCCATCGCCGGACAGACCATCGGTGCCTACGCCATCACCGAGCCCAACACGGGTTCCGACGCCGCCGGTCTGGCCACCAGCGCCAAGAAGACCTCGAACGGCTACGTCATCAACGGCCGCAAGAACTTCATCACCAACGGCAACATCTGTGACTTCTGCCTCGTGGCCGCCTACACCGACAAGGACAAGCGCGGTGAGGGCATCTCGGTGTTCATCGTCGACCGGGACACCCCGGGCTTCGAGGTCACCCGCAAGCTCGAGAAGATGGGCCACCGGTCGTCGGACACCGCCGAGCTGGTGTTCGAGGACTGCGAGGTCGGCGAGGAGACCCTGCTGGGCGGCAAGGAGGGTGCCTTCGGCGCCCTGATGGAGGCCCTCATCACCGGTCGCGTCTCGCACGGCGTCAAGTCGGCAGCCATCGCCGAGGCCGCCCTGGAGCAGGCAATCAAGTACGCCAAGGAGCGCGAGGCCTTCGGCCGCTCGCTCAGCAAGTTCCAGGCGCTGCGCTTCAAGCTGGCCACCATGGCCACCAAGGTGGAGGCCGCCAAGGCCCTCGCGTACAAGGCCGCCTGGCTGTACGAGACCGGCCAGCCGTGCGTGAAGGAGGCCTCGATGGCCAAGTACTTCTCGGCCGAGGTCGCCGACGAGGTCACCCGTGACGCCGTGCAGATCCACGGCGGCTACGGCTACATCACCGAGTACCCGGTGGAGCGCATGTACCGCGACGCCAAGCTGGCCTCGATCACCGAGGGCACCTCGGAGATCCAGCAGCTGATCATCAGCAAGGAGATCGGCCTCTAGGGTCCGACTCCACTCGCTCAGGCACTCGAAGGGCCCCGGGAAACCGGGGCCCTTCTGCGTTCCGGGGGCGGGCTGCCCCTAGCGGTGCGCGTGCCGCGTGCGCCGGGTGGCCAGGTGCGACAGTCCTGCCAGCACCATGTCGCCGGCACGGGCACCCACGGGCTTGCGCAGGCGGGCCATCTCGACCCGCGCGGCGGCGAGCGCGGTGCGAAGCTGGTCGCGCTCGGCCCTGAGGGCGGCGACCTCATCGGACAGGCGGTCCACGTCGGCGCGCAGCGCCACGGCCTCCTCGCCGCCGCGACCCGAGCGAACCGACTCGATGCCGGCTGGGTCGATCAGGGTGCGCTGCTGGCCCACGGGGCCGGTCGTCTCACCGTGCAGGCGCCCCGAGCGCAGGTAGCGCCAGACGGTGCGCTCCGACACGCCCAGCTCGTGGGCGGCCTCGGCGACGGTCATCGTGTGTGAGGTGGTGGCCATGCCCCGCATTTCGACGCCCGCGGGTGGGCCCCTGCCACGTCGTCAGGGGCAGGGGCGGTCCACCGCGGGGTCGGATGCGAATCTCACCACCGAGTCGAGGGCCACCTGCATGGCGGTCGGCTCCACCGTGGGCAGGGGCGCACCGTTCGAGTACGGGTGGTCGAGGGCGGCGATGAGCACCAGCGTGAAGGCGATGATCAGCGCCGAGCCGCAGGTGATCAGCGCCTGCAGCCATGTGAACTCGCTCGCCAGCAGCACGGCGCTGAGGGTGATGACCAGCGTCGCGCCGATGACCACCATCACCCAGAAGAGCGCCGGCAGCTGCGCGGCACGGTCGTGGCGCAGCGACCTTGCCTCGCGCAGTTCGGCCTCGCCCTCGATGAGCGCGCCGAGGGCGGCATCGCGTACCGCGTTCCCCCGGGCGGCCGAGGCGACGGTCTGCGAGATGCGGTCGCTCGTGGCATCGACGAAGCGACTGCCGGCGGCACCGCCATCCGGCTCCTTGTTGCCCCAGTCGTACTGGATCACCTGCCGCGCGTAACAGACGAGCTGGTGCGAGAGGTCGTCGCGCAGCGGCGCCGGCATCGTCAGCGCGGTTCGCGACAGCGTGGTGACCGCCCGCGCCTCGTCGGTCGCCGCCTGACGGGCGTCCTGGAAGGTGCCGAGGGCGGCCACCAGAACGAAACCCAGGATGATCGCGTAACCGAAGTTCAGGTCGTTCGGTCGTTCGGCGGCAACCTCGGGGAACCTGACGATGGGACCCCGCCGCTGGTACAGGCGGGCCACCAGGATGGCCACCACCGACACCAGCATCGGCAGGACCAGCAGTAGGAGGATGACCCCGAGGCTCATCAGCCCTCCGCCGTGTCGATTGCCCGCCCGCGAACGAGCGCGGCGTCCTCGACCCGATAGGCGCCGAAGAGCGTGTTCGAGGTATCGCCGGTCAGCCCCACCGAGTAGGTGCCGATCACCGCTGCCCGGTCGGTCGTGGCCAGGGCCACCCGCGTCACTGCCGCGCGCTGGGCGCCCAGCGCCATGCCTTCCAGCGGGGTCCCGGCGTTCGCCGCGCGGATGGATGAGATCGCGAGCGCCATCGCCTCGTAGGCGAACAACGAGCCCGCCGCCGGTTCACGGCCGAGGCGCGAGCGGAGTATGCGCGACACGCGGTCGCCATCCGGGCCGTAGTACTCCAGGGGCAGCTGGAATGTCGTGAGGTACGCAAGCCGCTCCAGCGGACCGATACCGGTGAGGTACGCGCGGAATGTCAGCGCATCCGGGCCCGAGACCACGGCCGAGGGGCTTGTGGCTGCCGCAGCACGGGTGGCGGCAACGGCGAGGGCCTGGTCGTTCACCGACAGCAGGAGCGCCCACCGCCCCGGAAGGTCACGGTTCCCGATGGCGATGCGGCGGGCGGCGGCGGCGGCAGTGGACCGGCTGACCGTGCCGTGCGACACCGCGGGGATCGATCTGGTGCGCGCGTACGAGATGATGTCCCTGGACAGGCCCGTGCCGAAGCGCCCGCCGTCATCCAGCACCTCGATGCGCCGGACGCCCTCCTCCTTCAGGTATCCCACGAGGGCCCGGGCCTGCACGCGATCGTTGGGCACGATGCGCACGATGGTCCGCTTGCCCGTGGGCGCGACGTCCGGAGGCGGGCCGGGCAGGCCATCGGGGCGGATGGTGAGGCTCACGGAGGTCGCGCTCATGAGGACTTCCAGCATGCCTGCGCGGTTCAGAATGGGGGCAGCAGCCGATGTGGACGACGAGCTGACCGGGCCGACCACCGCCAGGGCACTCGGGTCCGCGACGGCTGCGGCAGCCGCCGCGGCGGCGCGCTCCGGGCTCTCCTCGCCGTTGGCATCCGACGCGTTCGCAAACACGCCCTTCACGGTGAGGCCGTCCGACGGGCCGCCCGTCTCCTCGAGCGCAAGCTCCATCGCCGCGCGCCAGTCCTTGATGTCGTTGCCATCCAGGTCGAGCGGCATGATCGCGTGAACCGTGCGCACTGCCCCGGCCCCCCGATCGGCGACAGTCGTGCCAGCGGTCGATGCCACGGTCGATGCCTGCGGGGCGTCGGATCCGCATGCGCTGAGCCCCGCGACGAGAGCGCAGGCGGCTATGGCGAGGGGTATGAGTGGGCGGGGGATCATCGGGGGAGGTGGCCCCGGCCCGGCGCGGGTGCGCCGGGCCGGGAAGCCCTCAGCCCTTGCGCTGGATGAGCATGTTCCAGACGCCGCGCTGCACGACCTTGTCGTCCTGGTTGAGGACCTCGACCTCGTACTTGCACCAGCCGGCCTTCGGGTTCTTCTCGTTCTCGGCCTTCTCGCCGATGGTGCGCTTCACGCGGATGGTGTCGCCGATGAACACCGGGGCGCGGAACTGCCACGAGTCAAGGCCCACGAACGCCGCGGTGGCGATCTTCGGCTCCATCTTCTCGACCTGCAGGCCGGTGGCGATGGAGGTCACGAGCATGCCGTGCGCGACGCGCTGGCCGAAGACGGACTCCTTGGCGCCGACGTCGTCGATGTGGAACCAGTTGAAGTCACCGGACACGCCGCAGAAGTTGACGACGTCGGCCTCGGTGACCGTACGACGAAGCGACTCGGCGGTGTCTCCCGCGTTCAGCTCCTCCCAGAAAAGACGCTCAGCCACAAGAACTCCTCGAAATCGTTTGCGGCGCCCGGGGAATGGGCGCCAAGACGGCGGAGAGCATAACCCGCCCCGGGGCCCACATGGCCCGCGTTCAGCGCCCACCGGGGATCGGACGCCGCCCCACCCGCGCAGGGGCGTCGCCACGCGCCGGGCCGCCGACATCCCCCATCGCCTCATCCAGCGCGCCCGCAAGGGCCATGAGCTGATCGGGGTCAACGCCCGCGGCCCGGGCCAGCACACCGCGGGACGCCATCTCCACGGCAGCCGATGTGGCGTCCACGCGCTCGCCCCCCGCAGAGGTCAGCAGCACCTGCCGGCGGCGGCGGTCGGTCTCGTGCGGGCGCCGTTCCACCAGGGCGGCGTCCTCCAACTGGTCGAGCAGGATCGTGACGTGCGCAGACCCGGAGCCGATGGCCACCGCGATCTGCCGCGGCTCGAGGCCGCGATCACCCGCGCGCTGCAGGGCGGCCAGCACGTGGTGCTGGTTGAGCGTGACCCCGCCCGCCCTGCGCACGGCGTCGTCGAGCACGCGCCCGAGCGCGGTGCCCACCTGAACCACGGCCTCGACGGCCATGGACTCCCGCATGCCCTTGCGCATCGCCATGGGCCTCAGGTTACACTTGCTCGAGAATTACTAAACCTTTAGTGAATGAGGAGGCCCACATGCGTGCCACCACCTTTCATGGCGTTGGTGACATCCGTGTCGAGGACGTCCCCGACTCCCGGATCATCGCCCCCACCGATGTGATCGTGCGCGTCACCAAGGCAGGCATCTGCGGGTCGGACCTGCACTTCCTGCACTACGGCGATGCCCTGGGCATGACCCCGGGCCTGCGCCTCGGGCACGAGTTCGTCGGCGTGGTCGAGGAGGTCGGAGGCGAGGTCACCGGCCTCGCCGTGGGCGATCGCGTGGTCGCCCCCTTCGCGTTCGCCGACAACTCCTGCGCCTGCTGCGCGAACGGCATCCAGACGTCCTGCACGTCGGGCGGCATCTTCGGCAGCCCGTTCTGGGGCGAGAGCGCCGGCGGCCAGGTGGAGGGCGGCCAGGCCGAGCACCTGCGCGTGCCGCAGGCAGACGGCACACTGGTGAAGATCCCCGAGTCGCTGGCCGCGGCCGAGCACGACACCAAGGTGCTGCCACTGGGCGACGTGCTGTCCACCGGCTACCACGCGGCCGTGAATGCGGGCGTCGGACCGGGCGCGACCGTGGTGGTCATCGGCGACGGCGCCGTGGGCATCTCTGGCGTGATCTCCGCGAAGCTCCTCGGCGCCGAGCGCATCATCCACGTGGGGCACCACCCCGACCGGCTCGACATCGGCCGCGCCGCCGGCGCCACCGACTCGATCAACGGCAAGGAGCAGGACGTCGAGGCCACCGTGCTCGAGATGACCGGCGGCATGGGAGCCGACGGCACCGTGGAGACCATCTCGTCGAACGGCACGATCGCCCAGGCAATCACGACCACCCGCCCCGGCGGGCACGTGGGCATCGTCGGGATGTCGCACTTCTTCGAGGAGGCCTCGGGGCAGCCGTACGCCATGGCCTTCATGAAGAACGTGGCGCTGCACCCCGGCGTGTGCCCGTCGCGCCACTACATCCCGGGCCTGCTGAAGGACCTCGAGGCCGGCAGGATGGACCCGTCGGTTGTCTTCACGCACGACCTGCCCCTGGACGATGCGGCCGAGGGCTACCGCATCATGGACCAGCGCATCGACGGCAGCATCAAGGTCGCCCTCACGCCGGGGACCTAGGCGCTCGGCGGGGTCGCGCCGGGGGCGCCGAACGCCGAGTGGACTCAGCCCGGTGTGATCCTGCCGTTGCGGCCCCCGCAACTGCCGATCACGGGCCGGGCGTGTCCACTCGGCGTTCGGCGCCCCCGGCGCTTTCCTCCCGGAACGACGAAGGCCCCGGCGTGAGCCGGGGCCTTCGCGGTACTGCAGGTGAAGCGGGGTGCTGCCTAGAGCGCCTCGACCGCCTTGGCGATGCGGTCCATGCCCTCCTCGAGGATCTCGTCGGGGGCGGCGTAGGTGAAGCGGATGTGGCCCTCGCCGCGGTCACCGAAGGCGTTACCGGCGACGACGCCCACGCCGTGCTCCTCGACCAGGTAGTCGGCGAACTGCTGGGCGGTCATGCCCGTGCCGCGGATGTCGGGGAACACGTAGAACGAGCCGTCCGGCGTCATGCAGTCGATGCCGTCGATCTTGTTGAAGGCCTCCACCACGAAGTCGCGCTTCGCCTTGAGGCGGGCGGTCTGCACGGCCACGTGGTCCTGCGGGCCGGTCATGGCGGCCAGGCCGGCGAGCTGCACGAACGCGGGCACGTTGGTGACCGAGTTCTGCTGGAAGATGTCCATCGCCGTGATGAGCTCGGCGTTGGCCACGCACCAGCCGATGCGGAAGCCGGTCATGATGTAGGTCTTCGAGAAGGTATCGACCACGATCGACTGGTCCTTGAAGTCCTTCACGTACGAGATCGACTCGTGCACCTGGGGCTCGTACACCATGTGCGAGAAGATCTCGTCGGTGAGCACGATGATGCCGTGCTCGCGGCAGATCTCGGCGATCTCATCCAGCTGGCGCACAATCATGCCGTTCGGGCGCTGCGGGGTGTTGATGATGAGCATCTTGGTCTTCGGCGTGATGAGCGACCGCAGCGAGTCGAGGTCGAACGCGAAGTCGGGCTCCACCAGCGGGGCGTACACGACCTTGCCGCCGGCGTAGGTGATCCAGAACTCGTCGGGCGGGTAGCCCGGGTTCGGGAAGATGACCTCATCGCCCTGGTCCACGATGGTGAGCAGCGACTGCGTGAGCGCGTGCTTGGCGCCCATGGTCACGAGCACTTCCTCGCGCTTGGTCGGGCGACCGCGCGAGGTCATCTCCTCGGCGATGGCGTCGCGCAGCTCGGGAAGACCCGGGCCCGGCACGTAGCGCACGTGGCCGTCATGCACGGCCTTGGCTGCAGCCTCGTAGATGTGCGGCGCAGGGTAGAACTCGTCACCCTGGAAGTCGCCCTTCTCGAAGTGGAGGATCCGCTGGCCGGTCTCCTTCTCGAGGGCCTCGGCCTTGCGCATCGACGCCCACTGCTTGGGGAGGACGAAGTGCTGGGTGCGGCTGGACAGCGCGTCGCGGATGTCCTTGAGGGCATCGCTGCTCATAGGGGTACTGCTCCTTTCGGGATACGTGCTCGCCCGACTACCGGACGGCGCGGAGAGCGGCGCTCGGCCGCGGGGTTGGATGTGTGGTGGCCCTCACGCGGCTGGCAGCGCGCGTGTAGGCCCCGGACTGCGAGGCGCCGAGGCGTCGGGAAAGCCCGTCCGCGGCGTCGATGACGAGGCGCGCGAGTTCATCCACGCGCTCAGGGGTGACCCGGGTGACCGGACCGCCGATGCCGAGTGCGGCGACGACGCGGCCGGTGTGGTCCCGGATGGGGGCCCCGACGCAGCGGAGGCCCTCGTCGTACTCCTCGTCGTCCACCGCGTAGCCCTGCTCGCGGATGTCCGCGAGTTCGGCCAGCAGGCGATCGACGTCGGTGGTCGTCGTACGGGTGTACGACGCCATGCCGTGCGCTCCCAGGATGGAGCGCACGTCATCCTCCCCGAGATCGGAGAGGAGGACCTTGCCGAGGCTGGTGGCGTGCGCCGGATACCCGCGGCCCATGGCCGACGGGATCCTCAGGGCGCGGCGCGCCTCGACCTTCTCGATGTAGATGGCCTCGCCGCGCTCGAGCACTGCGAGGTGGCCGGTCTCGCCGGATGCGGTCACGAGCCCCTCGAGATACGGAAGGGCCTCATCCCACAGGCTCATCTGCTCGAGGACGATTCCGCCCATCTCGAACATGCGCAGGCCCAGGCGGTACCGCTGGGTGCGCGGCTCGCGCTCCAGCAGGCCGACGGCCTCGAGGTTCACGAGGAACCTGTGGGCGGTGCTCTTGTGAAGCCCCGTGCGCTCGGCGATCTCGGTAACGCCGAGCTCGGGCTCCTCGACGCTGAAGACGTCCAGAATGGCGCCCACGCGCTCGACGGCCTGGATGCGGTACCGGCCGGGCGCTGCGGTGGTTTCGGTGTGGGCTGTCGTTGCCATGTCTCGGACTGCGAAACGCCGTCTTGTGACGCTTGCGACGAAGGCGGCATTCGTATCAGCGCGTTCGGGCACCGGCAAGTGACGAACCGGACCCCGCCGTGGCGGTATCGCACTGCGAGACACCCCGGGTGTCCCGTATGCGCGTTCCTCATCGCGATGGCGGTCGCCCCGGTACGCTTCCCCGACCGGATACCAGCCCGAAGGGGAGCCGAGGCGTGGCCTACGAGGACATCATCTACGAGACCGGCGATGGCCGGGCGACGATCACCATCAACCGCCCGGAGCGACTGAACGCGTTTCGCATGCAGACCATCATCGAGATGGGCGAGGCGTTCGAGGCCGCGGCCGACGATGAGTCGGTGGGCGTGGTCATCCTCACGGGCGCGGGCGAGCGCGCGTTCTGCGTGGGCGGCGACGTGGCCGACCCCACCCGCACCGCCGCCGAGAAGCGGCACCTCCACACCCTGTCGCACCGCGTGGCCAACGCGATCCGCAACAACGGCAAGCCGGTCATCGCCAAGGTGCACGGCTACTGCATCGGTGGCGGCAACGAGCTCAACGTGATGTGCGACCTCACGCTGTCGGGCGAGTCGGGCCGTTTCGGCCAGGCCGGCCCCAAGATCGGCTCGGCGCCGCTGTGGTGGGGCTGCCAGCTGATGCCGGCGGTCGTCGGCGAGAAGAAGGCACGGGAGATCCTCTTCCTCACGCGCCAGTACGACGCCTACGAGGCGCTGGAGATGGGGCTCGTCAACAAGGTCGTGCCCGACGACCAGCTCGACGCTCTGGTCGACGAGTGGTGCGACGACATCCTGCGGCGCTCTCCGCAGGGCCTGCGCCTGGCGAAGATCTCGATGAACACCGCGACGGACGCCCTGTACTCGTCGGTGCAGCACGGCCTGGAGCTCGTGGCCCTGAACCACGTGTACGGACCCGAGCCCAAGGAGGGCATCGCGTCGTTCCAGGAGAAGCGGCCCGCCGACTGGCGCAAGTTCCGCGACGGCGAGGGCCCCGACCCCGCCACTCCGCCCCTGTCGTCAAAGGGCGCGGCAAAGAAGCCGGCGGCGACGAAGCCGGCCGCGAAGCCCGCGGCCAAGCCCGCCGCCAAGAAGGCCCCGGCGGCGAAGGCCACACCGGCGGCCAAGCCTGCCGCCAAGAAGGCCCCGGCGGCGAAGAAGCCGGCCCCGCGCATGACGTCGGCCACCAAGGGCTCGACCGGCGGGCGCAAGGCCACCACCCGGCGGACCAGCCGGTGAACGAGGCCCTCCTCACCGGCCTCGCGCCGACCCGGCGCGCGGCCGTGGAGAAGGCCCTCTCGGGCGATCGGCTCACGCGGGCCGACTCGCTCGCGCTGGTCGGTGCCTCGGGTGCCGAGCACCCGGCGCTGTGGGCGGCCGCCGCCCACCTGCGCGACCTCACGCGCCCGCCCATCGTCACGTATTCGCGCAAGGTGTTCATACCGCTCACGAACCTGTGCCGTGACGTCTGCTCGTACTGCACGTTCGCCGTCGACGAGGACAGCCCCCGGGCGAAGACGATGTCGCCCGACGAGGTGCGCCGCATGGCCGAGGAGGCGCGCGACCTGGGATGCAAGGAGGCGCTCTTCTGCATCGGCGACCGCCCCGAGGTGCGCTGGCCGAAGTACCG
>CAZIQQ010000052.1:11201-12925 GCA_964541555.1 uncultured Bifidobacterium sp. | reverse complement strand
CGGCGGGGGACACCAGCGACGCAGCGGCCATCAGGCCGGCGCGGATGATGACGTCGGCCGGTATGGCCTCGTGCGTGGTGCCGTCAACCTCGACGGTGCGGCAGGGGTCGCCGCCGCACTGGTCGCAGCATGGGCTGCTGCCTGAGGTCGCGCCGAGCCAGTCCTCGAGGGGCCGTCCGTCAAGCCAGATGCGGTTCGACTGGGAGGGATCGCGCCGGAATTCCCCGTCGGTGAGTTCGCCTGTGGTCAGCACGACATCGATGCCCAGCGGTGCGAGCGCGGCGGCCAGGGATTTCTGTGCCTCTATCACCGCGGCCCCCGTGCTGCCGCACCTGGGGCAGGTGTCGCCCTCATCGTCGGTGAGGCGCTGCCAGGTGATCTCGAGCGTGGGCATGCCTTCAGCGTACCGGCGCCGGTCGTGGGGTCTGCCACCCGGTGGGTCAGTCCGGGGAGGGGGCGATGCCCTGCCTGGTGCAGGGGTTCGCCAGAGGCTGTCGGCGCGGCCGATCCCCGTACCGCTTGCCGCCGATCGGGGCTAGCGTGGCCTCCTGACTTCAGGTTCGGATGAAACCGCAGGAAAGGACGCCATGAGCAGCGATGCCAAGTGCCCCGTGACGGGTGCCGGAAGTGGCCTGACCAACCGCGATTGGTGGCCCGATCAGGTCGATCTCGCGCCTCTTCGCCAGAACCCCGCCTCGGCAGATCCGATGGACGAGGGCTTCGACTACGCGGCTGAGTTCGCGAGCCTCGATCTTGCCGCGGTGAAGCAGGACATCGAACAGGTGATGACCACCTCGCAGCCCTGGTGGCCCGCCGACTACGGGCACTATGGCCCGCTGTTCATCCGCATGGCGTGGCACAGCGCCGGTACGTACCGCACCACCGACGGCCGGGGCGGAGCAGGTGCGGGCGCCCAGCGGTTCGCTCCGCAGAACAGCTGGCCCGACAACGCCAACCTCGACAAGGCCCGCCGCCTGCTGTGGCCGGTGAAGCAGAAGTACGGCCGCAAGCTGTCGTGGGCCGACCTGATGATCCTGGCCGGCAACTGCGCGCTCGAGTCCATGGGCTTCAAGACCTTCGGCTTCAGCGGCGGACGCGAGGACACCTGGCAGCCGCAGGTGGACATCTACTGGGGCCCCGAGGGCGAGTGGCTGGGCGATCAGCGCTACAGCGGCGACCGCGAGCTCGAGAACCCGCTGGCCGCCGTGCAGATGGGCCTGATCTACGTGAACCCCGAGGGCCCCAACCGCAACCCCGACCCGATGGCGTCAGCCAGGGACATCCGCGAGACCTTCAGCCGCATGGCCATGGACGACGAGTACACCGTGGCGCTCATCGCCGGCGGTCACACGTTCGGGAAGTCACACGGCGCCGGCGACCCCGGCCTGGTGGGTCCGGCGCCCGAGGGCGCGCCCATCCAGGAGCAGGGGCTCGGCTGGCAGAGCGCCTACGGCTCGGGCATGGCCGACGACACCATCACCAGCGGCATCGAGGGCGCGTGGACGCGCACCCCGACCACCTGGGACATGGACTACCTCGAGCTGCTGTACGGCTACGAGTGGGAGCTCGGCACGAGCCCGGCGGGCGCCCACCAGTGGCACCCGAAGGGCGGCGCGCTGGCGGATGCCGTGCCCGACGCGCACGATCCGTCCAGGCGCCACGCGCCGATGATGACCACCGCGGACATCGCGCTGCGCACGGACCCCGAGTACGAGCGCATCAGC
>CAZIQQ010000052.1:2515-11188 GCA_964541555.1 uncultured Bifidobacterium sp. | reverse complement strand
GGTTCAAGCTGACCCACCGCGACATGGGGCCGATCTCCCGCTACGTGGGTTCGGACGTTCCGGCCGAGTCGCTCATCTGGCAGGACCCGGTGCCGCCGGTGGACCACGCCCTGGTCGACGCATCGGACATCGAGGGCCTGAAGGCCACCATCGCGGCCTCGGGGCTGTCGGTGGCGCAGCTGGTGACCACGGCGTGGGCATCGGCATCCACCTTCCGCGGCAGCGACAAGCGCGGCGGCGCCAATGGCGCACGGCTTCGCCTGGAGCCCCAGCGGGGCTGGGAGGTCAACGACCCGGCGCAGCTGGAGCAGGTTCTCGGGGTGCTCGAGGGCATTCAGGCCGACTTCAACGGAGCGCAGAACGGCAGCGGCAAGCGCATTTCGCTGGCCGACCTCATCGTGCTGGCCGGTGGCGTGGGCGTGGAGCAGGCGGCGAAGGCCGCCGGCCTCGACGTGACCGTGCCGTTCACGCCCGGTCGCACCGACGCGACGCAGGAGCAGACGGACGTCGAGTCGTTCGCGGTGCCCGAGCCCTACGCAGATGGCTTCCGCAACTACGTGCGGCCCGGCCACCCGTGGACGTCCGAGAGACTGCTCATCGACAAGGCGAGCCTGCTCAGGCTGTCGGCTCCCGAGATGACGGTGCTCGTGGGCGGCATGCGCGCGATGGGCGCGAACGCGGGTGGGTCGCAGGAGGGCCTGCTCACCGACCGGCCGGGCGTGCTCACGAATGACTTCTTCGTGAACCTGCTCGACATCGCCACCGAGTGGCAGCCCACGTCAAAGGCCGAGGAGTCGTTCGAGGGCCGCGACCGGTCCAGCGGAGAGACCCGCTGGACGGCCAGCCGGGTCGACCTGGTGTTCGGGTCGAACTCCGAGCTTCGCGCGCTGGCCGAGGTGTACGCGTGCGCCGATGCCGGCCAGAAGTTCGTCCGCGACTTCGTCGCCGCGTGGGCGAAGGTCATGGAGCTCGACCGCTTCGACCTGCACCGATAGGCACATCGCATCCCCCCGGCGGCGCTGACCGCCGGGGGGATGCCCTGCGTCACCTCGGGGCCGCTCCCGTGCGGCGCGAGAGCTCGCCGCTTCGGTCGAGGGCGCGCAGGCGGTCGAAGCCGCCGATGGGGTCGCCGTCGATCACGATCTGCGGGAACGTGCGCCCGCCTCCGCTCTCGGCCTGCAGCCGATCGCGCGCGCCGTCTTCGAACATGCTGATGCGCACCTCGCGGTAGGGAATACCCCGGCGCTTCAGCAGCTTCTTCGCGCCGATGCAGTAGAGGCAGAACGGCGCGGCGTAGACGGTTACCTCAGGCATTTGGGCGCACGGTATCGCGCCCTCCCCGGGCGAGTACCGGCCCCCGCCGTGCGGGGGTGACGCTCCCCTGCCCTTGCCGCCGGGCGCATGGTCGCGCGACCCGTACCGCCCCGCCCCGATGCCGCCGCAAGACCGCTCAGGCAGGCGGCGGCACGGAGAGCCCCCGTTCCTACGGTCGCTTGGAGGTCCGCGACAGCACGTCGCGGCGAGGCAAGAGGCTTGAGGGCGGCATGGCCGTCCGGAAAGGCAGGGGTTATGAACGGACGACATGCGCGACAGTCGGGCGCCCGGCGCAGGGCGTTGGGACTCGCCGTCGTAGGGGCTGCGACCGGGGTGCTGGGGGTTGCCTCTACAGGGCTCGCGAGCGTAGGACCGCTTCCAGAGGACAAGAAGGTGACGCTCTGCCACGCCGACGAGTCGGAAACCAAGCCGTACGTCGCGATCACGGTCAGCAAGAACGCGGTCATCAATGGCAAGACCGGCGGAGTAAAGCCCCAGGGCCACGGCAACCACGTGTATGACGTCATTCCGGCATTCAGCATGGCGCGGAAGGCATCGGCTCCCCCAGGCCCGCCCTGGGAGTTCATGGGCATGAACCTTGACAAGGGTCAGGCGCTGCTTGACAACCAGTGCTTCCCTCTGGGCATCAAGAAGACGGGCGACGCCACGGTTCTGCCGGGCGGCACCATCAAGTACGAGGTCGCGATCACCAACCTCGGTCTGAAGGACTTCCGGTACAAGACGATCGATGTCTGGGATAGTTCCATCCCGCTCACGCCTCCGACCAACCCTCCCAAGTGGGTCAAGCCCGGTCAGGTTCTGGTTTGGACGGGCTCCCGCATGGTTCCCGACAGCCTGCGCGCGTGCGGACCGTGGGAGAACACGGCGACCGTGGCGATCAAGGAGCGCCCGAGGCGCTCGGACTCGCGGCCGCGCACGCGCCGCAGCACGGATCAGCAGATCTCCCCCAACTCCAGTACCTGGATGACCCTGGTGGCGTGCCCGCTTGAAGTCGCGATCGCCAAGTCATCCACGCAGACGTCCGTGGAGCCGGGCGGCACGGTGAACTACACCGTCCGCGTGACCAACCCGGGCCCCATCCCGATCCTCAATCCCAAGAGCATCCTGAAGGTGGAGGACCCAGGGGCCACGCTGACGCCGCCGGCGGAGTTCCCGGACATGCTGAAGCAGGGTGAGTTCCTCGACTGGGCGGCCAGCAAGTCCGT
Organism: uncultured Bifidobacterium sp.; assembly: GCA_964541555.1. Lineage (GTDB taxonomy): Bacteria > Actinomycetota > Thermoleophilia > Miltoncostaeales > Miltoncostaeaceae > SYFI01. The sequence continues at coordinate 8,648 of CAZIQQ010000052.1, read as the reverse complement.
GGCTGCCGACGCGGCGCTGTGCGCGACCAACGTTCAGAACACCGCATCGGTCACCGTCGTGAAGCCGCCGCAGGACGGTCCCAAGCCCGTTGAGAGCGCGAAGAGGCAGAACGGCGTCGGGCCGGTGTGGCCGTACACCTCGTACCCCGAGACCCCGGTCACCGCAGCTGCGGCGCCGATCCTGGTGGCGGGGGCCATCTGCAACACGCCTCTGACGCCCGCGAGCGTCACCGCTCTCCGGCCCGCTGCGGCGGCCCTGACGGTGGCCAAGACCGGCCCGGCCCGCGCGCTTGCGGGTGGGCGTGTCACCTACCGGGTGACTGTCACCAACAACGGCAGCGCAGATGCCACGGGCGTGGTGCTGCGTGACCAGCCGCCGGGCGCCATGGCCCTGGTGTCGAAGCCGGCGGGTTCCCGCATGGAGGGCACCGCGGTGCTCTGGGACATCGGGACGATCCCGGCCGGCCAGTCGGTGAGCAAGAGCATCAGGTTCACCGCTCGCCGCACCGCGTCAGGCAGGAAGTGCAACACCGCCTTCGTGGTGGCGACCGGTGTCGAGACGGCGCAGGCCAGGGCCTGCACCGTGGTGGTGGCGGCCAGGCGGCCTGTCACCCCGGTCACCGGCTAGCCCGGTGATGCCTGGGCCCCGGGGGCGCACCCTGCGCGCCCCCGGGGCCTCTCCTCGCGGAGCCCCGCCCGTACGGGCGGGGCTGTCCGCACCGGGCTGCCGGTGTCAGGCGGCCGGGCGTAGGGCATCGCACTGATCTCCGGCCCGCTGAGGACTCCCCCGGGGGGCGGCGGAATGCCGGGCCCCCGTTCATAGCGTCGATTCCACGCAGATCAAGGGTGCCTCATGCACCTGGAAAGGCAGGGGATCATGCACGTACGACGGATGAACCGTTGGCGCACCACGACTGGCCTCGCGCTTTGCGCGACGGCAGCGATCGGAGTGTGCGCATCCACCGCAAGCGCAGCAGAGGGCAAGGTCGACCTCTGTCACGCGACAAGCTCGGGCACCAACCCGTACACGCTCGAATCGCCTTCGGCGTCGTCGGTGGTGAGCCCCGCGGGGCATGGCTCGCACCCCAATGACGTCATCCCGCCCATTCCGGCCCTGGGATACCCGGGCAAGAACTGGTCGGCGGGTGCCGACACGCTTGTGGGAGCGGAATGCTTCGCACTCGAGATCACCAAGACCGGTGACGCGGAGGCCGTGCTCGGGGACACCATCGAGTACGACATCACCGTGAAGAACATCGGGTTCCTGGCGATCCCGTACGCGAACATCACGGTGCAGGATCCGGGCGCCACGCTCACCCCGCCGGCCGATACCAGCTCGCTGCTGCCGGGCGCATCGCGCATCTGGACGGCCACGCGCAAGGCAACGGCCGCGGATTGCGGCGGCGACCTCATCAACACGGCCACCGTGAACTTCACCGGCGACAAGGCGGTGAAGTCCGATCAGTGGGCGACGTCCATCAGCTGCCCGGGCGACCTCTCGATCACCAAGACGGGTCCCAAGGAGATCGCTCCCGGCGATGTCGTCGACTACTCGATCGTGGTCAAGAACGACGGCACGCAGCCCGTGCCGACAGCGGTGATCAAGGTGACCGACCCGGGCGCCGCGCTCACCGCCCCCGATTCCATGCCGGAGGCGCTCGCCGCCGGCGAGACCCTGACCTGGACGGCGAAGAAGACGCCGACCGAGACCGGCTGCGGGGCGGAGGTCGCCAACACCGCGACGGTCGCGTTCGCCGATGGCTCGGGCTGGACCGAGGCGGCGGCATCGAACAACAGCTCGACCTGGAAGAGCCTGATCGTCTGCCCGGTCGACCTCAGCATCAAGAAGACCGGCGATGCCGAGATCCTTCCGGGCGGCATCATCAAGTACTCGATCGCGGTCACGAACAACGGCAAGTACGACATCCCGATCGGGGCGGTGGAGGTCAGCGACGCTGCGGCGGACGCCGGGTCGCTCACGCCGGTGGTCCCGGATCTGAAGGTGCTGGCGGCCGGAGGGACGGCGATCTGGACGGCCACCCTCACGACGGCGAAGACCGAGGAGATCTGCAACACGCAGGTGGAGAACACCGCGACGGTGGGCCTGAAGACCACCCCGGGGTATGTGGAGACCGAGACGAAGGACAACGGCTCCACGATGTTCACCCAGGTGATCTGCCCGCTGAAGGTGTCGATCGCCAAGAACGCCACCAACGGGCCGCTCGAGCCCGGGCAGGTGGCCACCTACGACGTCATCGTCACCAACACCGGTGACTTCACGGTTCCGTTCGACCAGATCGTGGTGAGCGACCCGGGGGCGGACCTGACCGACCCGGAGGACACCAGCCCGCTGGCGCCCGGTGAGAAGCGCACTTGGGAGGCCACCCGCACGGTGCCGGCAGATCAGGCGTGCGGATCCAAGGTGGAGAACACCGCAGAGGTGTCCCTTGGCAAGCCGTCGGACATCGCGGCCAGCGCCGGGGACGCCGTGCCCAGTGGCCAGACGGCCACGGCCTACACCAGCATCGTCTGCCCGATTGACCTCACGATCGAGAAGACGGGCGACGTCACCGTGCTGCCGGGTGGCGTCATCAAGTACTCCGTCACGGTGACGAACAAGGGCAAGTACGACATCCCGTTCGGGTCGGTGGAGGTGACCGACCCGAAGGCCGACTCCGGCTCGCTCACGCCAGCTGACCCGGATCTGAAGGTGCTGGCGGCCAACGGTGGCACGGCCACCTGGACTGCCACGCAGACCGCCGCCGGGTCCGAGGACATCTGCAACACGGAGATCTCGAACACCGCGACGGTGGGCCTGAAGGTGACGGAGGGCTTCACCGAGCCCGACGCCACTAACAACAGCTCGACCTTCCTCACCCAGGTGATCTGCCCGCTGAAGGTGTCGATCGCCAAGAACGCCACCAACGGGCCGCTCGAGCCCGGGCAGGTGGCCACCTACGACGTCATCGTCACCAACACCGGTGACTTCACCGTGCCGTTCGACCAGATCGTGGTGAGTGACCCGGGGGCGGACCTGACCGACCCCGAGGACACCAGCCCGCTGGCGCCCGGCAAGACCCGCACCTGGACGGCCACCCGCAAGGTGCCCGCCGATCAGGCCTGTGGCTCGCAGGTGGAGAACACCGCAGGGGTCACGCTGGGCAAGCCCGACACCACCGCTTCGGTGGCGAATGACGCGGTGGCTGAGCCGCAGACGGCCACGGCGTTCACCAGCATCATCTGCCCGGTGAGTGTGTCGATTGCGAAGTCGACGCCTCAGGCGTCGGTGACGCCGGGCGGCACGGTGACCTACGACGTCACCGTGACCAACCCGAGCCCGTACCCGGTGCCGTTTTCGAGCATCGTGGTCACGGACGAGGGGGCCACGCTGACGCCGCCGGCCGACACGTCGGCTCTCGCGCCCGGGGGAACCCGCACGTGGACCGCCACGAAGGCCGTGGCATCCGACGCGGCGCTGTGCGGCACCGGCGTCACCAACACCGCCACGGCGGTGCTCGCCCAGCTGCCGGAGGGGCTGAAGTCGACCCTCGAGGGGCCGGTTTCGGCAACGGCCACCCCGGTGACCGTGGCAGGGGGCATCTGCATCCCCGTGACGCCCGCGACGGTGCAGGCCTTCCGGCCGGCCGCCGGGCCCACCCTGACGGTGGCCAAGACCGGCCCCGCCAGGGCACTGGCCGGTGGCCGTGTGGCGTACCGCATCACGGTCACCAACACGGGCGGCACGGATGCCACGGGGGTGGTGCTGAGGGACCAGCCGCCGAACGCCTTCGCGCTCGTCGCGGTTCCGTCGGGCGGCCGCCTGCAGGGCACCAACGTGCTGTGGGACATCGGGACGGTGGGCGCCGGGCAGTCGGTCACCAAGACCATCAGGTTCACGGCACGTCGCACGGCCAGCGGACGCAAGTGCAATGTCGCGCTGGTATCGGCCACGGGCCTCGAGTCGGCGCGGGCAAGGGCCTGCACCGTGGTGGTGGCGGCCAAGCGGCCGGTCACCCCGGTCACCGGCTAGTCCGGTGATGCCTGGGCCCCGGGGGCGCACCCTGCGCGCCCCCGGGGCCTCTTTTTCTCAGCGCCCGGCGGCCGCCTGCCGGCCGGCGGGCGGTGTGGCCACCAGCTGGATCCTCCAGGCCCGCGCGGCAGCCGACTTCCACGCAGACCGTGTGGCCGCAGCGCTTGCGCGTCGCACTGCCGATACCCAGCCCGGGTAGGCGATGGCCACCGCGGCGTCGCGGCCCGTCATCTGGCGCAGCCAGACGGGCTTGAAGTCGTGGGTCACGGCCTCGACCGCGCCCTCCTCGGTGGCCATGTCGCCCTCCGCCTCAAGGCCGCGCTCCATCGAGACCTGGTGAAGCACCTCGTGGAGCACGGCGATGTGGCGGTCAGGGGGCCACTGTCGCGCAGGGCGCGAGTAGATCGTGGCGTCGGATGACGCCATCCAGATCGTGCCGGGGGTGGCCATGCCCGATCCGGCCGGCACGTCACCGGCCAGGCACGTGGTGGGAGTGGCTATCGGCGCCACGCGGGCGCGTACGAACGCTGCGGCCTGGGCCACGACGGCAGCGAGGGGCGGTGGAGGCGGTGTGCAGGCGGGCATGGCGCGAAGGTAGCGCCCCATCCCCCCCGCGCGGGTGGGATGGGCCTCCCCGCGCGGCGCCTATCTCAACTTCTGGCGGCTTCGAACCCCATCCGACGGGGGGGATGGTGCAGTCACCACGGGTAGCAGGCGCTGCCAGCGGGTCACTCCGCAGCCATCACGCCTGTCGAGCCATGCGGCCACGTGGGTGCCCGACACCCGACCCACCACGACCGCCTCGGCCTTCCCCGTGCGCGCCTGGCGGCAGGGCCCCGGCAACTCCGACCGCAGCAGCCGGCTGCGCGCAAGGGCCGTCTTGCAGGCATCCGTCATGGGTGGGCACTCGAGGGTCCACGACACCCGGCCGCGTCCGGGGCCTTGCGGCCACAGGGTCACGGACAGCGTGGCCGTGAGGTCGGGCTTCGGTCGCATTGCCGTCTTCTGCGCCGTGGGCCCATCTGCCACGGGGGCCGCGATGAGCGGCTGGGGAGGGGTGCGGGGTATCGCAGACAGATACGACACCGCGGCGATCACGCAGGTGATGGAGGCCAGCGCCACCACAAGGCGCTCGCCGCCGGGCGAGTTCACTGCACCGGAGGGGGTGCCAGATCTGCGCTGAAGGCCTCGGGCCCGATGATGGTGATGCCGTGCACCCGGCCGCGGCGCACCAGGGACCTTCCGGCGATGAGCGCCGACAGGCTGCCGTCGGTATCGCCGGCACCCTCGTCACCGACCCAGGCGAACGTCAGGCCGATCGCGGCGAGGTCGGGAAGCAGGGCCCGCTCGCTGAAGGCATCTGCACCGTCCATGCGACAGCCCACCGTGTGACGGCGGGCGAGTGTGGCCACCGTGCCCGGAACCGCAAGGGCCGTCAGCGACGAGTCGAGCTCGAGCCACAGACGGTGGCCATCCAGCCCGTGCTGCTCCATCAGGTCGCGCAGCCGGTACGCCAGCGACGGCGCGCGCAGGGATGCCCGGGAGATGGGCACGATCACCGCCGGCCAGTCGCGGGCCTCCATTGCCAGCACCGCCCTGTCGAGCATGGTCCACTCGGCGTCGGCATCACCCAGCGCCGTGCGCGGCGATACGGCCATGGCCACCACGTCGCCGGTGCCGGTCGCGGTCACCGGCGCTCCGCGCGCCTCGGTGACCTGAAGCAGCAGTTGCTCGCGTGATCGGCTTGCCTCACTCGTGGACACCCTGGCCCTCCGTTTCCGCCCGTGCCATGGGTTGTACGACCGCCGGCTTGGCCGTGTTGGCGGCTTTGGCGATTTCGGCGGATTCGGCGTTCAGGGCGGGTTCAAGACCCCCCGTGGGGTCAGGCGGCTTCGACCTCCGTCGCGCCCGGGCCTGCACCAGTGCGTCGACCGCCCACACGACGATGGGGAAGGGCAGGAGCAGCAGCCACTCCCACGAGAGCGGGGCCGTTCCGAACACCTCGGCGACGGGCGGCACATAGAGCAGGAAGGCCAGGAAGACGAGCTCGAATGCGATGCCCCACAGCAGCAGGGGGTTCGACCACACCCCGATGTCGCGCAG
>CAZIQQ010000052.1:0-2415 GCA_964541555.1 uncultured Bifidobacterium sp. | reverse complement strand
AGCACGGTGAGCGGCAGCGGTATGGCCCCGCCCGAGAGCGCGAAGAGCAGGAAGGGCACGACCTCGGCGGGGGCGTGGGCGAAGATGTAGAGGATGAACTTCCGGACGTTCGCGAACACGCGGCGCCCGGCCTCCACCGCCGCGACGATGCCGCCGAAGTCGTCGGAGGTCAGCACCATGGTCGCGGCCTCCCGGGCCACGTCGGTGCCAGACGCACCCATGGCCACGCCGATGTCGGCACGGCGAAGAGCCGGCGCATCGTTCACGCCATCGCCTGTCATCGCCACCACCTGGCCCTCTGCGCGCAGCGACTCGGCGATGCGCAGCTTGGTCTCGGGCGAGCTGCGGGCGATCACCGCGAGCCGGTGGTCGGCCAGGAGGGCGTCGAGAGCGGGGTCGGTGAGGGCATCCACCTGTGTCCCCGTGGCAACCCCATGCAGCGGGTCAACCGGAATGCCCACCTGCCGTGCGATGGCGGCTGCCGTCAGGCCGTTGTCGCCCGTGACCACCAGCACCCGCACGCCCGCGTGGCGGCACCGCTCCACCGCCGCCGCGGCGGAGGCCCGCGGCGGGTCCACCAGCCCCACCACGCCCACCAGGCGCAGTTCGCGCTCGGCCTCCATGCGGTCCCCGGGGAACGGGTCGTCCGGCCCCAGGCACCGCTCGGCCACCGCCAGCACCCTCAGCCCCTTCTGGGCCATCTGCTCAACGGCGGCGCGCGCGCCATGGATGTCGTCGTCCGGTCCGCAGAGGGGGAAGATGGCCTCCGGCGCGCCCTTGGCGGTGACTGTCACCGGGGTGACGGCCGACATCCGGCGCAGGGCGGAATCGAAGTGGTGGATGCGCCGATCGGCCGGTGGGGCCACCGTGGCGCCCAGCATCCTCGCTGCCTCGAGCAGCGCGACCTCCGTGGGGTCGGCGCCACCCGCGTGAACCGTGCTGCAGGCCGCGATGGCCTCCCCCAGGCCGGTGTCGGTCGTCTGGCCGCCCCCTCCATCGAAGTCGATGAAGCCGCGGGGCGTCCACGCCCGCGCGGGGCGCATTCGGTTCTCGGTGAGCGTTCCGGTCTTGTCGGTGCAGATGACCGTGGTCGACCCCAGGGTCTCCACGGCCGACAGCCGCTTCACCAGGGCCCCCTCGCGCGACAGCACCCGCACGCCCATCGCAAGCGCCAGTGTGATCGTCGGCAGCAGCCCCTCGGGCACGTTGGCCACGATGAGCCCGATGGCGAAGGCCACGGCCTCCGACGCCCCAAGCCCGGCCAGCATGCCCAGGGGCAGGAAGAGCAGGCCCACGCCCAGGGCGACCAGCGCGCTGATGATGGCCACCCGTCGCACCTGCCGCTCGAGCGGGCTGGGCTCGCGGCCCACCCGCTCCGACAGCGCGGCGATGCGCCCGAGCTCGGTCGTCATCCCGGTGGCCAGCACCTCGGCCCGCGCATCTCCCGACGTGCACAGCGTGCCGCTGAACACCGTGTCGGGCGCCGTGCGCGGCACGGGCGCCGACTCACCCGTGAGGGCCGAGATATCCACCTCGATCTCGCCTGAGACCAGACGGGCATCGGCGGATATCCGGTCGCCCTCGCCAACCAGGACCAGATCGCCCGGCACGAGGTCAGCGGCGTCCACCGTGGCCGCCACGCCATCGCGCACCACGCGGGCGGTGATGGGGATGAAGGCGGCGAGCGCCTCCACGGATCGCTCGGCCTGCCTCTCCTGCAGGAAGGCGAAGACGGCGTTCAGCAGCACCACGGCGATGACGGCGATGGCGATGGCCCACTGGGATGTGGCCATCGCAAGGGCTGCCGCCACCCACAGCAACAGGGCCAGCGGATGCACCAGCTGCTCGAGGGCCAGGCGTGGCCAGGTGGCACCGGCGCGCCGGCGAATCACGTTGGGCCCGTGCGCCATCAGGCGGCGCTCGGCCTCGCGTTGGGTGAGCCCGGTATTCGCCACGACGCATGGATAGATCGCCCGGGGCGGCCACGGTGACACCCCACGGGGGGTTTCCTCCCATACGCATGGGGGGTATTCGGCCCGCGCGGGGCACGAACCACCCATTCGGCCAGCCCGGGCGCGAGCGGGTGGAGGTACAACTCATACACCGCGGGTGTGGGCGGCGGGCACCGGGGATAGAGGATTCCCGGGGATGAGATGGTTCGGGGGGTCCATCTCATCTCTCCCGTCGCCCCCCGCGGCACCATGTACCCGCCACGCGCAGGGGCATCGCGGGCAGCGGCTAGGGTTACGCCGTCCGCTTTCACGATTTCCCACGAGGAGCCCCCGTGCCACGACGTTCCCTGATCCTCGCGTCGGTCGTACTTGCCGCCGGCGCCGTGTCCACTCCCGCGCTTGCCGGCCTCATGGGCGCCCCGATCGGGGGCGACCCGTCCACGTACGGCACCATCGGCATCGC
>CAZIQQ010000051.1:0-13020 GCA_964541555.1 uncultured Bifidobacterium sp. | reverse complement strand
GCCAGCTCCCGCCACTGTCCGCCATCGAGACCAGGTCGTTCGATCCGGTCAACGGTCTCGACGGCCGCGACAACCTCGGCGGGCTCACCCAGCACGGCACCCGCATGGCGGAGATCGTCCACGACGTCGCCCCGGGCGCGCGCCTGGTGCTCGTGAACTATGCGGACATCGATGGATTCGTGCAGGCCGTGGAGTGGATCACGGCGAACGGGATACCCGTGGTGAGCCATTCCAACTCGCTCCTGGGCGGTCCGTTCGACGGAACGGGCCCTCTCGCGCGCGCCGTCGACGCCGCGGCGGCGCGGGGCGTGCTGTGGGTCAACTCGTCCGGCAACTTCGCCCAGCGTCACTGGCGTGGTGTTGCGGCACCCACGGGCACCGAGCTTCCCATCGCCCCCGCGCCCGGCGAGACCATCGCCTTCGGCCTGGGGTGGAGCACGCCCGGCATGGAGGCCGTCCTCTCGGTGCAGCGACAACAGGCCGACGGATCATGGGCGGAGGTCACGCGCAGCGACGCCACGCGCCGCACCCGACCGGTCACCGTCGATGGCGGTACCTGGCGCGTGCTGGTCATCCGTACCGCGGGCGGGGATGCCCCGGTGGATGTGTTCTCCCGCACCGTGGGCTTTGGCCCCCTGGCGGTCGCGGACGGCAGCGTGGCCACGCCTGGTGACGCCGCGGGCGCGCTGTCGGTGGGCGCGGTGGCCTGGCAGGGCGGCGAGGTGGAGAAGTACTCCTCGCGTGGTCCCACGCCGGACGGCCGCACGAAGCCCGATCTCGTGGGCCCCACGTACGTCACGGCCAACCGGCTCTTCCCCGGCACGGCCGGCACGTCGGCGGCAACGGCCCACGTGGCGGCCATCGCCGCCCTCGTGCGCGACGAGCGCCTGGCCGCCGGTCGGCCCGTGGACGTCAGCGCCGTGCGCGCCGACATCGTCGCGCGCGCACGCGACCTCGGCGTGCCCGGGCCCGATGCGGCGACCGGCGCCGGCATGGCGCGCTACGACGTCACCCGCCCCCGCGTGCGGCTCGTGGCCCGGGGCGGCAGCAGCCCGGTGCTGCGCATTCGCGCGCTCGACGACGGCACGATGGCATCGGTCGAGCTCAGGGTGAACGGGCGCGTCGTGCGCAGCACCCCCGGCCCGCACATGCGACAGCGCGTCTGGCTGGCCAAGGGCCGCAACCGGGTCGAGGCCATCGCGCGCGACCTCGCGGGCAACGAGTCGATCACCCGAAGGGTGCTGGTGCGCCGATGAGGGTGCGCGGTACGGCCGCCGTGCTGGCGGCGCTCGCCGTGGTTCCTGCCACGGCCTCTGCTTCGTCCCCGGCCCCGGTGCCCGTGACGATCACGGCCTCGCCCGGGCAGGCCGACGTCGTCGTGCGTGCCCTCGGGGCGTCGTCGCTGCGCATCGTGCGCCGTGATGGCAGGCGCATCCAGGTGACCGCATCGCCCGATCGCCTGCCGGGCCTGCGGGCGATCCCGGGGGTGGCCGCCGCCCATGCGGCCAGTACGTCCGTGCCCGAGACCGATCCCGACGACCCGGGCGCCGCCGTTGCGGCCACGGGCGGGGTGCGGTCGGAGGGCTTCGAGCGCGTCGGCGCCGACGCCATACAGCCGCTCGCCCGCGACGGCAGCGGGGTGGTCATCGCCGTGCTCGACCTCGGCTTCGGTTCGTCGCGCCTGCCGGGCCTGCAGGCCCGGGGCGAGCTGCCCCCGCAGTCGCGCCTCGAGACCAGGAGCTTCGACGCCACCTGGGGCCTTGCCGGCCGCAACGCCTACGGCAACGCCACGAACCACGGCGAGCTCGTGGCGCAGACCGTGTACGACTTCGCGCCCGCCGCCCGGTACCTGTTCGTGAACTACCACACCGAGCAGGACTTCCAGGCTGCGGTGGAGTGGCTGATCCAGCGCCGCCCGGACGTGGTGGTGCACAGCAACTCGTTCATCGAGGGGCCCTTTGACGGCAGCGGCCCGGCCGCGCAGGCCGTGGACCGTGCCGCCGCGGCGGGAATCGCCTGGGTGAACTCCGCCGGCAACTACGCCGAGCGCCATTGGGAGGGCACCTGGGCGGATGCCACCGGTGACGATGTGCTCGACTGGCCCGGCACCCCCGAGTGGTCATTCGCGGTCGACGCCGATGAGCCCATCACCTTCGCCCTGTCGTGGGATCAGCCCGACGGGGCCGAGATCACCGACCTCGACCTGGTGCTCGAGCGTCGCACGGCGTCCGGCGAGTGGGTCCAGGTCGCGGCATCCCGCGATTCGCAGGTCGAGGGCGCCCGTGCGGCCGAGCGCTTCACCGGTGTGCCGTCGGGTGAGGGGGGCGAGTTCCGCGTGCGCGTGGTGCGCGTGGCCGGCCCGCCGCCTGCTGGTCGCATCACGATGTTCTCCCGCGAGATCCCCATGGACGCCCTTGGCGACCCCAGCGCCGGAAGCATCCCCACTCCGGGCGATGCCGAGGGCTCCATCACCGTGGGCGCGGTCGACTGGACCAACAACTCACTCAAGGCCTATTCATCGCAGGGCCCCACCGACGACGGCCGCATGAAGCCGGACATCACCGCGCCCACGAACACGAGGGTGCTCACCGCCACCGGCCCGCGCTCGATCGGCGGCACCTCGAACGCCGCCCCCAATGCGGCCGGCGCCATCGCCCTGCTCATCGGCGCCCGGAAGATCGCGGGCGCGCCGCTCGACAAGCCGGCGCTCGACGACCTGCTGGCCGCCCAGGCGCTCGACCTCGGCGCTCCGGGGCCCGACGACCGGTTCGGCGCGGGGCGGGTGCGGGTGGACGTCGACCCACCTGAGATCACGCTCACGAAGCGCCCTGCCCGCCTCGTGCGCACGCTGCCCGTGCGCATCGCGGCCACCGTGGAGGACGCCTCGCGCCTCACGGGCTGGTCGGTGCTCGTCGACGGCCGCACCGTCCTGCGCAGGCAGGGCGAGACCGTTCCCGCAGCCGCATTGGGCAGGCGCTGGCTACCGGACGGCCGGCATGTGATCGAGGTGCGCGCAGGCGACTGGCCCGGAAACACGGGCGTCCGACAGGTGCCGGTTCTGGTGGACACCCGCGCGCCGCGCCTGCGGTCGTTCCGCGTCGAGCGCGTGGGGGCCGAGCGGGCACGGGCGGCCGAGGTCGTGCAGGCCCGCCCCGCGCGCGCGGTGCTGGTGGCCGACGACGCCACCGTGTCGGTGATGCGCGTGGTGCTCAGGGCATCCGACGGACGGGAGATCCGACGCTCCGTCAGGTTCTCCGGGACCGCCCGGCGGGCTCTCGCGCTGGGGTCGCTGCCCGCCGGGCGCTACGTGGCCAGCATCGCCGCATCTGATTCTGCGGGGCACTCACGAACCATCACCCGCGTGGTGCACCTGCGGCCCTAGTACCGATCTCGGGGCGCATCGTCCGGCGATTTCGCACAATTGTCAGGCGCGTGCCACCTCGCGCTCAATCCAATCGATCCTCAACGAGGTACGCAATGCCGCTCGATCGCGAAGTCAAGAGCAAGCTGAGGGACCGCGTCTCCCTCGCCAACAAGTCCAACGTCGATGAGGTCATCGCCGAGGTCGAGGCCGCTCGCGCGGGCCTGGCCCCCGACGACAAGGACTACGAGCGCCTCGGCGGCTGGCTCGAGGACCTGAGCCACATCGCCGGCGGCAAGGTCATCGGGCGCACCGGCGACCCCGGTGCCCAGCCCGACGGCATGGGTTGATCTGATCCGGCATGCGGGTCTCCCGGGCCGCGCGCGGCCCGGGAGACCTCAGCGCCGGGTTCGCGCCGCCCGGGTCGAGAGCAGTCGCTGCAGGCGACGGGTCTCGGCAAGCGCATTCACCTGACGGCGGTCCGTGGCGCTCCAGTGACCGCGCCGCAGGCGCTCCTCGCGGCCCTCACGGGCCTCGATCCACCGCTCGTAGCTCTGTATGAGCCCGTTTACCGCGTCGGCAAGGGCGATTCCCTGGGGTGTCGCCTCGAAATCGCCGCCGTCGAGGGTGAGCCCTGAGTCAGGGGACCACATGAGCTCGCCGCCACCGGCCTCGGGCACCACGCGAAGGGCCTCGGGCCCCACGCGCACCTGGGCGCCGTGCCATTCGCGCTTCAGCACCCCGGCCTCGACCGCCGGACGGAACCCGAATGCGCGCAGGCGCCGTCGCTCCTGCGGTGAGGACCACACCTGGAATGTCGAGTCGAGGAGGGGCACCAGGCGCTCGGTGATGGCCGCGCCCCGGGACCCATCCGCACCCTGTACGGACTCCGTGCCCACCCCGTGAGTATGGCGTTCCGGTCGGCCGACCGCCGCCTTTCGGGCATCGGGCCGCGGAAGGTGTATGATGCCCGTTCCGCCGTCGCCGCCCCTCGCGCCTTTCGCCCGGCGCGGCGGCATTCGGCGGACGCGTACGACGTGCCCGCACCGCTGCCCGCTCACATATTCCGCGTTCTCGCGCCGACGGCGCCCGCCGCCGCATGCCCGTTCACCAACGAGCTCACGTCAGGAGGCTCTGCGACTTGAGCACGCCCACAGCCCGCCGCACCCGCGAGAGGGAGTTCTTCCCGCTCGCCGGTACCAAGGACGATGCACCGCGCATCCCGGATGTCCCGAATCTCATCGCCATCCAGCGCGCCAGCTTCGACCAGTTCCTCAACGAGGGCCTCAGGGAGACCGTCGACGACATCTCGCCGATCCAGGACTTCACCGGCACCCTCATGGTGGAGTTCGGCCCCTACACCATCGGGGGCTGGGAGCCCGGCATGCCGTTCGACGAGATCATGCCGAACAACCCCATCAAGGAGTGCCGCGAGAAGGACATGACGTACGCGGCGCCCCTGACGATGGAGGTCTCCTTCGTCAACAAGGAGACCGGCGAGATCCGCCGCCAGAAGGTCTTCATGGGCGACCTGCCCCTAATGACCGAGTGGGGCACCTTCATCATCAACGGCACCGAGCGCGTCATCGTCACGCAGCTCGTGCGCTCGCCGGGCGCCTACCTGATGGAGCCCAAGGACCGCGAGAAGCAGGTCTTCATCGCCAACCTGATGCCGGCACGCGGCTCGTGGGTGGAGCTGGAGATCGACAAGAAGGGCCTCGTCAACGTGCGAATCGACCGCAAGCGCAAGCTTCCGGTCACCACGCTGCTGTTCGCGCTGGGCTACACGCGCGACGACGTGCGCAACCTCTTCCCGCACCCGCTCGACAAGAAGCGCGTCAACCCCTTCATCGAGATGACCCTCGAGAAGGACGTCACCGAGGGCGCCGCGGCGTCCGGCAACGCCAAGTCGCTGCAGGAACTCGGCGCGCTGGTGCAGGAGTCGCAGGCCCTCGCCAAGGACATCGACAAGGTGCCGGGCGACGAGCGCCTGCGCATCGAGGGCGAGATCGAGCGCATCGAGAAGCGCATCGACATGCGCGCGGGCGACCTGATGCAGAACGCCCTCATCGAGGTGTTCAAGAAGCAGCGCCCGGGCGAGCCGCCGACCGAGGTCAACTCGCTCAACCTGGTGCGCGGGCTCTTCTTCGATCCCAAGCGCTACGACCTCACCAAGGTCGGTCGCTACAAGCTCGACGCCCGTCTGAACGCCGACGGCACCACCAACACGCGCACCCTCGCGAACCCGCGCTTCACCGGTGCGCGCACCGGCATGCGCGACGACCTGGTGGAGCTCATCCGCCGCCTCGTCGACCTGCCGATCCGCTACGGCATCGACGAGGAGTCGAAGGACTTCGCCGCCGACGGCATGATGCTGCCGCGCGACGAGATGGTGCACGAGCTCGACGAGTACGAGCACTTCGGCAACCGCCGCCTGCGCACCGTGGGCGAGCTCATCCAGGAGGCCTTCCGCATCGGCCTCTACCGGATGGAGCGCGTGGTCCGCGAGCGCATGAGCACCGAGGACCCCGACACCATCACCCCGCAGACGATCATCAACATCCGTCCGGTGGTGGCCGCGCTGAAGGAGTTCTTCGGCTCGTCGCAGCTGTCGCAGTTCATGGACCAGACCAACTCGCTGGCCGGGCTCACCCACCGCCGCCGCCTCTCGGCCCTGGGCGCAGGTGGCCTCACCCGTGAGCGCGCCCCCATCGAGGTGCGCGACGTCCACCCGACCCACTACGGGCGCATGTGCCCGATCGAGACGCCGGAGGGTCCGAACATCGGCCTCATCGGCTCGCTTTCGGCGCACGCCACCGTGAACGAGTTCGGCTTCATCCAGACGCCCTACCGGGTCGTCAAGGGCGGCAAGCTGCAGAAGGACGGCACGAGCGACTGGGAGATCGTCTGGCTCGACGCCACCCAGGAGGAGAACCGCATCATCGCCCAGGCCAGCGCCGAGGTCGACAAGGGCGGGAAGCTGGTGGAGGACGAGGTCCTCTGCCGTCGCAACGGCCAGCCGATCATCGTCGAGCCGAAGGACGTCGAGTACATGGACGTCTCGCCCGACCAGATCGTGTCGGTGGCCACCGCGCTCATCCCGTTCCTCGAGCACAACGACGCCAACCGCGCACTCATGGGCGCAAACATGCAGCGCCAGGCCGTGCCGCTCATGGTGAGCGAGGCCCCGCTCGTGGGCACCGGCATGGAGCACCGCGCCGCGGTGGATACCGGTGACGTGGTGGTCGCGAAGCGCGCCGGCACGATCGCCGCCGTCGACGCCACGCGCATCATCATCGAGGTGCGCGGCGGCGAGCACGACGAGTACGAGCTCGAGAAGTTCGTGCGCAGCAACCAGGGCACGCTCATCCACCAGAAGCCGATCGTCCGCATCGGCGACAAGGTGGAGGCAGGCCAGGTGCTGGCCGACGGGTCGTCGACCGACCAGGGCGAACTGGCGCTGGGCAAGAACATGCTCGTCGCCTTCATGTCCTGGGAGGGCTACAACTTCGAGGACGCCATCATCGTGTCGCAGCGCCTCGTGAAGGACGACGTCCTCTCGTCGATCCACATCGAGGAGTACGAGATCGACGCGCGCACCACCAAGCTGGGCGCCGAGGAGATCACCCGCGACATCCCCAACCGTTCGGAGGAGTCGCTGGCCGACCTCGACGAGCGCGGGGTCGTGCGCATCGGCGCCGAGGTGAAGTCGGGCGACCTGCTGGTGGGCAAGGTCACGCCGAAGGGCGAGACCGAGCTGACCGCCGAGGAGAAGCTCATCCGCGCCATCTTCAAGGAGAAGGCCGGCGAGGTCCGCGACACCTCCCTCAAGGTGCCGCACGGCGAGGGCGGCAAGGTCATCGACGTGAAGACGTTCAGCCGTGAGGCCGGCGACGACCTCCCCGCAGGCGTCAACGAGCTCGTGCGCGTGTACGTGGCCAAGCGCCGCAAGATCGCCGAGGGCGACAAGCTGGCCGGCCGCCACGGCAACAAGGGCGTCATCTCGAAGATCGTGCCCGACGAGGACATGCCGTTCCTCGAGGACGGCACGCCCATCGACATGATCCTCAACCCGCTCGGCGTGCCGAGCCGCATGAACATCGGCCAGATCCTCGAGACCCACCTCGGGTGGGCTGCGGCGACCGGCTGGCAGAAGACCGACGGCGGTTCCACGAAGCGCACCTTCGTGGCCACCCCGGTGTTCAACGGCGCATCGCCGGAGGACGTCGACCGCGTGCTGGCCGAGTGGTCGAAGGCCCACGAGGACGAGCCCATCGACCTGCGCGTGAAGTCGGACGAGATCGACGGACGTCGCGTCAGCGGCAAGTTCCGGCTGTTCAACGGCCGCACGGGCGAGCCGTACGACGGCAAGGTCACGGTCGGCTACATGTACATGCTGAAGCTGCTCCACCTGGTGGACGACAAGATCCACGCCAGGTCGACCGGCCCGTACTCGCTCGTCACCCAGCAGCCGCTGGGCGGCAAGGCGCAGTTCGGTGGCCAGCGCTTCGGTGAGATGGAGGTGTGGGCGCTCGAGGCCTACGGCGCCGCGTACACCCTGCAGGAGATGCTCACCATCAAGAGCGACGACACCGTCGGCCGCGTGAAGGCCTACGAGGCGATCGTGAAGGGCGAGAACATCCAGGAGCCCTCCATCCCGGAGAGCTTCAAGGTGCTCCTCAAGGAGATGCAGAGCCTGGCCCTCGATGTGCGCATCGAAGGCCAGACGGGTGCCGACACCGCGGCCCGCGAGGACGATGAGCTCCTGCGCGCGGCCGAGGAACTCGGCATCGACCTGTCCGGCGCCCCGCTTCCGATCGAGGAGGAACTCGAGAGGGAGGCCGAGGAGGCCAAGGAGGCCGAGAAGGTGGCGGCCGCAGCCGGAGACGACCAGGGCGACGCGGAGGACGGCAAGTGATCGACATCAACAACTTCGACTCCATCAAGATCGGCCTCGCCTCGTCGAAGCAGATCCGCCAGTGGTCATCGGGCGAGGTCACCAAGCCCGAGACGATCAACTACCGCACGCTCAAGCCCGAGAAGGACGGGCTCTTCTGCGAGAAGATCTTCGGTCCGACCAAGGACTGGGAGTGCTACTGCGGCAAGTACAAGCGCGTCCGGTACAAGGGCATCATCTGCGAGCGCTGCGGCGTCGAGGTGACCCGCGCCAAGGTGCGCCGTGAGCGCATGGGCCACATCGACCTGGCCGCGCCGGTCAGCCACATCTGGTTCTTCAAGGGCGTGCCCAGCCGCATCGGGTACATCCTCGACCTGGCGCCGAAGGAGCTCGAGAAGGTCCTCTACTTCGCGGCGTCCATCGTCACGAAGGTCGACACCGCCAAGCGCGATGCCGACCTCGGCACCCTGCAGGAGCAGGTCGACGAGGCCGTGCAGCAGTACGTGCAGGAGCGCGACATCCGCGCCCAGGAGCTGCGCGAGCGGCTCGAGCGTCGTGTCAACTGGCTGCGCGAGAACGAGACCACGGGCTTCGACGTGGAGGACGAGTTCTGGGTCGAGGACATCGCGTTCACGCGCGACCCGGAGAACCCCGACGCACCGCCGGTGCCCCGCGAGATCCCCGAGGCCGAGCGCAAGTCGATCGAGTCGGAGCTGCGCAAGGAGACCGACGCCCTCATCCGGGATGACGAGCGGTACACCGAGGAGTCGGTGGAGCGCATCCAGGAGGCGTGGGCGAAGTTCAAGGAGATCAAGCCCCGCGACGTCATCAACGACGACCAGCTGTTCCGCGAGATGCGCGACCGCTTCGGGTCGCCGTATGGCTTCGGCGAGTACTTCGAGGGCGGCATGGGCGCACAGGCCATCCGCCAGCTGCTCGAGGACTTCGACCTCGAGGCCGAGGCCGTGCTGCTGCGCGAGGTCATCCAGACCTCCCGCGGCCAGCGACACGCCCGCGCCCTGAAGCGCCTCCGCGTGTGCTCGGCGTTCATCCACTCGGACAACCGACCGGAGTGGATGATCCTCGAGGCCGTGCCGGTCATCCCGCCGGAGCTCCGCCCCATGGTGCAGCTCGACGGCGGTCGCTTCGCGACGTCCGACCTGAACGACCTGTACCGCCGCGTCATCAACCGCAACAACCGCCTGAAGCGCCTGCTCGACCTCGGGGCCCCCGAGATCATCGTGAACAACGAGAAGCGCATGCTGCAGGAGGCCGTCGACGCGCTGTTCGACAACGGCCGCCGCGGTCGCGCGGTGACCGGGCCGGGCAACCGCCCGCTCAAGTCGCTGTCGGACATGCTCAAGGGCAAGCAGGGCCGCTTCCGCCAGAACCTCCTGGGCAAGCGCGTGGACTACTCGGGCCGTTCGGTCATCGTGGCCGGTCCCGAGCTGCGCCTGTTCCAGTGCGGACTGCCGAAGCTGATGGCGCTGGAGCTCTTCAAGCCGTTCATCATGAGCAGGCTCGTCGAGCGCAAGCAGGTCCAGAACATCAAGGCCGCCAAGAAGATGGTCGACTCGATGATCCCCGAGGTGTGGGACGTCCTCGAGGAGGTCATCGCCGAGCACCCGGTGCTGCTGAACCGCGCCCCGACCCTTCACCGACTGGGCATCCAGGCCTTCGAGCCGGTGCTGGTCGAGGGCAAGGCCATCCAGCTGCACCCGCTCGTCTGCACCGCCTTCAACGCCGACTTCGACGGCGACCAGATGGCCGTGCACCTTCCGCTGTCGGTGGAGGCCCAGTCCGAGGCGCGCATCCTCATGCTCTCGGCGAACAACATCCTGTCGCCGGCGCACGGGCGCCCCATCGCGGTGCCCAGCCAGGACATGATCCTCGGCCTCTACTACCTCACGTACTGCCCCACGGTGTACGTGCGCGAGAAGGGCGAGTCCGGCAACGGCCGCGCCATCGAGACGATCGACCTCTGGGATTCCGAGGGCCGCACGTACGTGATCCCGAAGGGCCACGAGGCCCGCATCGAGGGCGTCACCGACTGGGTGGCCGACCCGTTCAAGGAGGCCCCGCAGGCTCCGCCGCGCGCATTCCGCGGTGACGACGAGCTGCTGGGCGCCCTCGACCACGGCATCATCGGGCTGCAGGACCTGGTGGAGATCCGCCAGAACCCCGAGCACGCCACGGGTCGCCTGGTCACCACCGCCGGCCGCGTGCTGTTCAACCACGCCCTGCGCGAGCAGCTCGACGAGCTGCTCGACCACGTGGCCGACCCGCACCCGTACCCCTGGCAGAACCGCGTGTTCACCAAGCGCGAGCTCGGTGAGTTCATCGAGGAGCTCGTGGACCTCTACGGGGCCACGACCGTCTCGATGATGCTCGACACCTTCAAGGCGCTGGGCTTCAAGTACGCCAGCCAGTCGGGCATCACGATCTCCAAGAACGACGTGGTGATCCCGCCCGAGAAGCCGGAGATCCTCGCGAAGTACGACGCCGAGGTCCAGCGCTTCGAGGACTTCTTCGCCGAGGGCCTGATGACCGCCGAGGAGCGCCACGAGCGCGTGGTCAACCTGTGGGACGAGGCCACCGACGAGGTCGCCGTGGCGATGCAGGAGCACCTGTTCCGCCTCAACCCCATCTTCATGATGGCCAACTCCGGCGCGCGTGGATCGTTCAAGCAGATCCGCCAGCTCGCCGGCATGCGTGGCTGCATGGCCAACCCGAAGGGCGAGATCATCGAGCGCCCGATCAAGAGCAACTTCATGGAGGGGCTCTCGGTCCTCGAGTACTTCATCTCCACCCACGGCGCGCGCAAGGGCCTGGCCGACACCGCCCTCAAGACGGCGGACTCGGGCTACCTGACCCGTCGCCTCGTGGACGTGTCGCAGGACGTCATCGTGCGCGAGCGCGATTGCGGCACCACCGAGGGCATCGAGGCCGCAGTCGTCCGCGACGGGCACACCAACGCGTCGCTGCTCGGCCGCGTGCTCATCGGCCCCGTGGTCGACTCGGTCACGGGTGAGTTCATCGCCGACCTGCGCGGTGACGCGCCGGACGAGGATGACGACGCCGCCGTCGACGCCTATCGCTCGGTGGAGGTCGAGAGCACGCTCATGCAGCAGCTCACCGACCTGGGCACGCGTCACCCGAAGGCCTCGGTGACCGTGCGCTCGCCGCTCAAGTGCCGCAGCGCCGTGGGCGTGTGCACGCACTGCTACGGCCGCAATCTCGCCTCGGGCGAGATGTGCGAGCCCGGCGACGCGGTGGGCATCATCGCCGCGCAGTCCATCGGCGAGCCCGGCACGCAGCTGACCATGCGCACGTTCCACACCGGCGGCGTCGCCGGCGCGGACATCACGCAGGGCCTTCCGCGAATCGTCGAGCTGTTCGAGGCGCGCAAGCCCAAGGCGCTCGCGCACGTCGCGGCCCACGATGGCTGGATCCACATCGAGGACGACGAGACCCGCCCCGGTGCGGCGATCATCCACCTCGAGTCGCCGGTCACCATCGAGGTCGGTCGCAAGAAGGAGCCGGTGCGCCCGGCGGTCACCTACAACGTCCTCAAGCGCACGCAGATCCGTCGCGACCTCGAGGACGGCTCGTGGGTCGAGGCCGGTGAGCTCCTCACCGATGGCTCGGCGTTCCCGAGCGACATCCTCGAGGCCCAGTCCGGCATCGACCTGGGGGTCACCGGCACGGTGGCATCGGTCGCGGCCGGGCGCACCGACAAGGGCGCCCGCACGATCAAGATCGAGGTCGCCGGCGAGGATGGCGTGCAGGTTCGCCACCTCCGCGTGCCGCTCGACCGTCCGGCTCCGCCGATCCACGAGGGCATGCGCGTGCGGGAGGGTGTCCACGTGACCGGCCCCGGCTGGGGAGCGGGAGACCGCGCCACCAAGACCGAGGCGTACCTCGTCGCCCAGGTGCAGGACGTCTACCGCTCCCAGGGAGTGGAGATCAACGACAAGCACATCGAGGTCATCGTGCGCCAGATGCTCCGCAAGGTGCGCATCGAGGACCCGGGTGACACCAACTTCCTTCCCGGCCAGCTGGTGGACAAGCCGGTTCTCTTCCGCGAGAACCAGCGCGTGCGCCTGGCCGCGGCCGACAAGCTGCAGCGCAGCCGGAAGAAGGTGAAGCGCACGGCCGAGGAGACCGAGGAGCTCCTGGACGCCGCGATGGCCCGTTACGTGCCGCTCATCCTCGGCATCACCAAGGCCTCGCTCGCCACCGAGTCGTTCCTGTCGGCGGCCTCCTTCCAGGAGACCACCAAGGTCCTGACCGATGCGGCGCTCGAGGGCAAGGTGGACCACCTGCGTGGCCTGAAGGAGAACGTGATCATCGGGAAGCTCATCCCGGCGGCCACGGGCCTTCGCAGGTACCGCCAGCTGGAGATCGAGCCCGTCCGGCGCGCCCCGGCGCTGCTGGAGTTCGACCTCGACGAGCCCTTCTCGCTCGTGGACGAGGAGGTCGACGACCTCGTGGGCCTGGTCGACGCGGGTGGCACCTACTCGTTCGAGCCCGAGCCGGAGCCGGCTCCGGTGGAGGACGACACCGCCGAGTAGTGATGCAGGGCGCCCCCGGGGGCGCCGCCGGGGCTAGTTCCCGTCGGCGTCCCCGTGGTTGCGCTGCCAGAACCACATGGGCATGCGCCGGTCCTCCGGGTACCGCGCCTGCGAGCGCGTCTCCTTGCGCACCCCGTAGAGGCGGCGCGCCCACAGCGACGACGGGCGCGCCAGGCGCAGCGCCCCGA
>CAZIQQ010000050.1:1779-13109 GCA_964541555.1 uncultured Bifidobacterium sp. | reverse complement strand
GGGTGAGCGACGACCCCCTGGTGGGCGTGTGCTGGGACTCCGACCGGCTCGACCTGATGCGTGTGGGCATATGGCCCGACCCCGCCCTGCTGTCGACGGCGGGCGGGCGGCAGCCCGATCGCATCGCGCTGTGCACCAGCCACCGCGCCCCACCGCCCCCGTGGCACCAACTGGCGCAGCTCGCCGCCGGGGGGCCCGACCTCACGGCCTGATAGGCGTGAGGAAAGGCGTGCGCAGGCGGGCACGCACACGCGAGGGAGGCCGGGATGAGCGATGAGATGGATCAGCACGACGCGCCGTGCCAGTGGGAGCGCCTGGAGGCGGTGGCGATGCGGGGCGACCATGAGTTCCTGGTGCGCTCATGCGCCGGCATGCACTACGCCGACGTGAATGCATGCATCACCTACCGGGTGCACGAGGTGCGGGCGCTGACCGCAGGCGGCTGGGTGCCGGCCGACCAGCACCCGCCGGCCGAGGCCGTGGCCATGCAGCTGGTGCTGCGCACGCTGCTGCCCTACCGCTTCCGCAGCACGCCCGGCGCGTAAGGGCCGCCCCTACTCCACCTGACACCTCATCAGACAGCAGATGAGGGAGAGACGCATGACGACGCGGACGACGAACGAGATGGGCCTGCCGCTTCAGGCCGGCGACACGGTTACCCACAGGGGCATTTCGGTGACGCCCCTCTTCCCCACCACCGACCCGGTGGCCCAGTACGTGTCGCTGGCCACGGCCGCGGCGCAGGGGTTCACGGTGAAGGAGGTCGACGACGACGGCTCGGTGGGCGAGCTTCTGGTGACCAACCCCACCGATCACCGGGTGCTGCTGTACGACGGCGAAGAGGTGCTGGGTGCCAAGCAGAACCGCATCATCAACATGGCGGTGCTGGTGGAGGCCGGGGCAACCCTTGGCGTTCCGGTGTCGTGCGTGGAGGCCGGCCGGTGGAACTGGCAGACCGACGAGTTCACGCGGGCAGGCCGCGCGCCGTCGCCCGACGTTCGCCGCGCCAAGGCCGAGCACATGCGCGAGGCGCCCACCCGCCGGGGCGTGGCGCAGTCGGCCGTATGGGATGCCGTGGAGCTCAAGGAGATGCAGCACGGGTTCAGCTCTCCCACGTCGAGCCACGGCGACCTCATCGAGCAGCAGCGCCCGCGCATCGAGGAACTGGCGCGCGCCTTCGCGCCGCAGCCCGGTCAGTGCGGCATGGTGCTGGGCATGGACGGCCGCATCAGCTGCATGGACGCCGTGTCGCGGCCCGACGTGTGGGCCGACCTGCACCAGGCGCTGCTGACCGGCTACATGCTGGACGCCCTGCCGGCCGTGGGCCGCGCCCCGGCGCCCGACGGCGCCGTGGGGGAGTTCCTCGCCGCCGTGGCGGGTGCCACGCGCACGGCGGGCCCCGCCGCGGGCCTTGGCACCGACCTCCGCCTGGCGGGAGACCGCGTGGTGGGGTCGGGGCTCGACCTCGGTGGCGAGCTGCTGCAGGTGACGGCCTTCGTCAGCGACGGCGCAGGCGACGACGATCTCGAGGTGAGCATCAGCGCGTCGCCGCCGCGCATCGCCAGGCCCAGCCGGCGGCGCGCCTAGGGGCTCAGCGCACCCCGGGCGGGCGCGCCCGCACCCAGGCCGACGCGTTTCCGGCGCGGTCCACCACCCTCACCAGCGGCTGGCGATTCGACCCCGCCACCGATGCCCGGCGCGCATAGGGCACGGTGGCCGGGCGGCGCCCGCGGGCCGTGGCCACCTGCAGGGTGCCGAGGCCCGACAGCGCGTCACGCGCGACCGTGGTGATGCGAGCCCCGCGGGCCATCGCGCGGGCGGTTGCCGACTCCAGTACCGGCTCGGTGGTGTCGAGGATGATGTCGTCGGTGTAGGTCTCGCGGGCGTCGATGCCTGGCCCCTGGAACCGCACGTACACCACGTGCGGCAGGCGGCTGTCGCTCTCGGCCGCCAGGGTGATGGCGGCCTGCTCCTGCACCGGCTGCGCCTTCGCGCCACGGAACCCGCCGTCGGTGGCGATGCGCATGGTCGTGGCCCCGGCAGGCCACGAGATCTCCAGGGTCACGCGAGGGTCGTTGGTGAAGCGGTCGCCCTGTTCGATGCTCACCCCGGGGTCGTCCGACGGAGGCCGGCTTCGGGTGTCGAGCTCGAGATCGGCCACCGCCTGCCCGCCGCCGGGACCCGTGGCGCGCACCCGCACGGTGATGTCGTCCGCGGGCACCAGCTTCGCGGTGGGATCGTCCCCGGTCCGGTGCTCGAACAGGCCGTCGCCGTCGAGGTCCCAGTCGTACGAGACCTCCCCGCCATTCGGCATGGACGCCTGCGCGCGCAGGGTGACGGGCCGCCCCTTCAGGACGAACGCCGGGGGCGACGCGAAGGCCACCTCAGGGGTGTCGCGCCCCTCGCGCCCCTGCGAGGCCTCGGCCACGTTGCCCACCTGGTCGATGGCACGCACCACCACGTGGCGCGTGCCGTCGGGCATGTGCAGGGGTGACACGGTGGCCGTGCACTGCGATGCGCACTCCCCCGCCCCCACCTCGGCGCGCATCAGGCCGTCCACCCACACCTCGTAGCGCGCCACGCCAGATCCGGAGTCCCACGACGGATTCCACGTGATGGGGTCGCCCGACTCCACGGCCCCCGTGGGGTCGTGCAGCGAGGGGGCGCCGGGGGCGCTGGCGTCCACCGAGAACGACGCCGTCCTGGTGGCGGTGGCGTAGCTGCAGATGCGCGACCCGTACGACGTGTAGCAACTGGGGCGGGTTCGTACGTTGGCGCGGGCCACGTAGGTGCCTTCGGCCAGGTTGCGCCACGAGCGCGTCCAGTCGCCACCCGGCGTGAACCACCCCGACCAGGCGATGCTGCGGTTGTTGAGCACCAGCTGGTCATTGGCCTCGCCTGCCCATGGGGGACGCAGGAAGGTGATCCGGGCCTCGCCCGGGCCCGTCCATGCCTGCCCGGCGTTCCAGACGGCGTTGTCCAGCACGATTCCGATGTCATTCGACAACTGCCCGTTGGCAGCAGGGGCGGCGGCCAGGGCCGCGGCGCAGCTGGCGGCAAGGGCGGTGCGCGCGACGGTGCGCATGGGGGTCCTCCGGGTCGGTGACGTATCCGGTCGTCACGCACACCACAGCGCGGTCTTACGCAGGCCGCCGCCCTGCGGCCCTACCCCGCCAGGGTTCCCCGGGGGCGCACCCAGCGCGTGTCGATGCCGCTGGCCTGGGTTATCAGGTCGAAGTCGGCGTCGTAGTGCAGCACTGGCACGCCGGCGGCCTCGGCCGCGGCGGCGATGAGCAGGTCGGCGTGCCCCACCTGCCGCTGGTGAAGGGGCCCCTGATCGGCGAGCAGCCCGTAGATCTCGAGGGCGCGGTCCCACTGCGGCGGGCCGATGGGACAGGTGGTGAGCGTGCCGAAGTCGCGCCGCATGCGGTGGAAGTCGTCGGGGTTCCGGGCCGAATCGCGCAGCTCCATCAGCACCGGCATGCATGTGACCACGCGCCCCTCGGACACGTGTTGCCGGAAGTCCCCCAACTCGCCCGGCGCGCGCTTCGCCCACACCCACACGCTGGTGTCGGCGAGGTACCTCAGTGCTCGCGGGGCCTGCGAAGCTGCCTGAGCACCTCGGGTGTGAGGTCGTCGATCGGCAGGTCGACGAGGCTGCCGAGGTCGTGCGTGCGCACCACCTCGGCCAACGCCCTGTTGATGGTGTCGGTGGCCGTGGTGGTGCCGAGCACCTGCTGCGCCCGCGCCAGCAGGTCGGCGTCTGCGTTGAACGTCATCCGCTTCACCCGCCTGCCCTCCATGTGACGCCCCCGATGCCATGGCGGCCACGGTAAGGGCCGCCTCCGCGCGTATGCATCGCGGAGTGTGTCAGATATGCATCGACACCCATGGCACCCGGAGGCGCCGCACGTTCCCGCTTCTACTCGTGGTTGCCCGAGAGCATGGCCGCGTAGTCGGCCTCCAGCTGCTCGCGCTGCAGGGCCTTCACCTCGCGGTCCATCTTCTTGATGGCGCGCGAGAAGGCCTTGTCGATGGCCTTGTCCAGCTGCCAGTCGCCAACCACGAGCAGGGCGACCTCGCCCTCGTCCAGCAGCTCGCCGAGCTCCTTCACATCCTTGCGCGACATCCCCTTGAGGAAGTGACCACCCAGGCCACCGGCAAGCGCGCCCACGCCGGCGCTGGCGAGGATGGACGGCGGGAAGATGATGCCCACCACGGCGCCCACGGCCGCGCCGCCCCATGCGCCCTTGCGCGTGGCGGTCTCGTCCTTGTTCACGTGCACCTTGCCGTTGTCGTCCTTGCGGATGACGGCGGCGTCGAAGTTGCCGATGGCGCCTGCGGCGTAGAGCTCCTTCACGACCTCGTAGTCCGCCTGGGCGTCGTCCTCGCTCGCGTACGTCGCGACGAAGATGAATGTGGTCTCGTCATCGGCCATGTCGGCCTCCTTCGCTGGGTTCGGGAACCATCCTGACGGCGAGCGTACGCCGTGCCGACCTCAGCAGTTGGTGGGGTTGGGTAGAGACCCGCTGCCCACCGTAGGCAATGCGTACGCGCAGGTGGTGTTGGCGAAGATGGCGCCGTTCACCGTGGCCGCGCTGAGCACGGCCCCCGTGAAGTCCACGACGTTGGTGCCGGTGTTGGTGAAGTTGGCCACCTGCAGTTGCGCGCCGCGGAAGGGCGTGGCATTCACGCTGGCGTCGGTCCAGTTGGACGAGGGCGCCATGACCGAGTTGAACGTGGAGGCGTTCACCGACGCGCTCGAGAGATTCGCCCCGGCCAGATCGGCGCCCGTGAAGTTGGTGCTGTTGATGACCGCGTTCGCCAGGTTGGCCCCTGCCATCTGCGCGCCGGCCAGGCTGGTGGCGTTGTACATGGCGGGCATGCCGGTGACGCCGTTGGACGACTGCCCCCGGCGCAGGCCGATGCGCGCGCCCTTCAGGTTGGCCCCGCGCAGGTCGGCGTGACGCGCGTTTGCACCATGGAACACGGCGCCCTGCAGCCGCGCGCCCCGCAGGTCGGCGTGGCGCAGGTCGGCCTTGTGCAACTTCGCGCCGCGCAGGTCGGCGCCACGCAGGTCGGCGTGGCGCAGGCGGGCACCGCGCAGGTCGATGCCCCGCAGGTTGCGGCCGCGGAGATCGGCGAACGTGGCCACGGCGCCGCCGCAGGCCGCACCCGGCCCGGGCAGGCACACCACCCCGGCACTGCCGGGATCGGCCACCGAGGGGGAGGTGAGGAAGACGCGCAACTGGCCGGCGGACGCCGGGCCGGCGAGAACCAGGCCACCCAGGCCTGCAGCCGTGGCCATGGCGAGGGGGAGCATGCGGAAACGACGAGGAGTAGTCATGCCCGCAGGGTACCCGCCTCAGCGACCCGCCCGGCGAAGGGCAGTGGCCCTGGCACGGGCGGCTTGCGCCATCGCCCGCGCATAGGCGGCGTCTGCCCGGCGGGTGCATGCAGGCCGCGCCGGTGCGGGGCCCGCGGCGCACCGGGCCCTGGCCGCGGATCGCGCGGCGCCGGCGCGGGCCCGGGCAACGGCGTACGCGTGAGCGGCCCGGGCGCGTGCTGCGCAGCGGCGACGCTGGGCAACAGGCCCCCGTGCGCACCGCGACAGCGCCGCCGCGAGGGCAGCCTGTGCTCGGGCAAGCTCGGCCTGCAGGCCGGTGGCCTGTGCCGGCGCGGTGACCGGCCAGGGCGACGCCGTCTGCTGCTGCCCGCCGGGGCGCGATGGGGGGTCGACGACAGGGCTCGGGTCCGACGGGTCGTCGGGTCCCGGCGTCTCATCCCCTGCCCCGGGATCATCGGCGGGCGGCTCGGGCTCGGGCGGCTGCGGGGCCTCGCGGGTGACGTACACCACCTGCGGCGACGACTCCACGTTGCCCACCAGATCGACCGCCCGCACGCGGAGTTCATGGTCACCCAGGGCCATCCCGGTGAACGAATGCGGCGATGAGCAGGTGGCGAAGGCCGCGCCGTCGAGGGCGCACTCGAAGCGCGCCACGGGCTCGTCTGCCGTCATCTCGACGTCCGCCGCCGCGCCGAGGATGCTGGGCTCGGGCTCGGCGGTGATCGTGGTGGTGGGCTCGGTGGTGTCCACGGTGAACGACCGGCTGGCCGGCGTGGAGTCGGTGTTGCCCGCCGCGTCGGTGGCCCGAACGTAGAACTGGTGCGTGCCGTCGACGATGTCGGGCACCACGAAGGGCGCGTCGCACCCGGTATACGGATCGGCGTCGAGCGCGCACTCGAAGGTGACCCCGGCCTCAGCGGATGCGAACCCGAACGTGGCGTCGGGCGACGACACGGCGCCCGACGGACCCGATGTGATGGTGGTGGTGGGCTCGATGCGGTCGACCACGAAGGTCACCCATACCGGGTCGAGGTCGACGTTGGTGGCCGAGTCGCGCGCGCGTGCACCCAGCGTGTGGGTTCCATCGGAGAGCCCCGTCACGGTGAATGGCGATGTGCACGCCCCCCATGCGCCGGCGTCACGGCGGCAGTCGGCCTGGGTGTCGGCGGGGTCCACCGGCTCGAAGGCGATGGATGCCGAGGTGGAGTTGATGACCGGCTCGGGCGCAGACAGCAGGCGCGTGTCGGGATTGGTGAGGTCCACCCGGAACGTACGGCTGGCAGGTGAGGAGTCGGTGTTGCCCGCCGGGTCGGTGGCGCGTACGCGAACGATATGTGCGCCCTCATCCAGGTCGGTGAACGCCGAGGGCGATGTGCAGGTGCCGTAGGCGGCGTCGTCCAACTGGCACTGCACGGTGCTGCCGGCCTCGGTGGCCGAGAACGGGACCGTGGCCGATGTCACGTTGATCCACGGGCCGGGGCCCGTGGCGATGGTGGTGTCGGGCGGCACGGTGTCGACCGTGAACGACGTGCTGGCCGCCACGCCCACGTTGCCCGCGGCGTCCACGGCGCGCACCGCCAGCGTGTGCGTGCCCTGCGACAGGCCCGTGAGCGACACCGGCGAGGTGCAGGCCGTGAACGACGCCGCGGCATCGAGCCGGCACTGGAACGTGGCTCCGGTGGCGACTTCGTTGGAGGTCATGGCCAGGCTGGCGCTGGTGGCCCGGAGGTAGGCCCCCGGCACCGAGGTGAAGGTGGCTGTGGGCGCCACGGTGTCGACCCTCACGGTGGCTGATGGCGGCGTGCTGTCGACGTTGCCGGCGGCGTCCACCGCCTGTACGCGCAGGATGTGGGTGCCGTCGGTCAGGCCGGTCCACGTGCGGGGGCTGGTGCACGGGGCGTAGGCCTCGGAACCCCGCGCGCACTGGAACGTGGCCGAACCGTCGGGCGACGAGAACGTGATGGTGGCGCTGGTGGCCGACTGCGCGGCCGGTGGCCCCGACAGCAGCGTGGTGTCGGGTGGGGTGGTGTCCACGGTGAAGGCGCTGACCTCGGGGGTCCAGTCGTAGTTGCCGGCGAGGTCGGTGGCCCTCACCAGGAACTGGTGGGACCCCTGGGCCAGGTTGCGGTAGGTGATGGGCGACGTGCATGCGGTGAATGCGCCGGCGTCCATCGCGCACTGGAACGTGCTGCCCGCCTCGTTCGAGGTGAAGGCGAACGTGGCCGAGGTCGACCGGATGCTCGCCGCGGGAGACGATGTCAGCGAGGTGATGGGCTGAACCGTGTCGCCCCCGCCGCACTGGTACACGGCGAGGTTGTCGAGGAACCATCCCTGCCCAGCCGTGGTGGCATTGGTGACCATGCGGAAGCGGAACTTCACCGTGCGCCCGGCCAGGCTCGACAGGTTCAGGCGGCTCGATCCCCACCCGCGGCTGATGCCCGTGAAGGCCTGGCGCCCGGCAAGGGCCGTGCCCGAGCCGGCGCTGATGGACGACGGCAGGTAGCCGCTGTTCACCAGGCCCATGGCGTCGTTCCAGCCGCCCCATACCCCGTTGGTGCGAACGGAGTACTCCACCACGACGCCGTCCACGCCCTCCTCCAGCCAGTACGCGTGGTCGAAGGACAGGTATGCGTTCGTGGGCACCACGATGCCCGTGAGGTTGTGCCACTCCCAGGCGCCGTCGAGCGCCTGCGCCAGGGCGCTCAGCCGAAGCGAGCGGGTGCCCCCGGCGGCGTACCAGTCGGGCCGGAACATGTAGTCGTTCACGGTCCCGGTCGCGGACACGGCGGTGATGCCACCCGTCCAGGTCTCGATGTCATCGCGCACGCCGTTCTGGTACGTGGGCTCCTGGAGGGCCGAGCACACCGTGGCCTGCGCCCCCGGGGCGAGCGCGGGAACCAGGTGCATCTCCGTTGCCAGCGTGGCGTTGTCCACCTGGGTGCAGTTGGCAGCGGTGATGCCGTAGCTGCCGATGAGCGCCTGGCACGCGGACCCCAGCGCAACGCGCAGGTCCTGGTAGTCCGACCCCGAGCGCAGCAGGGTGGACAGCGCCCGGTAGTAGATCTGCTGGGCCTTCACCTGCCCGATACCGGTGACGCTGCGCCCGTTGAAGGTGCCGCCGTCGGTGATGAGCGAGGCGGCCTTGTTGCCCACCCCTGAGTTCCTGTGCACCCCGCCGTTGTCATCCTCGGTCGTGCGGTAGCTGGCGCTGCCGGTGCGGTCGGGGTGCCCGAAGATGGTCGGGTTCGACAGCGACCGGATGTAGCCGGTCGCGAGGTCCTCGCCGAACCTCCACCGGTTGGCCGTGAGGTCGCCACCGACGCCGTCCGTGAGGTCGGAGAACTCCCCGAACACGTCGGACATCGACTCGTTGATGGCGCCCGACTGGTACCAGTAGTAGAGGTTCGCGGTGGTCTGTGTGACCCCGTGGACGAATTCGTGGGCCACCATGTCGTCGGTGGCCCAGCCGTCGCCCAGCACCATGTGGTTGGTGCGCCACCCGGCATTCACCAGCGGACATGTGGCGTCGGTGGCATAGCAGCCGCGCACGGTCGCGGGCACGGCCGTGCCCAGGCCGTCGTAGGAGTTGCGGCCGAACACCGTGTTGAAGTAGGTGATGACACCGCCCAGGTAGGTGTAGGCGTTGTCCACCTGGGTGTCGCCCGTGGCAGCGGCGCCCTCGGTGCGCTCGGCCACGCCGGCGGTGCAGGGGACGTCCCGGCCGCGCACGTTGCCGCCGTCGCACACCAGGCGCTCGCGGGCGTGGGCCTGGAGAGGGATGAAGGTGCTGTAGCCCTGGTCGGCATGCACGATGACCATGTCGTGCACGTCGGCATCGTGGGCGGTCACCTGCAGCCGCCAGCCCAGGAACGAACGCTCTGGGGATGGCGCGCCGAACAGGCCGGGCTCGAAGATGACCCGGGTGGGGGTGGTGGCCCGCAGGGCCGCGGGGCTTACCCCGTAGCGCGCGGCGGCGTCGGCGACGGCGATATCCCGGGCACGCGACGGGGTGATTCGTGGTGCGAGATCGGGGGTCGGCCCGCCCAGCCGTTCGCCCGTGACCGCGGCGATGTCACCGTCCCCCTGCACCGACACCACGGTCTGCGCGCCGAGCACCGGGATTCCCCGCACCTCCTGCTGCATGCGCACCACCCGCACACCCCCGCGGGCGCGCTCGACCTCGGTCACCTCGAGGTCGGCACCCTGCCGTGCGAGGCCGGTGCGGGCGCGGTTGCGCCGGGCCCAGGCATCGGCCACGGCCGCGGCGTCCCGGGCGTCGGCCCCCGGTGGGGGTGGAATCTCCTGCCCCGGGGCCGGGGCGACGAAGAAATCACTTTCCCCGGTCGCGACCGGGGTGGCCCACGCGGTGCATGCAGCCAGCGCGAGCAGCATGACGGTCGCGGCGGCTGCGACCAGGGGGTGACGGGGAGCGCGACTCATGGCCCTGTGCGGAAGGCTAGCCGCGAGGGGGGCGATTCAACGCGGGGCTGTCACACCATGATGCGATGTTGGTGGCATCATGATGCACATGGGACGCAAGGATTCCGCCAAGGTGGGCCGCGTGCGCACCACCGTCACCCTCGACCCCGACGTCGCCAGGCTGCTCGAGCAGATGCAGCGTGAACGCGGACAGGGCATGAGCGACGTTCTGAACCACGCCGTGCGCGCCGGCGCAGCCGCCACCACCGAGCGACCGTGCTTCGTGCAGCGCACGTCGCCCATCGGCATCACGGGCCCCGTATGCACCGGCGAGATACTCGGCATGGACGACGACCTGCGATTCCCGACGGCTGACGCCGCGCGGTGATCGTCGACGCCAACCTGCTGCTGTACGCGCGCGACTCGGCCTCGCCGTTCCACGACCGCGCGCGGGCGTGGCTGGAGGATGCCCTGAACGGGCCGGTCCGGGTCGGCCTGCCCTGGCAGAGCCTTGTGGCCTTCCACCGGGTGAGCACGCGGTCCAACGCGCCGACCCCCCTCTCGCCCGCCGACGCGGCAGATCAGGTGGACGAGTGGCTGGCCGCGCCCGCCGCCTGGGTGCCGGTGGAAACCGCCGACCATGCCACGGTGCTCGGGCAGCTCGTACGCACGCATCAGGTGGACGGACGCCTCATCCACGACGCCCACCTGGCAGCACTGGCCATCTGCCATGGCGTGGAGGTGTGCTCGGCAGATGCCGACTTCGCGCGGTTCACCGAGGTGCGCTGGCGCAATCCGCTGGCCTCATAGGGCCTTCACGCCTTCACCGAATGCGCACGCACTTCTTATGCGCCTCTTCGCAACCCCTCATCCGGCTCTACCGGACGGCCGTGAGGCTTCGGCCCACACCACCCACCCGGAGGAGTTCGCAATGAAGGTTCGTACCCGCAGGTTCACCAGCCTCATCCTCGCCGGCAGCATCCTGGCCGGCGGTGCAACGGGGCTCGCCGTATCGAGTGCGACCGCCCATGACAACGGCGGCCAGTCGATGGGCGCCCAGCAGGCGCGGGGCGGCCACCACGCTCCTGCAGCCGTGAAGGCCGCCGTGACCGCCGCCGTGAAGGCCACGCTGAACGTGGACGACGCCGCGCTGAAGACGGCACGCACGGCCGGGAAGTCGCTCACCACGCTGGCCCAGGAGAAGGGCGTGAGCCGCGACACGCTGGTGGACGCCATCGCCGCTGCGCTGAAGGCCAGCAAGCCGGCGAACGCGCCCACCCTCACCGACGCCCAGATCACCGCGCGGGCCGGCAAGATCGCCGACCACGTGCCCGGCTCGAAGGTGCAGCGCGCCAGTGCCACCCGCACCGCCGTGGGCCAGGCCATCGCATCGACGCTGGGCATCACGGTTGACGAGCTGAAGACGGCCCGCAAGGCCGGCACCTCGCCCGCCACCCTGGCCCAGCAGAAGGGCGTGGCGCGCGACACGCTGGTGGACGCCGTGGTCGGCGCCCTCAAGGCCAACAGGCCGGCGGGCGCGCCCAGCCTCACCGACGCCCAGATC
>CAZIQQ010000050.1:0-1679 GCA_964541555.1 uncultured Bifidobacterium sp. | reverse complement strand
CGCCCTCAAGGCCAACAGGCCGGCGGGCGCGCCCAGCCTCACCGACGCCCAGATCACTCAGATGGCCGGGAAGATCGTGGACAACGCGCGCCCGGCGCACGGACCCGGCGGGCTGGGAGCCCACCGCCGGTAGGTGCACCCGGGGCCACCCCGGGGCCGGTAGCCTCACGTCGTACGCAATCGCAGGAGAGGGCGAGCATGGGCGACACAGAGCGCAAGCCGGTTCCGGGGGGCCTCAGCACCGGCCTCGGCAGGGCAGCGGTGGCAGACCCCGCCGCCAACCAGTGGGGGGCACTGGTGGTGGGCCTGCCGGGCAGCCGCACCGAGGGCGTCGAGGCCATGTGCTGGTTCGCCGACGCCAACGCGCTGGTGAGCGCCCTGGCCGTGGAGATACCGCTGTGGAACGTGGACCCCTCGAGCGAGGACGACACCCACAGGGCCCAGCAGCTGGCCAGCCTGGGCCAGCGCATCGTCGCCGGCGGCGGCGCCGGCGACGACACCTTCGCCTACTCGGCCCCGGCCGTGAAGCACCTGCTGCAGCAGGACGCCGACATCCGCTGGATGGGCAACATCGACGACCTGGTGGGTGGCGACGACCCCGTGGCCACCGAACTGCGTGCGGCCTTCCGGTCGGGCGGCGACGGCGCGTCCATCGCCGATGGCGACAGGGACGCCTTCCTCACCTTCCTGCGGGAGCGCTTCGCGCAGTAGCCGCTAGGCCACGAAGCGCTGGAGCTCGGCCGCCACGATGAGCGTGGCGGCCTCCGTGGGGGTGATGCCCTCACCTGCCGAGAAGGCCAGCACCTGATCGGTGGTGACTGTCACCGGCAGGCCGCCCACCACGCCCGCGATGGCCTCGCGGGTGGGGTCCCAGGCGAGGGTGGAGAGGTCGGGCGGAATGGCCGCGCCGGCGATGGTCTCCCAGAACCCGGGGGCCACGGCGATGATGGCGCATACGCGGTCGATGACGTCCCCGGCGTAGTCCCACTCGCGCCACCAGCCCCCGCGCGAGGGGTGCACCCGCACCGCGTCGGTGGCATCGAGGGGCCCGCGGTCGAGGTCGGGCACGGCGGTGCCGCCCTTGGGAGCCTGCACCACCGCAACGGCGCAGCCCGGCGCGATGATCTCCCAGCAGGTGGTTCCCGGCTCGGCGCGGGCCTGGCTGAATGCGCGGCGCCAGGCATCGCGCGGGTTGAGCCACCTGCCCCAGGCGCGGGCGATGGACTCGGGGCCGGCGTGATGGCCGATTGCCGCGCCGGCCTCCACGTCGGGCAGCTGCCCGTGCGCCACGCGGGGCAGCAGTGCCGCCACGCCCGTGGCGCTCACCGCCAGGGTTCCCAGCGACGGCTCGTCGGGCGTGATGGTGAAGAAGGTGCGCTCGGGGTCGGGATCGCGGCTGGGCAGGGCCTGCGGGCCGTTCTCGTGGATCTCCTCGATGAGCGCGTACGGGTTGCCGTCGAGGGGGAACGCCGCCTCGCCGCACGGGTGGATGTCACCGGGCATGTCCGTGAGGTGCATCCACACCACCCCGCCGGTCGCCAGGCCCTGCTCGGTGTGCAGGATCACCTGACGGGGCGGACGACCAGCACAGACGACGCGGCCTTGTGGGCCACGCGCTCCGACACGCTGCCAAGCGCCTTCGCGCCCTTCAGGCCGCGGGCGCCCATGACGATGAGGTC
>CAZIQQ010000049.1:0-13399 GCA_964541555.1 uncultured Bifidobacterium sp. | reverse complement strand
AGCCGTACCGCTTCGGTCTCCGTCACCGCTTCCCGAAGCCCGTCGGCCTCGGCGCGTAAACCAGAGCCCTAAGAGAGGAAATTCACAATGGGACAGATTGTTGACGTTACGTCGACCCCGTGGATCGACTCGGGCGACGCGCCGCCGCTGGCGCTCGACCGTGACAAGCGTGACATCATCAGCCAGGGTGTCGCCGACCCGCTTGTCGACTACGACATCGTGCCGCTCACGTACACGAACTCGCGCTGGAGCGCGTTCTTCTACCGTGCGTCTGAGGCCGACCTGAAGCACGTGCTTCCGAAGTGCCTGGACCTCGAGGACGACGTCATCGAGTTCTGGTACGTCGACCACCTCCACACCGGTCTCGGCCCGTACGGCGAGTTCGGTCTGACGGTGGCCGCTTCCCACAAGGCTGGCGACGGCAAGACGTACTACGGCGGGTACTACCCGTACATGTACCTCACGCAGGACGCCGCTGTGTTCGCCGGCCGTGAGCCCTTCGGTTTCCCGAAGAAGATCGCCTACATCGTCACCCAGGAGCACGGTGGCAAGGAGGACGACGGCTACGGTGGGTTCGGCAACGACTACTTCAACTTCACGATGGAGCGTCGCGGCTACCTCATGCACACGGCAACGGGTCGTTACGACGACGCCGAGCTGAGCGCGAAGCCGGTCTTCTACGGCGACCCGAACTACGGCCGCATGAACCTGCGCCTGGTGACGGACCCGTCGCTGAAGAGCACGAAGTGGGACCTGACGTACCTCCCCAGCGAGGTCACCAAGGCGACCGCCGCGGCCATGGGCCGTCCGGAGACCGAGGGTCAGCACCGCTTCCAGCTGAAGCCCGAGTCGATCCGCACCGCTTCGGCGGGCGCGATCCGCTCCTGGGCCCTGCAGGCGACCCCGTGGGACAACATGGGCGCCATGCTGCCGGTGAAGGAGATGATCGGTCTGATGTCGTACAACTTCGACCTGATCATCCCGGGTGCCGACACCATCTGGACCCAGACCATCGAGCGTACCGACGAGGACATCGCGGACCTGCTGTTCGCCACCCCGTACCAGTACACGATGCGTCACCGCTTCCCGAAGCCCCCGGGCGTCTGATCCCGAGAAGCTTCTGGCAGTACCTGGTCCCCCGGGCTCCGGCCCGGGGGACCCCCTTGAAGAGTCATGGGCACGCCCCGCCCGCCGTCTCGGAAAACGGCGGGCGGGGCGGTCCTGTTTCTGCCCCCGGTTCGCCTATGATTCCGGCGGTTCCCGGCCCGCGAACACGCGGGCCGCGTCATGCAGCCCGACGACACGCGAAGGACGGGAATGCCGGCAACGGTGGTAATCGGCGCCCAGTGGGGCGATGAGGGCAAGGGCAAGGTCGTTGACCTGCTCGCAGAGCGCAGCGACGTGGTCGCGCGCTATCAGGGTGGCAACAACGCGGGGCACACGATCGTGGCCGGCGACCAGACGTACGCGCTGCACCTGATCCCCAGCGGCATCCTCTACCCCGACACCATCTGCATCATCGGCAACGGCGTGGTGGTCGACCCGTTCGTGCTGGTGAAGGAGCTCACCCAGCTGGAGGAGCGCGGGGTGGACACCTCGAACCTGCGCATCTCGGGTAACGCCCACCTGATCATGCCGTACCACGTGCAGCTGGACACCCAGAGCGAGATCCGCCTGGGCAAGCTGTCGATCGGCACCACGCGCCGGGGCATCGGGCCCGCCTACATGGACAAGGCCGCGCGCAT
This sequence comes from uncultured Bifidobacterium sp., assembly GCA_964541555.1. Classification (GTDB taxonomy): domain Bacteria; phylum Actinomycetota; class Thermoleophilia; order Miltoncostaeales; family Miltoncostaeaceae; genus SYFI01. Next base: position 11,654 of record CAZIQQ010000049.1, on the reverse strand, counting down.
CGGCATTCGCGTTCAGGACCTGCTCGACCCCAGCATCCTGCGCCGCAAGATCGCCATCGCCCTCGAGACCAAGAACGAGGTGCTCGAGAAGATCTACGGCGAGCCCCCGCTGGACGCCGACGCGGTGGCCGACGAGGTGCTGGCGCTGGCCCCGCGAATCCAGCCGTTCATCGCGGACACCTCGCTGCTGCTCGACACCGCGATCCGCGACGGCAAGACCGTGCTGTTCGAGGGCGCGCAGGGAACCCTGCTCGACATAGACCACGGCACCTACCCGTTCGTGACCTCGAGCAACCCCACCGCCGGCGCCGCCTGCACCGGCACGGGCGTTGGACCCACGCGCATCGACCACGTGCTGGGCATCACCAAGGCGTACACCACCCGCGTGGGCGAGGGGCCCTTCCCCACCGAGATCGACGACGCCGCCGGTCGCCACATGGCCGAGGTGGGTCACGAGGTGGGAACCACCACGGGCCGCGCGCGGCGCTGCGGGTGGCTCGACCTGGTGGCGCTGCGCTACGCCGTGCGGGTGTCGGGCATCACCCAGCTGGGCCTCACCAAGCTCGACGTGCTGTCGGGCCTTTCCGAGGTCAAGCTGTGCACCGCCTACACCAAGCCCGACGGCGAGGTGAGCGCCGACTTCCCCTGGCACCAGAGCGACTTCCACGGCTGCACGCCGGTGTACGAGACGCTCGAGGGATGGGACGAGGACATCGTGGGGGTCACCAGCCTCGACGACCTGCCGCCCCGGGCCCGGTCGTACGTTGAGCGCATCGCCCAGTTCACGGGCGTGCCGATCACCCTCATCGGAACCGGCCAGGGCCGGCACGAGGTGATCGACGCAGTGGAGCTGTAGGCGCTACGCCGCGGCGGTACCCGTGACGCGCGCCACGGCATCACGCGCAACCATCCAGATGCCGGGCTCAGCCCCACTGGCCGCGGGGGGGCTCTCGATGACCACGAAGTCCGGGAAGACATCCATGAGAACTCCCGCGACTCCACGAGGGACGTCATTGTCAGCACGCGTGACGACGACCTGCTCAAAGAGATCGGATTCCGTGACCATGGGTGAAACCTAGCGCGTGCCCCGCGCCAGCGGATAGGCCGTCGTGTTGCGCGGGCGTCGCGAGCCATGAACGAGCATCCACGCCGTGCGCATCGGGATTGCCTTCTCCGGTCCCTTGAGCAACCCGTCCACGTTCCAGAGGACGCCCCATGGTGTCGCGGCGTACTCGACGGCAGGATGGTCCTGCGCATGGCTGAGGAGTGCCCTCCTCAAGGACTGGCGGTCCGAGAAGCCCAGGACATCCCGGAACAGGCCGACCTTACTGCTGGGGGCCTGGCGTCGTGCGTCGTCGAGGTAGTAATCGAGCTTTGCATCGGGCACCCATGCCCCGGCGCTGTTCGGAAGGCGACGCCACCCCCCGGCCCCGTGCAATCCACCCATTGCCCGTGATGGATACCGGCCACCGGCGCGCGAGGGTCTCGCTCACCATCACAATCGCGTGCCGCGTACGAAAACCTGCGGTCGCGAGTCCACCAGCACCGGCCGCGGACGGTGCGAGACGATCGACGCCGTGGAGTTGCGGCTAGAGGTACGCGGCCAGCAGGCCGATGGACCACGAGAGGGCCGCGAGGCCGCCGGCCCAGCACGAGAACGCCATGGGGTGGTAGCGGTCGGTTGTGCGCAACCACAGGAAGTGCGCGCCCGAGATGACGAATGCGGCGACGCCCACCCAGAACGCCGGCCAGGGATTGTCGCCCGTGACCGAATACACGATGAGGACGATGTACGCGGCGGCGTTGAGTGCCCAGACGGCGTAAACGCTGTCCGGGGGAGATCCCGTGGATGTGCTCATGGCGGCAGACTATTCACCGCGCCGGGCGCGGCGCACCCCGGAACACCGGGCGGCAAGCGCCACCCTCACGGCCAGCCCGACGGTGCCGCCGCTTCCCCATCCGAGGGCGGTGCCGATGACGATTCCCAGCACCTCGCCGATGGCGCATCCCGTGAGGCAGTGCAGGGTCGCCGTCGCCGCCGCGGCCCAACTGACGGGAGTGCGGCCGGGCCGGTCGTGTCCGTGCCGATGAGCGTGGTGCGCGTGGTCCATGTCGTGTCCTGGACCGACGCACTGCTCACGGCCTTCGGGAGACTGGTCTCGCGCCGCAGCTGAACCGTCTCCCGCGCGCACGGGGCGCACGGGAGACGGGGTCTCAGTCGTCCCAGCTCATGGTTCCGAGGACATCGGTCACGACACCGCCCGATACGGTCATGAGGTAGGTGCACTCCACCTTGGCCCCACCCGGGTAGGCGCACTCCACGTGGCACGCGAGGCCGTCATCGCACTCCATCAGGCGCACGACGCGATGGGTCATGCCCGGGGCCATCCCCTTGCGAAGAAGGGCCTCGGCCTCGGACAGCCCCCTCGCCACCAGCGGTGTGGCGGGCCGGCTGTCGATGTCGTACTGGGTCCAGGTGATGTCGGACGACAGCAACGCGAGCGCCCGGGACAGGCCATCCTCGTCGCCGATGTCGAACAGGTGGTCCACCATGGTGGTGGCGCGTTCCGAGGGTGCGGTGGTCATCGTCGTTCCTCCTCCAGGAGAGAGGGGCCTCCCCACGGTAGGCCGCCCGGCAGACCGCGGCGTCACCGGACATGAGGAACTGGGGGATCGCCGCGGGGCTACGGCCTGAGCCGCCGTCCGGTGCGGAACATGCGGATGGCCCAGAGGGTGACGACCACGGCGACCACCGCGGCGATGGCCACCGACAGCCACACGGCGCTCTCGTGCAGGCCGGTGACGCCCGCGCGCTCGGCGTCGACCAGGTAGTAGATCGGGTCGAACATGGTGAGGGTGCGCCAGGGCTCAGAGAGGGTCTCGACGCTATAGAACACGCCGCCAAGCAGGGCCAGCGGGGCGATGATGAGGGCGGCGATGAAGGCCTGCTGGTCGAACGAGTCGGCCCAGATGCCGGTGATCACGCCGAGCGCGCTGAAGATGACGCCTGTGAGCACCAGCACCACGATGGCCAGCAGCCAGTTCTCCACGCCGCCCACGAACGGCAGCGCGCAGGCACCCACGATGGCCGCGGTGATCCACCCGCGGTAGAGCCCGCCCACCATGTACGACCACACCACCTCGGCCGACCTGAGCGGCGACGACAGCACGTCGTCGATGTAGCCCTCGTTGCGCGCCTGGTAGAGGCTGGTGGACGCGTTGGCGAACGCCTGCCCCGACACGGTGGTCACCAGCAGGCCGGGCAGGATGAACCACAGGTACTGAATGCCCGATACCTGGCGCAGCTCGCCGCCCAGCGCCCCGCCGAACACCACCATGAACAGCACGGCGGTGACCACCGGCGGCAGGATCGTCTGCGTCCACAGCTTGGTGACCCGCCGCACCTCGCGACCCGAAAGGGCCAGCATGCCCCGCCGCGACGCCGCCCGCAGCTCGGCCTCCCCCAGCCGCGCATCCGCATCCTCAGTGACAGTCACCGGGGCGGGGGGGTGACTGTCACCGGTCATGGGGCAACCCCTGCGGCGACGCCACGCATCACCTGCAAGTAGGCGTCTTCCAGGCGGGGGCCGCCGAAGCGGTCGATGATCTCGGTGACTGTCCCCTCGGCCACGATGCGGCCGCCCCGGATCATCGAGATGCGGTCGCACAGCGCCTCGGCTTCCTCCAGGTAGTGGGTGGTGAGGAGAATCGACGTGCGCTCCTGCTCGCGAAGGCGCTCGAGGTACTTCCAGAGGTCGTGACGAAGCTCGAGGTCCACGCCCGCAGTGGGCTCGTCGAGAATCGCCAGGCGCGGGCGGTGCACCAGCGCCCGGGCGATGAGCAGCCTGCGCCGCATGCCCCCCGAAAGCCGGTGCGGCCGGGTACCGGCCTTGCCCTCCAGGTCGAAGGCGGCCAGCAGTTCATCTGCCCGCGCCTCGGCGTCGGCCTTTCGCATGCCGAAGTACCGGCCATGGAACGACAGCACCTCACGCGCGGTGAGGAAGCGATCGAGGTGCACCTCCTGGGGGGCAAGCCCCACCAGGGTGCGCGCACGGCGCGGATCGGCCACGGCGTCGTGCCCGAACACCGTCACGTGCCCCGCGGGCCCGCGCACCAGCCCGGTGATGATTCCGATGAGCGTGCTCTTGCCCGACCCGTTCGGGCCCAGCAGTCCGTGGAACCCGCCATCGGGAACGGTGAGCGACAGGCCCTGAAGCGCCCGGGTGCCGTCGTCATAGACCTTGTCGAGGTCGGTTATCTCAAGCGCATGCACGGCGGGGGACGCTAGTGATATGTCGGCGACACCGAATCAGACGACGGGGGTTATCCCGAATGCCACGAGCCACCCGTGGCGCGCGGGCGGACGATAATGCGTGCGTGGCGCCTGTCCGTGACATCACCGTGGTCATCGGCGAGGACAACGCGATTCTCGCGCGGGGGCTGGAGGAGCTACTGGGCGAGCACGACGACCTGCGCGTGGTGGCCGTGGCCCGTGATCGCGACTCGCTCATCACCGCCATCACCCAGCATGATCCCGATGTGGTGGTGAGCGACCTCCGCATGCCGCCCACCGGCGTGGACGAGGGCATTCAGGTTCTTCGCTACATCGAGGCGAACCGGATGCGGTGCGCGTTCATCCTTTTCAGCCAGTACAAGGAGGCCCGCCTGGTGGCCGAGGTGCTGGAGGGGCAGGAGCGCGGTCGTGGCTACCTGCTGAAGGACCGCCTGGCCGACCCCGACGAGATGCACGGGGCCATCCGGGCGGTGGCCGGGGGCAGCACCGTGGTGGACCCCGACCTGGTGGCGGGGCTCATGGGCGTGGGCCTGCAACCCGACCCCCTCGCCGACCTCAGCCGCAGCCAGCGCGAGGCGCTCACGCTCATCGCAGAGGGCCTCAGCAATGAGGGCATCGCCGAGAGGCTCAACATCACCCTGGCGGCGGTGGAGAAGCGGGTGACCTCGCTGTTCAGGACCCTGCCCATAGATGGCTCGAGGACCACCAACCGCCGCGTGGCGGCAGCCCTTCTCTACCTCGCGTCGCGGGGCGAAGCCACCACCTGAGCGCTGGCGCGCCCGCGCACCAGGGTGCCGCCGCCGGGCGCCTCGCCCACATCCAGCACCCCGCCCACCGCCTGCATGCGCTGCCTCATGCCGCGGATGCCGCCGCCGTCTGCCGCACCCGGCCCCGGGCCGTCGTCCTGCACCGCGAACTGCAGGGTGCCGCCATCACGGCGGATGTCCACACGCGTGCGCACGTGCGGCCCGCCGTGCTTCATGGCGTTCTGCAGCGCCTCGCGCACGCAGAAGTACACGGCAAGCTCGAGGTGCTCGGGAAGATCACCGAGGGGGTCGATGCCAAGGCTCACCGACATGGGCAGCTCGCTCGCGTGATCGCGCAGCGATGCCTCGAGGGTGCCGGGCGTCAGCGGGCGAAGGCCAGACCCGAGTACCCGAACCTCGGCAAGGAGCGCCGCCAGGTCGGTGTCGAGCGACCGCAGCGAGTCGCTCACGCCCGGCGCGCCATCCTGCTGACGGGCCAGCCGCGACACCCGCGACCTCAGCACCACGATGCGCGCCTGGGCTCCATCGTGCAGGTCGCGCTCGATGCGGGCGCGTTCGGCATCACCCGCCGCCTGGGCCTGACGGCGGGCATCTGCGACGTCGGCCTCGAGCTGGCCCATCTGTCGCGCCACGTCCATGCGCTCCATGGCCGCGGTTGCGGCGGGCACGGCCACGGCGTACGACACAGGAAGGTCCGACTCCAGGCGTGGCCGGTGCACGAGGGTGCCGAGCAAGCGCCCGTCAGCCGACCGCATCTCGGTGATGCCCCGGTCGGCAACGCCGCCGGTAACCGTGTCAGGGGCGGGCACGATCTCGATCGAGGGATCCTCGAGGAGTTCGCGCAGGTGGCCTCGGAGCTCGTCGGGGTCGTCACTGGACCTGATGCGGGAGAACTCCACCTCGAGCGTCGAGCCCCGCCTCCACTCACCCAGCATCAGCCCCATCAGCAGCGCGAACGGCAGCAGGATGCGCACCGCGACCTGCACGCCGTACATCAGCCCCATCGGTGCACCGGGGTCGAGATCCACCATCTGCACGCCCGACTGCACCATGATGATGGCCACCCACACAAGGGCGGTCACCCCCAGGTAGGCGAACTCCGTGCGTCGGGATCCGCGAAGCGACCGCAGGCGCGAGATGACGCCCGCGCACATGGCCAGCAGCACCAGTGCCTTCACCACGATGTAGGCGCGAGAGAGGGCGTCGCCCGCCGCCACCGACTCCAGCCCCAGCCACCCGCCACCGCATGAGAAGTCGCACTGAACCGCCACCACGCCGCTTGGCACCCGCGGCGCCACGGCGAACACCGCCACCAGCAGCATGGCCTGCACCACCAGCCCCGGCACGGTGATGCGGCGGTCGATCCACGTGGTGGCCCTGCCGGTGTCGAACGTGACGATGACCAGCACGGTGAGAATCGGGATGAACGAACGCGCCACCACGGCGGCACCGCTGGTCCATCCGAACGCCCCGGCCAGAAGGGCCGCGAGCGCGAACACCCCGCTGGCCGACAGCAGAACCCAGGCATAGGGAACGGACCGCCTGCGGCGCGACACGATGACCGCCGCGATGCAGGTGGCCAGCACCGACACCGCGGATACCGCGAAGGTCACCGACACCTCCGACAGCCTGCCCTGCCCGGCGAGCAGCATCGCCCCCACCCCGAACACGACGATCTGCACGATCGCCGTGATCTCCACCAGGTACCGGGGGGTCCGCATGCGGAAGGGCATCAGCCCACTGTAACCCGGCGGGGCTCCGCCGCGGGCGCATGACCGGCCCGCGCCCAGCAGGCTCAGGGCGTGGGCATGCCGGGCTGCGGCGGGGGCAGCGGGATCTTGCGGTAATCGATTTCGGGAGCGGCGGGCGCAGGGCTCCACGGCGTGCGCGCGGCCGTCGATGTCGGCGCGCCCGTGCACGGCGCCACCTGCTCGATGCCCGCCGGGTTCGACGTGCCGATGCGGTTGCCCGTGAAGCACCCGGCCGCGCGGCCGGTGACCACCACGTCGACCTGCTGCCCGGTGATGGTGTTGCCCGTGAAGCGGTTCGCCGTGGCGCGGTAGCCCTGTTGGTTCAGGACGAGCACGCCCACGTCGCCGTTGCCGGTGATGCGGTTGCCGGTGATGACGTTGTCGCGGCCGCCGGCGATGCCGATGCCTCCGCCGCTGAAGCCCTCCTCGATGGCCGGCGCCCTGGGGTTCTTGTTGGCGGTGATCACATTGCCGCGAAGGATGGTGCCCTGCTGCGGCGCCCCCAGCTCGGCGTCGTCGCTGTTCAGCGCCACGCCCAGGCGGTTACCCGACATCTCCGACCGGGTCACCACCACGCGCCCCCGGGTGTTGGTGGCGAAGTACCCGATGGCGTTGTCGCGCATCACCACATGGCGCACCACCGCGTTGCAGGGGTCGCACTGCCCGATGTACACGCCCGAGTCGGGGCTGCCCGATGCGTACGAGTGCTCGATCACCCCGTTGCGCGACGCGAAGGCGTAGATGCCGTACAGACCGTTGTTGGACGCCGTCACGTACGACACCCGGTAGCCGTCGATGGCCAGGTCGCCCTTGCCGGGCTGCGCGCCCTCTGCCGGCTCCTGCCCCTCTTCCCCGCCCTCGGCCAGGCCGTGCGAACCGTCGATGAGCACGCCGTTGTTCTGGTAGCCGCGCACGGTGAGGTTCTCGACGGCCACGTCGTCGGCATCCACCGAGATGCCGTCGCCCAACTCATGACCACCGTCGAGGATGACCCGGTTGCGGTTGGTGCCCCGGATGGTGATGCGGTCTGTTGCCACCACCACGGCCTCGCGGTAGGTGCCGGGGGCGATGAGCACGGTGTCGCCCGGGGCGGCGACGTCGACGCCCTGCTGGATGGTGGGCTGGTCGGCCGGCACCCGGATGGTGGCGCCCTCGCGCGCGGTGCCGGCGGGGCCCTGATCGCCCGACCCCCCGCAGCCGGAGACCACCGCGGCGCCGGCCAGCAGCACCGCGCCCCGTGCGACAGCCCGCATCACGGGCTGGTGCTCCCGCGCTTCACCCAGGCGTCGCCCAACTCGCTGGCCGCCACCACGGCCCCCGCTGGCGGAGACTGGATGCGCTTCGCCCTGGTGCCCGCGAGATCCACCACGATCGGCGCGGTCTTGTCCTGATTGCTGCTCTCGAACCTCAGCATGCGGCCCGTCCGGGGATCGACCCACACCGTGGTGAGCGGGCCGTAGCGCAGCACCTGCACGGGCGTGCCGCGAAGCACATCATCACGGATGAACCGCGCCTGACGGCGCTGCCGGATGAGCTGGGCGTTCTCGCGGCGAGGTGCGGCGAGCGCGGTGACGACCTCGATGATCTGGTCGAGCCTGCGGCGCTGGCGATCGGGCGACCGGGCGATGAGCACCGCGCCCGGCTTCGCCTTGCGCACCACGCCGAGCATGCCCGGCCGGTATTCGAGGGCGGTGTCGCTGTCCCACACCACCTCCTCCACCTTGTCGCGGCCGCCCTGCGAGAACACCCGCGCGTGCCCCTGGTGCCTGCGGTAGTCGACATCCCCCACCAGCGTGATGGTGCCGCCCTGCGGGCCGGCCAGTGCCGCGGCCTGGAAGTGCCCCATGCCCTGCTGGTAGTTGCGGTACAGCACGCCCGCGAGCAGGTTCGCCTGCTGGCGCGTGAGGGGCGTGCCGGGAAGGGCGGTGGTCGACGACCCCGCGTCGCCACCACCCCCGCAGCCCCAGGCGAGCAGGGTGCATGAGAGGAGAGCCGTGGCGATGGCGGCAGCGCGGGCGAGCATCCCGGTCATTGTCGCGCCCCGTAGCGCCGTGGCGGCCAATCCGTGCGAAATCGTTGGGTTATCCCACAAGGAAGGAGTCGCAGCGGGCCTGGCTGCCCGGCCGGGCGTGCCTCATCCGAACATCCGGCGCTACCCTGTGCCCATGCCACCTCCCGGTATGGCATCAACAGCGCGGGCCAGGCGCCAATGGGTGCCGTCGCCATGGGACGGCCGACTGGTCGCGGCCATCAGCGCCCTCTTCCTGGCCGCCTACATCGTCGTGTTCATCCGCCTGCTGGGCGAGGCCACGCGGGGGGCGGTGCTGGGATCCACGGTGATCGCCGCCATCCAGGTGTTCATCTGCGTGATGATCGCCGGGTTCCTCATCGCGCGTCCACGCAACCGCACGTACGCCTGGGTGGCCCTGGCCCTGGGCACGTTCATCACCGCCACCAGCCTGCTCGTGGCCATCACGGGCAGCGACAGCGGCATCGTCAACGTGGTGCGCTCGCCGCTGTTCTTCCTGGCGGTCATCGCCTTCGCGCTGTTCGACACCGGGCGCCTGCAGTCATGGATCGATCGCCGGTTCACGATCCCGCTCTCGGCGCTGGCGGTGGCGCTGTACATCGCGCTGGTGCTGGTGACCCCGCGACTTCCGGGTGGCGCTATCGGGTTCGACTGCGGAACCGCCTGCCCCGTCACCGGGCTCAACGCCGTGGATGCCCCGGGGGCTGCCGGCGTGCTGGCCAACCTCTACCTGGTGGTGCGCGCACTGGCCATGGGCGCGGCCGCCATCGCCCTCGCGCACCGCTACCGGGGGTCGGGTGGCACCTTCCGCGTGATGATGCGCCCGGTCGCCTGGATCGGCGTGCTCTACATGCTGGCCGGGGTGCTGGCCAGCGTCGCCGACCTGGCGAACCTGGGCGCCACGGCCAACACCGTCATCACCCCGCTGCTGTTCTTCACCCGCCTCGCCGTGCCCGTGGCCATAGGCGCAGGCGTGCTGCTTGGCGAGCACAGACGGGGCGGAACCCTGGAGCGCGACTTCGCAGCCATCAGGTCGGCCACCACTGCCAGTGAGGTGCAGCAGCACCTGAGGTCGCTGCTCGACGACCGCTCGCTCACCGTGGTGCTGCCCGCCGATGATGTGTCTGCCACGGCTGGAGAGCTCACCGAGCTGCGTGGTCAGGATGGACGCCTGGTGGCGACCCTGTGCCACCGCGCCGGGCTCGAGGCCGACCAGCCGGTGGCGTTCAACATCGCCGTGCCGGCAGCGACGCTTGCGCTGAAGCAATTGGAGCTGGAAGGCCAGATGGGCCAACTGCGTGGCCACCTCGCCGAGGCCAGGCAGCAGGCGCTGATGGCGGGCGACGAGGAGCGCCGGCGTATCGAGCAGAACCTGCACGATGGCGCGCAGTTGAGGGTGATCCTGCTGCGAGGACGCATCGAGCAGCTGGCCAGCCGCACGGCCACCGACGACGTCGCCAGCCAGGCCGAGATGGACACCATGCTGAACGAAGCAGATGAGCTGTTGGCCGAGATCCGCGGCATGAGCGCAGGCATGCGACGCGTGCCCGCCGGCCAGCTGGCCCATGCGCTGCGCGACCTGGCCGGGGCAGCGCCGCTCAGCGCGCGCGTGCGCGTTGACGACCTGGGCCAGGTGAGCCCCGATGTGGAGCAGGCGGTGTTCTACTGCGTGTCGGAGGCCCTGCAGAACGCCACCAAGCATGCGGGCGCGCGGGCGTCGGTGGTGATCGAGGTGGGGCGCGACGGCGACGACATCGTGTTCGCCGTGAGCGACGATGGCGTGGGGCTGTCAGCCGAGCTCAGCCCCGGACGCGGGCTGACCGGCATGGCCGACCGCATGCAGGCGCTCGGAGGTTCACTCGAGCCCCTCGCCCCCCTGCCCTTCGGCGGGGCCACCGTGCGCGGGCGGGTTCCGGCGGCCGCAGCCGCCCGCAGGCCCGAGACCGCCTAGCGCCGCGAGGGGTTGCCCTCGGCGGCGGCGCCCTGGTTGTTGGCCAGGTAGATGAGCGCCGCCGACACCCGGCGGTTCACGTGAGAGGCGTCGTCGTCGATGCCCAACTTGTTGAACACCGAGGTGAGGTTCTTCTCCACTGCCGGGCGGCCGATGCTCAGGCGATCGGCGATGCCCTTGTTCGCCAGCCCCTGGGCCACCAGGCGCAGCACGTCCATCTCGCGCATCGTCAACCCGGCAAGCGCCGCGCCCTCGCCCGACCCCCGGGCGCTCAGCAGAACCTCCACCACCTCGGGGTCCACCACCGTGCCGCCATCGGCCACATCGCGTACGGCCTGAAGCAAGGTGGCGGGTCGGCCCACGCGGTCCTTCAGCAGGTAGCCCCGGCGCTTGGTGGCGCTGGCGAACATCTCGAGGGCCACGGCGGTGTCGACGTACTGGCTGAGCAGGATGACCCCGACGGCCGACCGGTTGGCCAGCAGCTTGCGGGCAATCTGCAGCCCCTCGTCGGTGAGCGTGGGGGGCATGCGGATGTCGGTGAGCACCACGTCCACCTGCTCGCGCGACACCAGGGCCATCAGGGCGTCACGGTCGGGGGCCACGCCCACGACACGGATGTCCTTGGCCTCGCCGAGGATCTGCTCGATGCCCCGGGCGAAGATGGCGTTGTCCTCGCCGACCGCAACGCGGATTACCGAGGGCGAGGTGGCGCGGGGGTCCGTCATGACCGAACCCTATGCCCGCGCCACGCCCGCGTCACGCCCTCGGCGCGTGGGAAAACCCACAAATCCACTTCCCGACTACCCGGTGACCGGCGTCCTCACCACGTAGCGGGCCACCTTCACGTTGCGCGATGCCGTGG
>CAZIQQ010000048.1:0-13419 GCA_964541555.1 uncultured Bifidobacterium sp. | reverse complement strand
GCGCCTCGCCGTTTGGGCCTGACCCTCCCGGGCGCGGGCAGTAGCCTGCCCCCATGACCAACGCGAGCTTCCGGGGCACATCCGACTACATCGCATCGCCCGACCTTCAGGCGGCGGTGAACGTGGCGGTGTCCCTCGAGCGCCCCCTGCTGGTGCGCGGCGAGCCCGGCACCGGCAAGACCCTGCTGGCCGAGGCCGTGGCAGAGAGCCTGGGCATGCGCCTCATCACCTGGCCGGTGAAGAGCACCACCCGCGCGCAGGATGGCCTGTACGTGTACGACACCGTGCAGCGGCTGTACGACAGCCAGTTCGGCGAGGGCGATCCTGCGGATGTGGCCAAGTACATCCGGCTGGGGCAGCTGGGCGAGTCGTTCGCCGCTCCCGAGCGCGTGGTGCTGGTGATCGACGAGGTCGACAAGGCCGATCTGGAGTTCCCCAACGACCTGCTGTGGGAACTCGACCGCATGAGCTTCCACATCCCCGAGACCGGCGAGACCGTGTCGGCGAAGCAGCGCCCGGTGGTGATCATCACCTCCAACGCCGAGAAGGAACTGCCCGACGCCTTCCTGCGCCGGTGCGTGTTCCACTACATCGCCTTCCCCGACCCGGCGCAGATGGAGCAGATCGTGCGGGTGCACCACCCCGGGGTGGAGGAGAGGCTCCTTCGCCAGGCGATGGAGGGCTTCTACCTGCTGCGCGAGCTCGACGGGCTGCAGAAGCGCCCCAGCACATCAGAGCTGGTCGACTGGGTGCAGGCGCTGGCCGTGGGGGGAATCGACCCCGACACCATCGTGGATGAGCTGCCCTTCATGGGCGTGGTGCTCAAGAAGCAGGCCGACCTCGACATCGCCCGGCGCCACATGGCAATCCGCGCCCGCCGCGCGGCCATGCAGCAGGAGCGCGGCTAGGCCCCATGTTCGAGGGCCTCTTCACCGCGCTGCGCGACGAGGGGGTGCCGGTGGCGCTGGACGAGTGGCTCATGCTGCACGAGGGCCTCGAGCGCGACCTGCACCAGAGCACGCTGTCGGGCTTCTACCTGATGTCGCGTGCGGTGCTGGTGAAGGACGAGGCCCACTACGACGGCTTCGACATCGCCTTCGCCCGGTACTTCAGCGGCATCGAGCCGGCAGGCGAGGCCATGGACGACAAGGTGTGGACCTGGCTGCACGCCAACCCCCGCTTCCTGCACATCTCGGAAGACCAGCGCAGGCGCCTGGATGAGATGCGCGACCAGCTGGAGCTGGATGAGCTGCTCGAGAAGCTGAAGGAGAAGCTCGAGAGCCAGGAGGATGAGCACCACGGCGGCTCCGAGCACATCGGCACCGGCGGCACGTCGCCGTTCGGGCACTCGGGCTACCACCCGGGCGGAATCCGCATCGGTGGCCAGGGCAGGTGGCGAAGCGCCATCCAGACCGCCGGCGAACGGCAGTACCGCGATCTGCGCACCGACCACGAGATCGGATCGCGCGACTTCGGCGTGGCGCTCAGGCGCCTCAGGCAGCTGTCCACCCGGCTCGACGGGCCGGCCACCGAGCTCGATGTCGACGACACCATCCGCCAGACCGCCGACCACGCCGGCCAACTGCGGCTCTCATTCCGCCGCCCCCGCCGCAACACCGTGCGCGTGCTGCTGATGCTCGACATCGGCGGATCGATGGACGACCACATCATGCTGCTCGACCGCCTGTTCACCGCCATGCACCAGGCCAGCCACTTCCGCGATCTCCAGGTGAGGTTCTTCCACAACTGCGTGTACGACCGGGTGTACCTGCACCCCGACATGAACCCGCGCACGTCGGAATCGACCGACCACCTGCTGGCCCAGGTGGACCCCGACTACAAGCTGGTGATGGTGGGCGACGCCTGCATGGCGCCCACCGAGCTGCTGGCCCCCGGCGGGGCGATCGACTACCAGCACATGAACGAGATTCCCGGCGCGGAGTGGCTGCAGCGCCTGGAAGACCACTTCCGGCATGCCGCCTGGCTCAACCCCCACCCCAAGCGCTGGTGGGACACCATCCACGGGGCCTACACGCTGGGCATCGTGCGAAAGATCTTCCCGATGTTCGAGCTGTCGGTGGATGGGCTGGATCAGGCGGTGCGCCACCTGATGGTGCGGCGCTAGCGCGTCTAACGTGCAGGCGTGCGCCTGCGACTCATCGCCCTTGCCGTTGCCATCCCCCTCGCGCTGGGTGGAACGGCGGCGTCTGCACCCAACGACGTCATCGCCGACTACTTCCTCGACGGCCAACTGGACGGCACGTACTCGGTGGATGACCTCCGCGCGGCCCTCGCGTTCGCGCAGGATCGTGTGGGAACCGGCGGGCAGTACTCGGCCTTCGCCGACATCGTGAGCCAGGCGATCACGCGCGACCTCGCCGGCACCAGCGTCGCGGCGCAGGAGCAGCTGAAGGCGCAGAGGCCCGTCGGCAGCCCCGGCAGGCAGACGTCCCCGCCGCCGGATCCCACGGCGACCGTCGCGGCAGATGACGGCCTGCCCACCCCGCCGCCCAGCGACCCGGGCGATCAGCTGCCCGCCGTGGTGCCCATCATGGGCTTCGTGGCCCTGGGGCTGGTGGCCATCGGCTCGTTCTCGGCCGTGTGGCGGCGGCGGAGGCGATGACCTGAAATTCCCGTGACCCCGGTACGCTGGGGTCAATGGACGCCGCAGTGCTCTTCGATGCCACCCCACTCGACCGCGACCACGCGGCGCGGGGCATCGGGGCGGCTGTGCGCGGAATGGCCGAGGGGCTGGCCGGGCTGCCCAATGATCAGCGCCCGGCGTTCCTGGTGGCAGGCGACGGCGAGAACGCCCCGCTGGTTCCCGAGCGCCATTCGGTGCGCTGGCCCGACTTCCGCGTGCGGCGCATTCCCGACCCCTGGCCATTGGCCACGGTGGAACGCCACGTGCGTGCGCTGGATCCCCGGCTGTTCCACGCCACCCAGCCCGAGCTGCTGCCGCGCGGCGTGCCCACGGTGGTCACGCTGTACGACCTCATCCCCGCGGCGTTCCCCAAGCTGTTCCTGGCAGGCGCCGGCCGCGCGGCGGAGTCGCGCGCCTACCGCAGGTGGATGAAGCGCCTGCCCGACGCCCGCCTGCTGCTGTGCATCTCGCAGGAGACCGCCGACGACGCCGTGGCGCTGGCAGGAGCCGACCCCGCACGCATCCGCGTCATTCCCCTTGCCGCACCCCCCATGGCGCACCCCGCAGGCGAAGTTCCGGCCGATCCCTACATCCTCATGAGCGGGGGGCTCGAGCCCCACAAGAACCCCTGGCCGGTGGTGGGCGCGCTGGCCATGCTGCCCGAGCCCCTGCGCCTGGTGATGACCGGCCCGTGGGGCGGCCGCCGCGTGCGCCTGCTGCGCGACTACGCACACCGCGCCGGGGTGCTCGACCGCATCGACCTGCTGGGGCACGTGCCCGCAAGCCATCTGGCGGCCCTGCGCCAGGGAGCCGTGGCCGTGGTGGTGCCCAGCCTGAAGGAGGGCTTCGGCCTGCCGGTGCTCGAGGCCATGCAGGCGGGCGTGCCGGTGGTGGCCAGCGACACCCCGGCCCTGCGCGAGGTGGGTGGCGACGGCCCGCGCTACGAGAGCCCCTTCGACACCGCCGGCTGGGCCGACGCCATCGCCGAGGCCTGGCAGGAGCCCGAGATCAGGAAGGCCGCGGCCATCGGCGGCCCGTCGCGCGCCATGCAGTTCTCGTGGGACCGCACCACCGAGATGATCCTGCAGGCCTACGACGAGGCCCTGGGCGCATGAGCGGCGCACCCCACAGGGCACGGCCGCTGGTGATGGTGGACCAGCGCCTGGCGCGCCGCAGGCGCACGGGGATTGCCCGGGTCATCAACCAGACCCGCGAGGCCATGAAGGCCGACCCGCCCACCGACATCGACGTGGTGTGGGTGAACGGCCCGCGCGGCCTGCCGCGCAGGAACGCCCTCACCAGCCTGGGCAACCTGGTGATCGACATGCTGTGGCTGGGCGTGCTGCTGCCGAGGAAGGCACGAAAGCGCGGCGCCAGCCTCATCCACGTGCCCATGAACTGGGGCCCACTGCGCGGCGGCACCCCCACCACCGTCATGATCCAGGACCTCGCCTTCGAGCGCATGCCCGACGCCTACCCACGGGGCTTCCGCACCTGGGCATCGCTGCTGGGCCGGCGCACCGCCAAGCGCGCGCGCCTGGTGATGGCCACCACCGAGTCCGGCGCCCGCGACATCGAGGAGATCTACCGGGTGCCGCACGACCATCTGCGCGTGGTGCACCTGGGCACCGCCGCCGACGACCAGGGGTTCCAGCCGCCGCGCGAGCCGTTCATCCTGGCGGTGGGCGAGTTCGAGCCCCGCAAGCGGGTGATCGACCTCATGCGTGGCCACGACCGCTACTTCGCCACCGCCCCCGGCTGGCCGCCCATCTGCCGGCTGGTCATCGCGGGCGCGGGCGGCAGCCAGGAGGCCGAGGCCCACGAGCGCCGCGGCGTGGGCTGCGACCTGCTCGGCTTCATCAGCGATGACGAGCTGCACGAGCTGTACCGCAGGGCCACCCTGTTCGTGAGCCTGTCGGCGTACGAGGGCTTCGGCCTGCCCATCGTGGAGGCCATGGCGCACGGCTGCCCGGTGCTGGTGGCCGACAACTCATCGCAGGCCGAGGTCGCGGGCGAGGGGGCGTTCCTCATCCACGACGCCTCGCCCGATGCCATCGCCGCGCGGCTGGAGGAGGTGCTGGCCGACCGCGACGAGCTGGCCCGCCGGGGCGAGGCCGCGCGCGCACGGGCAGCCGAGCTGTCGTGGACCGCGACGGCCCGCAAGACCGCTGATGTGTGGCGCGAGGCCCTGGGGATGACCGGGTGACCCACCGATGAGGGTGGCGGTCGACGCCCACGCGGTGGCCCAGCCCACCGCGGGCGATGCGGGCAACGCCCGCTGGATCGAGAGCCTCATCCACGCCCTGGTGGCCACCGCCGGCCCGGGCGACGACGTGGTGGCCATGATCGCCCACGACCAGGCCCGCGAGCGCATCGACCCCGCGGTGCCCCTGCTCGAGGTGACCGACCGCAACGTGCCGCGCCTTGTGCGCGGCGCCCCCCGGGCCATGGAGCGCGCCCGCGCCCAGGTGGGGGTGTTCAACTACGTGGTGCCCTTCCGCGGCCGCACCCCCTCGGCCGTGGTGGTGCACGACGCCGCGTTCGTCACCAACCCGGGCTGGTTCAGCAGGCGCGACCGCCAGATGCTGGGGCGCCTGGTGCCCAGGGCAATAAAGCGCGCCGACATCGTGATCGGGGTCAGCCATGTGGAGGCCGCCGAGATCACCGAGATCTTCCAGATCGACCCGGCCAAGGTTCACGTGGTGCGCACCTACCCGGCTCCGGTGTTCACGCCCGACCCCACCGGCGCCGCCGCCGACCGCGTGTTCTCGCGCTTCGGCCTGCGCCGCTACGTGCTGGCCGTGGGCGACATCCACCCCCGCAAGAACATCGGCAGCCTGGCCCGCGCCATGGCGCTGATGGGCGACAGCGACCTCGAGCTGGCGCTGGTGGGTCGCCCGGCGCTGGGTGGCGAGCAGATCGTGCGCGGCGCCAACGCCCACTGGCTGGGCCGGGTGGACGACGACCAGCTGGCCGACCTCTACCGCGCCGCCGCGGTGGTGTGCGTGCCCTCGCTGTACGAGGGCTTCGGCCTTCCGATACTCGAGGCCATGGCCTGCGGCGCGGCCGTGGTGGCCAGCAACCGCGGGGCCATGCCCGAGGTGGCCGGCGACGGGGCCATCACCACCGACCCCACCCCCAACGCCCTGGCCCTGGCCATTCAGGCCGCCCTCGAGCCGGCAGAGCACGAGCGGCTGAGGAAGGCCGGGGTTCGTCAGGCGGCGGAGTTCAGCGAGGTGGCGATGGGCGAGGCCGCGTGGGCGGCACTGAGGAGGGCATCGTGAAGATCGCCCTCATAGGCACCCGCGGCATCCCCGCCGCGTACTCCGGCTTCGAGACCGCCGTCGAGAACCTGGCCCGCGAGTTCACCGCACGCGGTCACGAGGTCACGGTGTACTGCCGCCCTCACATGACCGAGCAGCGAAACGAGCACGCCGGCGCCCGCCTGGTGCACCTGCCGACCATCCGCAACAAGTACCTCGACACCCTCGCCCACACCACGGTGAGCACGGGCCACATGGTGACGAAGGAGCGGCCCGACGTGGCCATCTACTTCATCGCGGGCAACGCGCCCGTGGTGCCCTTCGCGCGCATGGCGGGCGTGCCCAGCATCCTGCAGATCGACGGCATGGACTCCCAGCGCGCCAAGTGGCCGCGCGCGGCGAAGGCGATCATCCGCCAGTTCGAGCACATGTCGGCGGCCGCGGCCACCATCGCCGTGACCGACTCCGAGAGCGTGGCCGACCTCTACGAGCAGCGCTTCGGGCGCAGGCTGCTGGCGATCCCCTACGGCGCCGACCTGCCCGACCCCGGCACGACACACGCACTCGACGAGCTGGGGCTCACACCCGGCGAGTACATCCTGTTCGTGGGCAGGCTCGTGCCCGAGAACAACGCCCACCTGCTGGTGGACGCCTACGCCAAGCTCGACACCGACTGGCCCCTGGTGATCGTGGGCGATGCCCCGTACGCCGACGACTACATCGCGGGCCTCAAGGCCGGCGCGAACGACAACGTGCTGTTCCCCGGCTACGTGTTCGGCGATGGCTACGCCGAACTGGTGAACAACTGCGGCGTGATGTGCGCACCCACGGAGGTTGGTGGCACCCACCCGGTGATCATCGAGGCCATGGCAGCGGGGGCGCCGCTGGTGGTGAGCGACCACGGCCCCAACCTCGAGGTGGTGGGTGATGCCGCTGCCACGTTCTCGCTGGCGGCGGCACCCGCATCGCTGGCCGGGGTGCTGGCAAGGCTCATCGACGACCCCGAGAGGCGACGCAATCTGGGGCAGGCCGCCGCTGTCCGTGCAGCGGAGCGCTTCGGGTGGGACCGCTGCGCGGATCGCTACCTGGCGATCATGGCGGCGATGACCAACGCATGAGCGAGGCGGTGACGCACCGGCGTGGTGACGTCGGAAACTCGATGGTCGTGGGCGCATCGATCGCCGCATGGAGCATCGGGGTGTTCGTCTACTACCTCGTCGCGGGGCGACTGCTCGGGCCCGATGCCTATGGCCTCGTCGCCGCTCTGCAGAGCGTCATCGTCGTCCTGTCGCTGCCGCTCGTGGCCCTTCAGTGGTCTACGGCCCGCACCATTGCCGCGGCCAAGTCGGATGAGCGCGCCAGCGCCATGGCCACCTACCGCCGCGCCCTCTGGCGCAGCTCCTTCGTCGGCGTGCTGCTCGCGGTCGTGGCGGCCGCGACGACCATCGTCATCGACGCATCGGGTACTGCACTGCCCGTTGGTCCCCTTCTCCTGACCTACGCGTCCGCGGTGGGTCTCGTGCCGCTGCTGGTGGCCTGCGGCGCGCTTCAGGGCGAGAACCGCTATGCAGGTCTGGCGTGGAGCTATGCGTCGAGCGGGGTGCTGCGAGCGCCCCTGCTGCTCCTGCTGCTGGTGGTCCCGATCAGCACCACGGACGCGAGCCTGCTGGCGGTGGCCGGGGCCATCGCCGTGGGAGCGGTGTGGGCGGTGTGGCTCACACGTGGCGACCTGCGGGTGACCAGCGCTCCCGCACCCGACATGTGGCGCGGCTTCACGCGATCGCTGCCGGCGGTGATGACCGGGCTCATCGGCATCGCCGCCCTCACGAACGTGGATGTCGTGGCGGCCAAGCTGGGCATGGGCGGTGAGCAGGCCGGCCTGTTCGGGGCCGCGAGCGTGGTGGCCAAATCGCTCCTCGTGGTGCCGCAGGCCCTGGCGCTCGTCCTCCTGCCACGCGTGGCAGAGCGCAATGCCCGCGACGCACACACGGGCTCGTTCCTGGCAATCGGGATCATCGCGATGCTCGTGGCCGGAGCCATCGCGATGCTCGTGGCCGAGGTCCTTGCCGAGCCGATAATGACCATCGCCTTTGGTTCCCAGTACGCAGAGGCGGCCTCGCTGCTGGTGCCTTTCTTCGGCGCCACCACCCTGCTGGGTGCACTGCTGCTGCTGGTGAATCACCATGTGGCCCGCAGCGACCACCGGTTCGTATGGGCGGTCGCGGGCCTCGCCGTGCTCGAGATCGTGCTGCTCGTCTTCTTCTCCGGGTCCAGCATGGCGATCATCGCCGTCGACGCCATCGTGGCCGCCATCGGCCTCGTGATACATGAGGCCATCTACTTCAACACCGACCAGAGCATGATCAGGGGCGGCGCAACCGAGGTGCGGCGCATGGCACGTCGGCTGCACGGCACGACGCGGGAGCAGTGATGAGGACACGGGAGACGGCCCTCCCAGGGGTCATCGTGATCGAGCCGGTCATCCACGGAGACGACCGTGGGTGGTTCCAGGAGACCTACCGCCAGGACGAGCTCGCAAGCATCGGCGTCACCGACGTCTTCGTGCAGGACAACCAGAGCAGGTCGGCCAGGGGCGTCCTGCGGGGCATGCACCTGCAGGTGGGGCCGAATCCGCAGGCGAAGCTGGTGCGGTGTGCGCGGGGGGCGATACTCGACGTGGTCGTCGACCTGCGCAAGGGCTCCCCGACCTTCGGTCGATGGGAATCGTGGCAACTCGATGACGAGACCGGTCTCCAGCTCTACTGCCCCGTGGGGTTCGCGCATGGCTTCGTGGTGCTGTCGGACGTTGCCGACGTGGTGTACCGGTGCTCCGCGTACTACGACCCCGGCAACGAGATGAGCATCCGCTTCGACGACCCGGTCATCGGCATCGACTGGCCAGAGGGGCCGCACCTCGTGAGCGACCGCGATCGCGGGGCGCCGCTGCTCGACGAGGTCGTCCATCGCATCCCGTTCACGTGGCGGCCGTGACCGACCGCCCGGCGGTGAGCGTGGTCGTGGTGTCGTACCGCTGCGGCGAACTGCTGCGCGACTGCCTCGCGAGCCTCGACATGAACCGCCGGGAACTCTCCCTGCAGGTCATCGTCGTCGACAACGCGAGCGGTGACGGCACGGTGGAGGTTGCGCGCACGTTCGACCAGGTGGACGTCGTGGAACTGGATGAGAACGTCGGCTTCGCCCGCGCCAACAACATCGGAATAGCCCGATGCACGGGCGACGCGGTGCTGGTGCTCAACCCCGACACAGTCGTGCCGCCCGGGACCCTCGCCGCGTGCCTCCACGCGATGCGGTCGGATTCGCGCATCGGCGTGCTCTCACCGCGGCTGGTCGATGGCCACGGGCGCATGGACCGTCGTTGCAGGCGGGGGTTCCCCACCCTGTGGTCACTCGCGTGCTACTTCACCGGCCTCGACCGGGTGATCCCGGGGCGTCGCGCTCGGTGGTACACCATGGGGCACCTGCCCGCAAACAGGATCACTGACGTCGACGCCGTATCAGGCGCCTTCATGCTGATGCCGGCTACGGCATTGCGGCACGTAGGCGGCTTCGACGAGCAGTTCTTCATGTACGCGGAGGACATCGACCTCTGCATGCGGTTCCGGGAGGCCGGCTACCTCGTGCGCTACTGGCCCGGCGCGGACGTCGTGCATGTCGGCTCGGGCTCGAGCGTTGATGGCGCGCGAAGCCCGCGGGCAAACGCCGCCTACTTCCGTACCCTTGCCCCCCTCATGCGCAAGCACCACCGAGGTCGTATGCAACGGGCGGGCGCCCGCATCGCCGGCGAGCTGATGCTCGCCGCGACGACCCTCGTGACCTCGGCGAGGAAGGTCCGATGACGCCCGGTGGCACGGCGTGGGTCTGCGTGCCCACGTACAACGAGCGCGAGACCGTGCGGCCGCTGGTCACTGCTGTGCGCGAGCAACTGGATGCACACGGCATTGACGGGCACGTGCTGGTGATCGATGACGGATCACCCGATGGCACCGGCGACATCGCAGACGCCCTGGCGGCCGCCGACCCCCAGGTTCATGTTCTGCACCGAACCGAGAAGGGGGGCATCGGCCCCGCGTACATCGCGGGTTTCCGGTACGCGCTGGCACAGGGAGCCGACCTGGTGCTCGAGATGGACTGCGACTTCTCGCATGACCCGGCTGATGTCCCACGTCTCATCGCCGCCGCGTCAGATGCCGACCTCGTGCTCGGTTCGCGCTACACCCCGGGGGGCGCGGTGGCCAAGTGGGGCATCGTGCGACGCGGCATCAGCCGGGGTGGGTCGCTGTACGCACAGGCGATCCTGGGCGTTGGCGTACGCGACCTCACGGGCGGCTTCAAGTGCTTCCGCAGGAAGGTCCTCGAGGCGATTCCGCTCGACGAGGTCGGCGGCGCCGGGTACGTCTTCCAGATCGAGATGACCTACCGGGCGACCCTGCTGGGGTTCCGCGTGAGGGAGGTGCCGATCACCTTCACCGACCGCACCGAGGGGTCCTCGAAGATGTCGAAGTCGATCGTGTTCGAGGCCGTCACGCACGTGCCCCGCCTGAGGTGGCAGCTTCGCCGCAGGCGCGTGTGACCGGCGGCACGACCGCGCGCGCACCGTGGCGTCGCATCGACGGGCCGCTCTGGGCCCTGCTCGGCGTGCTGCTGGTGGCCGCGGGCACCCGGCTGGTCATCCTCCTCAGCGGACTCAGCGGGTTCGACGCCGACGAGGCCGTCACGGGTGTCATGGCCCAGCGCATCCTGAATGGCGACTTTCCGGCCTACTTCGGCGTGCAGAGCTACCAGGGGGCGCTCGAGCAGTACCTCCAGGCGCCCCTGCTGGCGATCTTCCCCGACACGCCCACCACCTTGCGCCTCGTTCAACTGGCGCTCACGCTCGTCATCACCGTGCTCGTCTACCGACTCGGAACCATGGTGGTCGGCTCGCGCTGGGCGGGTGTCCTCGCCGCGGCGCTCTACGCGGTGGGCCCCTATTACTCGCTGCTGAAGGGCATCAAGTCGCACGGCGCCTACGACGCAGCCACGATCTTCGGCCTGCTGGCGATCATCCTCGCGCTCCGGCTGAGGAAGGACGACCGATGGTCGATGTGGGTGGCCGGTGGCATCGGCGTGGCCACGGGCGCGGCGATCTGGGAGAACTACACCGCGGTCTACCTGCTGATACCGGCGCTCATCTGGGCCCTCGGCAGCGCCCGCGGCAACCTCCTGCGGCTCATCCCCGCCGGAATCGCCGGGCTCATCATCGGCGCCCTGCCGGCAATCGGATTCCGGGTGGTCAACGGACCGTTCCCTCCATCCGGGTCCGGCACGCCACCCGCGCTGCAGTTCTGGGAGCGCGCCGAGCTGCTGCTGAACCCTGTTCTCGCCGACTTCCTGGGCGTGCGAGCCGGCGGCGCCGCGATTGCGCGATGGGCACCGCCGGCGATCGTCGCCATGGTCGCCCTCATGATCCTCGGTGCCGCCGCGTGGACCCGACGGATGGGCCTGTGGGACATGCTGACCCTGCGGATGACCCGTCGGCGCCCTGTCGACGTCGTGATCCTCGCGTTCCTCATCACGCCGCCCATCTATGCGTTCGCGAAGTTCACCTGGTACGCCGGCGAGCCCCGCTACCTCTTCACGCTCTACCCGCTGCTCGCAATCGGACTCGCCGCGGGGGTGTTCGCGCTCACCGGGCGGGCACGCATGGTGATGGCCATCGTCCTGGTTGCCGCAAGCGCCCTGGTGCTCGGCCGCACTATGCAGCAACTGCTGCCTGCGGGGCTCGCCACGGCGTCCGTGAGCGGACAGCTCGTGCCGTCGGAGGATGCGCCGACTCTCGCAGCGGATCTGAAGGCCAAGGGCGTCCGATCGGTGTTCGCCGACTACTGGGTGGCATATCCGCTGCAGTTCGCAGGCGGTGATGCCTTCGTGGTGACGCCGAACGGCTCGTCGCACTTCCCGGCCTATGACGCCCGGTCCTACGCCGACCCCGACGCCGTCATCGTGGCGCCCACGGGGGCCATGGCCGATGCCACGAGGGCCCAGCTCCAGGCGACCGGGCGGCGATTCCAGACCGCGACGGTGGCCCGCTACACCATCTTCAGCCGCATCGCGCCGCCGCTTCGCACGCCCCAGGACGTTGCGGCCATCGTGACCCGCTGACGAGCCCGGGCGGGGCGGTATGCTCGCGCCGTGAGCGATACACCTGCCGGCAGCGCGGCCGACGACCTCCGCGCGCAGATACTCGACCTCGTGCGTGAGTACCACGCGCAGGCCTTCCCCCCCGAGCAGTTCGTTCCGGGCCAATCACCGGTTCCGGTGTCCGGCCGGGTGTTCGACGACGACGACCTGGTGAAGCTCGTCGACAGCTCGCTCGACTTCTGGCTCACCACGGGCCGGTTCGCCCACGAGTTCGAGCGCGAGTTCGCGAAGCGCATGGGCGTACGACACTGCCTGCTCGTCAATTCGGGCTCGTCGGCCAACCTGGTGGCCTTTGCCGCACTCACATCCCCCAAGTTGGGAGACCGCCGCATCGTCCCCGGCGACGAGGTCATCACCGCGGCGACGGGATTCCCCACCACGGTCAACCCGGCTATCCAGCACGGCGCCGTGCCCGTGTTCGTCGACGTCGACGTTCCGACCTACAACATCGACGTCAGCCAGCTCGAGGCCGCACTCTCGCCCCGCACCAAGGCCGTCATGGTGGCCCATACGCTGGGCAACCCATTCGACCTCGCGGCGGTGACCGCGTTCTGCCGCAAGCACGACCTGTGGCTCATCGAGGATTGCTGCGACGCCGTGGGCTCCACGTACGACGGCAAGCAGGTGGGCACGTTCGGTGACCTCGCCACCGTCAGCTTCTACCCCGCGCACCACATCACCATGGGCGAGGGCGGCGCGGTGCTGTGCGACAAGGGGCCGATCAAGGTGCTGGCCGAGAGCTTCCGCGACTGGGGTCGCGACTGCTGGTGCGAGCCGGGGAAGGACAACACCTGCGGCAAGCGCTTCGACCAGCAGTTCGGCAGCCTGCCTGCGGGCTACGACCACAAGTACGTGTACTCACACATCGGGTACAACCTGAAGGTCACCGACATGCAGGCCGCCGTGGGCGTGGCGCAGCTGGCCAAGCTCGATTCCTTCATCGCGGCACGCCAGCGCAACTTCACGTTGCTGAACGAGGGCCTGGCCGATCTTCAGGAGCACCTCATCCTCCCGGAGGCCACGCCCAACTCCGACCCAAGCTGGTTCGGGTACCCGGTGGCGGTGCGGCCCGGTGGCCCGATCAGCCGCAACGACCTGGTGCGCGGCCTCAACCAGCGCGGCATCGGCACGCGCCTCGTGTTCGCCGGCAACCTCATCCGGCAACCCGCATACGCCGACACCAACTACCGCGTCGTGGGCGACGTCCCGAATGCCGACTTCGTCATGGAGAACGCACTGTGGCTCGGGGTGTTCCCGGGCATCGACGCCCCCAAGGTGGACTACGTGGTGGATCAGGTGCGCGGGCTGCTC
>CAZIQQ010000047.1:4069-13574 GCA_964541555.1 uncultured Bifidobacterium sp. | reverse complement strand
CTTCGGATCGCACAAGGCCGTGGAGGACATCACGCTCGACTTCCCCCGCAACACGGTGACCGCCCTCATCGGGCCGTCGGGTTGCGGAAAGTCAACGTACATCCGCTGCCTCAACCGCATGCACGAGATGGTGCCGCGGGCGCGGTGCGAGGGCTCCGTGTACCTGAGGGATATCGACATCTACGCGCGCGAGGCCGACCCGGTGGCGGTGCGCCGCGCCGTGGGCATGGTGTTCCAGCGGCCGAACCCGTTCCCCACGAAGTCGATCGCCGACAACATCCTGGCCGGCCCGAAGTTCACGCGCACCAAGCTGAACAAGTCGGAGCGCACCGATCTGGTGGAGCGCACCCTGCGCGGCGCGGGGCTGTGGGACGAGGTGAAGAACCGGCTCGACGCCCAGGCCGGCGGCCTGTCGGGTGGGCAGCAGCAGCGGCTGTGCATCGCGCGCGCCCTGGCCGAGGAGCCCGACGTGCTGCTGATGGACGAGCCGTGCTCGGCGCTGGACCCTCAGTCGACCCTGCGCATCGAGGACCTCATCCGCAGCATCAAGGACCGCGTGACCATCGTGATCGTCACCCACAACATGCAGCAGGCCGCCCGCGTGTCGGACTTCACCGCGTTCATCACCATCGAGAACGAGGGCGAGCCCGGCCGTCTCATCGAGACCGGGCCCACCGCCGATATCTTCGGCAACCCCCAGCACGCGCGCACCGAGGCCTACGTCTCCGGGCGGTTTGGATAGTTAGTTTTCGAGGGCTTCTTCCTCTTCCTCCGCCTCGCGGCGCAGCTGCTTGAAGCTGACGCCCTCGAAGAGCAGGAAGATGAAGCCGATCACCACGCCCACGGCCATCTCGGTGGCCTGGAGCACGATGGAGAAGGCCAGGGCGTCGGCGGCGCTCACGCCGTACGACGCCGTGAGGGGCACGACCGCCGCGGCCTGGAACACCACGAGGTTGCCGGGGAGGATGGGGAACGACTGGGCCAGGGTGATGGTGACCAGCAGCAGCCCGGCGCCGCCCCAGCCCACGTAGCCCAGGCCGAATGCGCCGAGCGTGGCGTAGATGCCGGCCCACTGCGCCAGCCAGGTGCCCAGGCTCGGAACCGCCACGCGGGCCATCTGGCGGGGGTCGCGCAGGCTGGCATGGCTCTCGTGAACGGCGCCCCACAGGCGCTGGAACGCCCGGGTGACCCGGCGCCAGATCGACCCCGTCGAGAGCCAGGGCGGCACCTGGCGGTTCGGGTTCTGCAGCAGCGCCACCACCACGATGACCAGGCAGATGACGCCCAGCACAGCCGTGATGATCCACGCATACGACGGCAGCGGCAGGAACAGCCCGATGAGGATGACCAGCAGCACCCAGGCGATGGTGGTGATGATGTTCTCGACCACCACGGTTCCCAGCAGCACGGTGGTGGAGAGGTCCTCGCCCCGGCGTGCCAGCCGCCGCTTGGCCAGCAGCACCTTGGCGATCTCCCCGACACGGGCGGCGAGGATCGTGTTGAACAGGAAGCCCACCATGAGCGGGCTGAGCAGGTCCATGTAGCGGGTGCGCTGCTTCAGCCCGGGCAGGCCGTCGACCACGCCCTTCCACGCCGCCCCCTTCAGCAGCACCGACAGGAAGTTGGCGATGACGGCGATGAACAGCAGCCAGATGTTGTCGACGCGGAAGGCGGCGATCACCGCGCCCCAGTCGACACGCCAGACCACCAGGGCCACGACCACCACGATCACGGTGAGGCGCAGGGCGTGCCACGCCCAACGGGGAATCGCCCGGCGCTTGGCGGTGCCCTCGGTCACGCCACGAGCTCGTCGAGGGTGACGAGTTCCAGGCCCTGGTCGCGGGCGGCCGCGCAGATGTCGGGGATGGCCGCCGCGGTGTGGGCCCGCAGGCGATCCGGATCCCAGCCGTCGGCATCGTGCAGCAGCAGGATGCAGCCCGGCCGCAGCGCCCGGGCCGATCGCTCGGCCACCACGTCGGGGCCGGGGTCCGCCGAGTCGAACACGCCCTTGCTCCAGCCGATCACGCGGTAGCCGGCCGATCGTGCCGCGGCCCACGTGGCCGGGCCGCGGAAACCGTGTGGCGCGCGGAACAGGTGTGTGAGCACGCCGGGACCCACGGCGTGCTCCACGGCTTCCTCGGTGCGGGTGAGCTGGTCGCGCACGTGGCCCGGCCCGCGCAGCACCAGGATGCCGTGGTCGTAGCCGTGGCTGGCGATCTGGTGGCCCTCGTCGCGCATGCGCTGCAGGATGTGGGGATGGCGCCGCGCCTGCCGCCCGAGCACGAAGAACGTGGCCTTCACGCCCTCGTCGGCAAGGGCGTCGAGGATGGCCTCGGTGGACGGCCCCGGTCCGTCGTCGAAGGTGAGCGCGGCGCGTAGCGAGCCGGAGGGGCCGCGGCTGAGCACCGGCCCGAACAGGGGTGAGCCGGGGCGGAATGCCGCCCAGGCCCCTGCCGCGCCCGCCGCCACCAGACCCGCGGCCGCGAGGCGACTGCGGCGCGACGCGGTCGCGGCGACGGCCAGCATGGCCACCTCGAGGGCGACGACGCGGCGGATGGTCCGGTTTCTGGTCATCGGCTCGGTCATCTGCGTCCGTCGCCGAGGCTAGCAAGGGCGCAACCCGGCCAACCGTGGTGGCACCCCGCCGATGCGAGTGCCAGCGCCGCCCACGCGGGTCTATACTCGGCGAGTTTCCCGTCCCAGGAGTCCGCGTGCCTGTCTACGACTACCGCTGTGAGAAGGGCCATCGGTTCGAGGCCGTCCAGAGCATGTCCGACAAGCCCATCAAGAAGTGCGAGGAGTGCGGAGCGCCCGCGCAGCGCGTGCTGCACGCTCCCGCCATCCACTTCAAGGGCAGCGGCTTCCACAACACCGACTACGGCACCAAGACGCGCCCGAAGGAGCAGCCCGCGGCCGCACCCGCGAGCGGATCCGGCGGCGGCTCACCGTCAGGTGGGTCGTCGGGGGGGTCCGACGGCGGCAGCAGCGGTGGCGGCAAGAGCGTGGGGCTCGACAAGGTCTAGCTAGCGGCCGACGAAGTCGGCCAGCTGCTGTTCGTCGAGGTCGGGCTCGCCCACCACATACGAGACCCCGCCGACCATGCGGGGTATTCCCGCCAGCACGATGCGGTCCTTCGGGTCGGACTGCAGGCGCCACTGGAGCCACCCCAGCTTGATGAGGTCTGACAGCCCCATGTCGGTGCCCATCGACCTCACCGCGGCGGCGCCGTTCCAGGGCGCGAATGGCACGGATGACACCGAGGCCATCTTGCCCTTGAGCGCGGTCACGAACGCCTGCTGGCGCGCGGCGCGGTAGAAGTCGCTGTCGCACTTGCGCACGCGCACGAACTGCAGGGCGCGCTCGCCGTCGAGGTCGACCTTGCCCTGCGGGAACGACACGGTGATTCCGCCCGAGTACGGGCAGTTCCTCAGTGCCGTGGGGTTGTTGACGGTGACGCCGCCGAGTTCGTCAACCAGCTTCTTCACGCCGTTGAAGCGCACCACCACGATGTGCTGGATCGGCAGGCCGGTGAGGTCGCGCACCGCGTTGACGATGCCCTTCTGGCCGCCGAAGTAGTAGGCGGCGTTGATCTTCTCGGTGCCCACGCCGGGGAGGTCCACGCGGAAGTCGCGAGGGATCGACAGCCACTTCACCTTGCCGGCCCCGGGGTCGGTGCGCATGACCATGATGGAGTCGGCCCGCGAGCGAGTCTCCCCGGGCCTGGCGTCGATGCCCACCACGAGGGTGTTCTGGGGTGACGACAGCAAGGGGCCGGCGGGGGAGAGGGCCGCCTTCGCGGTGGGCGTGATGCGCGCGTTGGCGTCGGCCACGGCGCCACGCAGGCTGAGGAAGCCCAGGACGCCCCACGCGACCACGCCCAGCAGCACGATGGTGCCGAGGCGCCACGTCCACCCCCACACGCCGATTCCGCGCAGCGACCACCAGTGCCGATCGGGCTTCGGTGCCCAGGGGTCGACCTCGGGCGGGCGCTCGGGGCGCTCGGCAGCGCCCACGCCGCTGGTGAGCTGCTGCAGGCCCTCGAGCCCCTCATCCGACTTTCCGGATCCGCGCGCCTTGAATCGGCGATATGGCTTTCCCTGGGGCGGCATCGGCTGGCGATGGTACCGTCGCCGACGGGTGTTCCCGTCCCCGGGGGGTACATGAGCGTCATCGGCGTGGACGTCGGCGGCACCAAGATCGCGGCGGGCCGTATGGGCCCCGACCTGTCCGTCACCGAGCCGGTGGTCATCCCGACGCCCGTGGGCGGCATGGCCATCATCGATGCCATCGCGGGCCTGGTGGCAGACCTGTCGCGGGAGTCGCCCGACCAGGTACGGGCTGTGGGAGTGGGGCTGCCCGCCACCATCGATTCGGTCACCGGGCTCGTGGCGCACTCCGTTCACACGGGCATGGACGACTTCGACGCCGCGACCCCCCTGCGCCAGCTGGTCGGCGTGCCCGTGTTCCTGGACAACGACGCCAACCTGGCGGCGCTGGCCGAGCACCGCCTGGGGGCGGCACGCGATGTCGACGACGTGGTGCTGCTGACGCTCGGCACCGGGGTGGGGGGCGGCATCATCATCGGTGGCCGGGTGTTCCGCGGGGGGCGGGGCCACGGGGCCGAACTGGGGCACATCTCGGTGGACGGCAACGGCCCGCCGTGCCAGGGCGGTTGCCCCAACCGGGGCTGCATCGAGACCATGTGCAGTGGCACGGCACTCACCCGCGTGTTCCGGGAGTTCGGCGAGTCGCATCCGGAATCGGCGCTCGGGGCGCTGCACTCCGATGGCGCGCTCGATAGCCGCGCCGGGCTGGCGCTGGCCCAGCAGGGCGATGCCGACGCGCTGGCAATCCTCACCAACGCGGGGGAATGGCTGGGCGTGGCCGTCACGTCGCTCGCCAACACGTTCGACCCGGACATCATCCTCATCGGCGGCGGCGTGTCGGCCGCGGGCGAGCTGCTGCTGGGGCCTGCGAGGGCGGTGTACGAGCACAGGGCCCTGCCACCCACCAGGCGGGCCCCGTTGCGCGTGGCGCAGATGGGGCCCGACGCCGGAATGGTGGGCGCTGCGTTGATGGCGCATGAGGGCGTGACGGCCTGAGCGGCATGCTCACCGTGGTGGCCACGCCCATCGGATCCCTGGGCGACCTGTCGCCACGGGCCGCCGAGGCGCTGCGGGCCGCCGACGTGGTGGCCTGCGAGGACACCCGGCGAACAGCCGTGCTGCTGAGGCACGCGGGATCCGACGCGCCAATGGTTCCGGCGCACCAGCACAACGAGGCACGGCGCGCGGTCGACCTGGTGCGCCGCATGCAGGACGGCGCCCACGTGGTGCTGGTGAGCGACGCGGGCATGCCCGGGGTCAGCGATCCCGGCGCCAGGGTGGTGGCGGCCGCAGTTGACGCGGGCCTGCCGGTCACGGTCATCCCGGGTGCGGGGGCGGTGGAGACCGCCCTGGTGGCGTCGGGGCTCGCAACGGGAACCGGCTACGCCTTCGCGGGCTTCGCCCCGCGCAAGGCCGCCGAGCTGCGCGAGTTCGTGCAGCACATCGATTCATGGGGCGAGCCGGTCGTGGTGTTCGAGGGGCCACGCCGGGTGGGTGCCCTGCTGGCGGCCATCGCGGCTCATGACCCCGACCGCCCGGTCGCTGTGTGCCGCGAGCTCACCAAGGTGCACGAGGAGGTCATCCGCGGCACCGCCGGTGAACTGGCCGCGCGCCTGGGAGATCCCCTCAAGGGCGAGGTCGCCGTGGTGGTAGCGCCGCCCCGGGCGCCGACCGCGCCCGATGAGGCCGATCTGGCCGCCGCCATCGTGCCCATGCTCGAGGCGGGGATGAGCCCGGCACGCGCCGCCGACGTGGTGGCCACGCTCGGCGCGGCGTCGCGGAATGCGGCCTACCGGGCCGCCCTGGCCGCCGCCGCCACGCGCGACTCGGCGTAGGCGATCGCCCCGGCGCGCGCGCCGGCATCCGCGGGCAGGGCCGCCATCGCCTTCGCGCGCCGCTCGTCACTTCCCGCGACAATCGCGCGCGCCAGCGCCTCGCCCATGGGAATGAGGCAAATGCCCCCGCGAACCCCGGTGCCTGTCACCGTGTCCACAGGGGCGTCGTCTGCGTGCAGCGTTCCGCCGGGGCCGGTCACGCGCAGGCCGGCCGAGAGGTCGATCGCCACGCCGTTGATGGTGCCCGCGCTCCGCAGCGACGACCAGCCGCCGCCCTCGGCGAGCGCGGGAGGGGGCATGCCCAGCGCGCGCGCGGCCCGGTCGGCGTCTGGTCCGGCCACCTCGATGTCGACGTCGCCGGGGCGCACCCGGGCACCGCGCACCAGGGCCGCCGCGCTGCCCGCGAGGCGCCAGGGGGTGCCTGCGGCGTCCAGGCAGGCCGCAATCGCGTGCACGACCGCGAGCACGCGTGCTGGGGGTGGGTGTGCCGCCGCTATGCTGCCTCCTCCGTGCCCGGCCGCTTCTTCATCACGACGCCGATCTACTACGTGAATGCGGACCCGCATGTGGGCCACGCGTACACGACGATCATGGCCGACGTCATCGCCCGCCACCACCGTCAGCGGGGCGAGGACGTCTTCTTCCTCACCGGCACGGATGAGCACGGGGCCAAGATCGCCCGGGCCGCCGAGGATGCCGGGGGCACCCCGAAGGAACACGCCGACGACCTGTCGGCGCGCTTCCGCGAGATGGGGCGGGTGCTCGGGGCGAGCAACGACTTCTTCATCCGCACCACCGACGACCAGCACAAGGCCATGGTGCAGCAGCTGATCGTGCGCATGCACGAGAAGGGCGACATCTACAAGGGCTCGTACGGGGGCTGGTACTGCACGTCGTGCGAGGCCTTCTACAACGAGGGCGACCTCGCCGAGGGGCACACGTGCCCCACCCATCAGCGCGAGGTGGAGTGGATCGAGGAGGAGAACTGGTTCTTCCGGCTCTCGGCGTACCAGGACGCCCTGCTGGCCCACTACGACGCCGTGCCCGACTTCGTGCGCCCGAGGTCGCGCATGAACGAGGCCCGCAGCATGGTGGAGATGGGCCTCGACGACCTCTCGATGAGCAGGGCGCAGGTGGAGTGGGGCGTCACCGTGCCGTGGGACCCCGCGCACACCGTGTACGTGTGGGTGGACGCCCTGTTCAACTACTACACGGCCCTCACATACGGGCAGCCGGGCACGGACCTGGTGGACCGCCTCTGGCCGCCCACGCTGCAGCTGATGGCGAAGGACATCCTCAAGTTCCATGCCGTCATCTGGCCGTCGCTTCTGATGAGCGCCGACCTGGCGCTGCCCGAGCGGCTGTTCGTGCACGGGTACATCCTCAAGGGCGGCGAGCGGCTGTCGAAGACCACGGGGAACATCGTCGACCCGTTCCCGTACATCGAGCGGTACGGCCTCGACGCCCTGCGCTACTACCTGTGCCGCGAGATCCGCTTCGGCGATGACGGCACGTTCACCGACGAGGGCTTCCACCAGCGCTACACCAGCGAGCTGGCGAACGACTTCGGCAACCTGCTGTCGCGCACCACGAAGATGATCGAGCGCTACCGCGACGGCGTGGTGCCGGATGACCCGGGGGGCGACGCCGACCTGGCGGCACAGGCCGTGACCACGCGCGACGAGGTCGTCGGCCTTTTCGGGCGTGATGAGGTGACCGGCGCAGTGGAGGCCGCGTGGGGCTGGGTGCGCCGCCTCAACCGCCTGGTGGAGGAGCGCGAGCCATGGGCCCTGGCGAAGGACGACGCCCGGGCGGGCGATCTTGACCAAGCGCTGTTCAGCCTGGCGAATGGACTGCGCATTGCCGCCATCCTGCTGTGGCCGGTGCTGCCGGACTCCTGCGGGAAGGTGCTGACCGCGCTGGGCGAGTCTGCCGACGGAGTGGACCTGGGCCTGGCCGCCTGGGAGTCCGGCACGCCGGGCGCCCGGGTGGTGCCGCCCGAGCCGCTTTTCCCGCGCATCGAGGCCGATGAGGTGACGACGTAGTCGACTCCCACTGCCACCTGCCGTCGTGCGACGACCCGGTTCCCGACCTCATCGCGGCGGCCGCCGCGGCCGGGGTGGAGCGGATGGTCACGATCGGTTGCGGGCGCGAGCAGAGCGAGCAGGCCGTGGCACTGGCCGATCAGCACCCGCAGGTGTACGCGGCGGTGGGGGTGCACCCCGTCGATGCCGGCCGGGGTGGCTGGCGGGATTCCGACGTGGAGTGGATACGCCACCTGGCGCAGCACGAGAAGGTGGTGGCCATCGGCGAGGCGGGGCTCGACTACTTCCACGACCGCGAGACCCCCGACGACCAGTCGCGTGCCTTCCGTGCGCAGGGCGAGCTCGCGGCCGAGCTGGGGCTGCCCCTGGTCATCCACACACGCGACGCCGCCGACGACACCATGGTGATCCTGCGCGACCTGGGGCTCGAGAACGTGGTGCTGCACTGCTTCTCGATTCCGCAGTACCTCGACGAGGCCCTCGAGCGCGGCTGGGTGCTGAGCATCGCGGGCCCGGTGACCTTCCCGAAGAACACCGAGCTGCGCGAGGCCGTCACGAGGATCCCCGCCGACCGGCTGATGGTGGAGACCGACGCCCCGTACCTGGCCCCGGTGCCCATGCGCGGCAAGCGCAACCAGCCCGCATTCGTTGCCCACACGCTCGAGTGCATCGCCGGCCTGCGCGGCGACGGCGTGGCCGAGCTCGATCGCGCCACCACGGCCACGGCCGCACGCGTGTTCGGATGGTGAGCACCCCGCCCGAGCGCGTCGGTACCCAGCGGCTCATGGAGCGCCACGGAATCCGGCCCGACACCGACCTGGGCCAGCACTTCCTGCTCGACGAGAACCTGGTCGACCTGGCCATGCGCATGGCCGAGGTGGGGCCCGATGACGTGGTGCTCGAGGTCGGCGCCGGGCTGGGCACCCTCACCGCCGCGCTCGGGCGCACCGCCCGCGCCGTTCACGCGCTCGAGGTGGACCCCCGCATGCAGGATCCGCTGGCGGAGTCGACGGCCGGGCTTCCCGGCGTGCACATCCACTGGGGCGACTGCATGAAGGTCGACCTCGAGGCGCTCGACCCCCCACCCACGAAGGTGGTGAGCAACCTGCCGTACCACGTTGCCACCCCGGTGCTGATCGAGACCATCTGCCGCCTGCCGGGCGTGACCGACTGGGCGCTGATGACCCAGCGTGAGGTGGCCGATCGCTGGCTGGCGCCACCCGGCACGCGGCTGTACGGCGGGCCGTCCGTGGTGGTGCAGCTGGCATGCCGGTCCACCGGGCGCCGCACCGTGGGGCGTGAGGTGTTCTCGCCGCGCCCCCGCGTGGACTCCGCCCTGGTGGGCCTGCGCCGCATCGCGCCGGCGCCCGACCCGGCCACGCGCTCGCTGGTGCGCGCGGCGTTCGCGGTGCGCCGCAAGACCATCGTCAATGCCCTCGGGCAGGCCGGCGCCGACCGCGACGCCGTGCGCGCCGCGCTGGTGACCCTGGGCCTGGGCGAGTCGGCGCGTCCCGAGCAG
>CAZIQQ010000047.1:0-3969 GCA_964541555.1 uncultured Bifidobacterium sp. | reverse complement strand
GCGCGCGTGCTGCGTGCGCGCTTCCCCGGCGCCTAGCGGAAGCCCACTCCGGACCCCGCACGCTTCCTCACCGCGGCGAGGTCGGGCGGGTTGAGGGCCAGTAGCTCGGGCACCGTGACCGCCGTATATCCCTGCTTCCTGATCCAGGGGAGCAGGCGGTTGACCGCCCAGTAGGTCTGGCCGCGGTTCTCGTGCAGGAGGATGATGGCCCCCGGCCTCACGCCCTCCTTGCTGAGCCGCAGGATCTCCTCGCGCTTGGCGCCGAGCGAGTCGCGGCTGTCGGTGGACCACAGCACGGGAAGCACGCCCTTGCCCTGAAGCCACGAGTTCAGGGGCGTGGTGGTCGACCCATAGGGAGGCCGGAACAGCTGCACGCGGTCGCCGGTGATGCCCGTGGACGCCGTCATGCTGCGCGACACCTCGGAGATCTGGCGCGCCACCGGGATGTCGGGGAGATAGGGGTGCGACCAGGTGTGGTCGCCCACGTTGGTCTCGCGCCCGGTGCGACGGAGCGTGTCGGACCACTGGGCGAAGTTCTTGCCGTTCACGAAGAACGTGGCCCTGAACCCGTACTTGCGAAGCTCATCGAGCGTCTTCGACGTATACGGCCCGGGGCCGTCGTCGAACGTGAGCGCGATGTACTTGCCCTGGCGTCCGGCCTCGTAGATGGGCAGCCCGAGCTTGGCCACCCGGGCGACCGCCTCCTGCTGCTGGGCCTCGGTGGGCATTGCCGGCCCACGGCCCGATGCCGTGCCCGCCGCCGGCACCAGGAATGCCGCGCAGAGGATGGGGATTGCCACACGTCGCCACATGCCCGGGCACGTTAGCGCCACCCGTCCCCGCTGTTACATTCGGACCCGTGCCGGAAATGCAGATCGTCATCGAGGAAGAACCCCCTCGCCAGGGTGCGCGGTGGCACAACGTGCTCGTGGGCAGGCGCCTGCTGCTGGCCGTCATGCTGGCCGCCGCCGAGGCCGTTCTGCTGCTGGTCTGGCGCCCGGCCTTCCTCTGGGTGCTGCTCGCCGCGGCCATCGTGCTGGCCCTCTCGGTGGGTCTGCTCAGCCGCGTGCCGGCCGGGCTCGGCCGTGACCTCCTGATCATCGTCGGCGGCGCACAGGCCATCGTCATCGGGGTGCCGCTGGCGCTTGGATTCGGCGTGCTGGTGGCCGTGCTCGTGGGAATCCTTCTCATCGCCGGCCTGGTGTTCGTCGCGGTGGCGAAGCGCCGATGATCGCCGTGCATGCCACGCCGCCGCCCGCGCTGGTCGCACCGGTGCGGGCGCGGTCCGCCGCGCGCGAGATGCAGTCGGCGTTCGACCAGGACTCCCAGCTGCTCACCTCGCAGGCCTGGCTCCGCACCATCCGGTGGAAGCCCGCCGGGCGCATCTACAACCAGCCGCCGCTGGTGGCCGTGCTCGACACCGGCGTCTCGCCCCAGGCCGCCGGGCTCGCGAACCGGGTCGACACACAGCACGCGCGGTCGTTCGCCTTCGGCGGGGGAGACCCACTGCGCGACGTGCAGGGGCACGGCACCGTGGTGGCCGGGATCATCTCGACCGTGGCATCGGGCTCCGAGGCCGGCCCCGGGGTGTTGATCCTCCCAGTGCAGATCGCCGGGCCCACGGGCCAGACCTCGGCACAGGCCGTGGCCGACGGCATCCGGTACGCCATCAGCCGCCGCGTGCGCGTGATCAACCTGAGCCTGCAGGGAAGCTCGCGGTCGAAGGTGGAGCAGGACGCCATCGACGAAGCCGTGCGCGCGGGAATCCTCGTCATCGCCGCCAGTGGCAACAGCGGCAAGGACACCTGCGGCGTGGCCGGCATCACGCAGTGCGAGTACCCCGGCGCCTACCGCCACGTTCTCGCGGTGGGCGCCACCGACGAGGCGGGCACCGCGCTTCCCGACAGCACGCGCGGCCTGCACGTGGCCGTGGCGGCGCCCGGGCGCGACATCACGGCCGGCAGCGCGCGGGGCCCCGAGGGCGGACCCCGCTTCGAGACCCGCAGCGGCACGTCGATGGCCGCGGCCGTCGTGACCGGCGCCGCCGCCCGCCTGCTGGCCGCCCGCCCCACGCTGACCGCTGCGCAGATCACCGAGATCCTCATGGCCACGGCACGCGGGTCGCGCGACGGCCTCGATCGCGCGCGTGGCACCGGGGTCATCGACCTCACCCGTGCGCTGGCCATGAAGCCGCCCTCCCTCGACGCCCCCGAGCCCGACGACGACGGACCGGGCGCCCGTGCCCTGGCCGGCGCCGGCGTGCTGGTGGCGCGCGGGTACTCGTTCGGGCAGCGGTCCGGGATGCTGCGCACATGGGCCGACCTGCGCGACTACTCCGTGGTGTACCTGAAGAAGGGTCAGTCGCTCAGCGCGGAGTCCACGGTGGCCGCGGGTAATGACGTGGACCTCTATCTGTGGAAGCCGGGCGCCCCGGCGTACCGGCAGGGCGCCCGCTTCGCCCGCCAGTGGCTGGTGGCGGGGGCCGTGAACAAGGGATCCACCGAGACGCTGAGGTTCCGTGCCCAGCAGGACGGCGGCTACCTGCTGGAGGTGCGCCTGGCGGGTGCGCAGCGCCTGGTGCGGCCCAGGTACGTGGTGACGGCCACCGTCACGCGCTGAAACGCAGGGGCGCCGCCGTGTTGCGGCTTTGCCGCACGGGCTGGATGGCACGCCGCAAAAGGGCTTTGATGCCCTGATGGCCACCGTTGGATCCCTGCCGCGCGACCTCTCGGACCCCGCGCTCTATGTAAACCGCGAGTTCTCGTGGCTCGACTTCAACGCGCGGGTGCTGGCCCTGGCGGCCGACCACTCGCAGCCGCTGCTCGAGCGGTGCAAGTTCCTCGCCATCTTCTCGAGCAACCTCGACGAGTTCTTCATGGTGCGCGTGGCCGGTGTGATGGACGCCCTCGACGCCGGCCGCCCGTCGTCCACGCCCGATCAGCTGCCCCGCGACGAGGTGCTCGCGGGCATCCGCGAGCGGGTGCTCGAGCTGGTCGACCTGCAGGCATCGGTCTGGCGCGACGACGTGCGCCCCGCGCTGGCGGCCGAGGGCATCGTCATCACCAACATCGATGAGCTGCCCGACGGCGCCGAGGAGGACCTGCGCGGCCGGTTCGAGCGCGAGATCGAGCCCGTGCTGATTCCCCTGGCCGTCGGCCCCGGCCTGCCGTTCCCGTACATCAGCGGCCTTGCCCTGAACCTCGGCCTCACCGTGAGGGACCCCGAGAGCGGGGAGTCGCGGTTTGCCCGCGTGAAGGTGCCCCGCATGATGCCGCGCCTCGTGCGCGCGGGCGACATGCTGGTGCCGGTGGAGCAGGTGATCTCGTCGAACCTCGGGCAGGTGTTCCCGGGCATGGAGATAACCCGCCGGGTGCTGTTCCGCGTCACCCGCGACGCCGACTTCTCGATCAGCGACGAGGCCGACGACCTGCTGAACGCCGTCGAGCGCGAGCTCAGCCGCCGCCGCTTCGGCGGCCCCGTGCGCGTGGAGGTCGAGGCCCGCAGCAGCAACACCCTGCTCGAGGAGATCAAGGAGGGCCTCGGGGTCACCGACGCCGAGGTCTATCCCATCTCGAGCCTGCTCGACCTCACGGCCCTGTGGCAGGTGGCGGGGCTCGACCGCCCCGACCTCAAGGACCGCCCGTGGGAGCCGCGCGTGCCGTCGCGCCTGATCGGTGGCGGCGACGAGGGCGGCATGCTCGCCGAGATCCGCCGCGGCGACATCCTGGTGCACCACCCCTACGACTCGTTCGAGGCCAGCGTCGCGCGGTTCGTGCAGGAGGCCGCGGACGACCCCGACGTGGTCACCATCGAGCAGACCCTCTACCGCACCAGCGGTGACACGCCCATCGTGCCCGCGCTCATCCGGGCGGCGGAGCGTGGCAAGGGCACCGTGTGCCTGGTCGAGTTGAAGGCGCGCTTCGACGAGGAGCAGAACATCCGATGGGCCAAGGCGCTCGAGCGCGCCGG
>CAZIQQ010000046.1:0-13597 GCA_964541555.1 uncultured Bifidobacterium sp. | reverse complement strand
GACGAACGCGTGAATGCATCGGCGTAGGCGATGCGCGGGTTCGTCGGGCTCACGGGCTGGAGTGGGTCGGTGGCGATGCGCCGCACCACAAGAACCTGGGCGCGGTGCATGACGGCAGGGGTGACGGCGCCGGTGCGGCGCACCACGCTCGACATGGTGACGTTGACGCCCTTGGCCCCGGGCCACGGAATGGACGGCGCGCCCGAGGGCGCCCCGAGCCTGGTGTTCCCGACCACCGATCCCGCCAGCTGCACGATGCGCTTTCCCGTGACGGGGTCGCGAAGCATCATCGTGGTGCGAACCCGGCATGCGCGGGCGGGGTTACTCGCCACCGTCAGCTGCGCCCTGACGAGGTAGACACCCCGGTCCGGATCAAAGGCAAGCCGTCGCGGGTCGTCCTGCATGAAGTTGCCCTCGCACGGTGTGCGGTAGTTCGCCACGAAGGGGTTGGTGCCCGACTGCCCGACCAGGCTGGCTGCGCCGAAGGTGACCTCCTGCGCGAAGAAGCCCACCACGGTGGTCGACGCGTTCGACGCGCTGGCCACTCCCGTGCCGCGGTTGGTGCCCGCGCCCCCGGTCCCCGTGGCCCAGGCCACCTGGCCGTTCGGCTGCACCCGTGCAACCAGAACGCTGCTGCCCGAACCGGCAGGCAGCAGCGTTCCGCCGAAGGTGGCGCCGCCCGTGCCGGAGTAGAAGCCGGTCACCGTGGCCGATCCGTCGGGCTGCGTTGCCACGGCCTGGCCCCGGTCGGTACCGGTGCCGCCGCCGCGCATTGCCCAGGCGAACTGACCCCCCGGGTTCACCTTTGCCACGAAGATGTCGTTGCCGCCGGCTGTCTCGAGGGCAGTGCCGCCGAAGCGCGCCGGGGTGCTGCTGAAGAAGCCCGTCACCACGGACGAGCCATCATCGAGTGCCGAGACGCCCATACCCCAGTCCACACCCGTGCCACCGGCAGAGGTTGCCCACGCCACGCTGCCGCCCGCCGTCACCTTGGCCACCCACGCGTCCTTTTCACCGGTGCTGCCGAGCACGCGCCCGCCCAAGGTCATGGTTCCCGTGAACAGCCCGGTCACCACCACGCCGCCCGTCGGCAGTGCCGATACCCCGTAGGCGCCGTCGTCGCCGGTCGGCGAGCCCCCGGGGATTGCCCAGGCGACCGTGCCGCTGGGCATCACCCGGGCGATGAACACATCCCAGCCCCCGGTGCTGGTGAGGGTGGTGGATCCGAGCGCCATCTGGCCGTTGAACTCGCCCACCACGATCGTCGACCCGTCGGCAAGCGCCGCAACCGACCTGGCGCCCGCCTTCTGGCCAACCGCCCCGGTGGTGCCGGGGATCGCCCAGGCCACGCTGCCGGTGGGGGTCAGCTTTGTGATGAAGGCGTCCCAGCCCGTGGACCCGCCTCCGCCGGTGAGCGTGGTGGACCCGAAGTTGGCCGGCCCCACGAACTTGCCCACCATCACGGATGACCCGTCGGGCAGCGTGGCCACCCCGGTGGCCTCGTCGGCCCCGGCGCCGCCCACCCGCGTGGCCCACTGGAATGCCCCGCGCTCCGTGACGCCGGTGGCGAACGCATCGGTGCCCAACGCCCCTGCACGCGTGAGCGTGGTAGCCCCGAACGCGGCCGTGGGGCTGCCGACGTTGCCCACCACCACGGACGACCCGTCCGGACCGCTGGCGACTGCCGTGCTCCAGTCGGCGCCCGTGCCGGAGGCGGTGGTGGCCCAGGGCACGCCCACGCCCGTGGGCAGGGAAGCGGCCAAGGCGGGAGTCGTGGTGACGGCCGCGCCGCCGCCCGCGATGAGCCCGGCGGCAATGACAGTGCGCACGCGAATGGGAAGCCTCCTGGGGCGCGGGGACGAGGGGGTGCGTCGAAAAGCATGCCATTACCTCGTGCCCGTGTGCCTGCCCCGGCCTACCGGATGATGACCACGTGCTCCGTCAGCGCCCCGTGCGCCCCGAGCGTGGAGATCTTCTCGATGTCGCTGCTGCGGCTGGGGCCCGACACAAGGCTCACGGCCGAGGGCACGGGGCGCCCGTCTTCGAAGGTGAGTGCCAGCGCTTCGCCCAGGGTGCGCACGATGCGCTCGGCGGGCAGCAGCGCCACGTGGTGGCGGCTGGTGACGTCGATGCCGCGCCCGTGCCCCTCGGCGGCCTCGAGCACCACGGTGCCGCGCTCGGCAACCGCCAGGGCGGGCACCGTGACACCGCACACATCGATGGGGCCCTCGAGGCCCATCGACTCGCGCTTGCCCAGCCCGGTGGGCCAGGTGAGCACATCAATGCCCTCCCGCCGCAGCGCATCGGCAAGCCCCACCTGCGCCACCACCGGGTCGTCGGCCAGCACAGCCCGCACCACGCCGGCATCGGCCATCCACCGTGCGGCG
Organism: uncultured Bifidobacterium sp.; assembly: GCA_964541555.1. GTDB lineage: Bacteria > Actinomycetota > Thermoleophilia > Miltoncostaeales > Miltoncostaeaceae > SYFI01. The sequence goes on along the minus strand of CAZIQQ010000046.1, from coordinate 11,210 downwards.
TCGCGGCCGGCATCTGCAGCCGATGTCACCTGCCCCGTGGCCTTGCGGCGGGCCAGCGACGCCAGCAGTTCGTCCACCAGGGAGTCACTCACCGACGCGGGGGCCACCTGGTGGGCATGTCGCGTACCTGGGTCCACCCGGCGCCGGGCCCGGGCAGGTCGGTTGCCCACCCGCCCTTGCCGCGTGCGCGCAGCATCAGACGCCAGCCGGCCATCCATGCCCGGTAGGTGCTGGGGTGGCGCCACAGCCGGCTCCATGCGCGGAATGCCAGCCCCGACTTGCGGGTGTGCGGCGACGACGCCCGCGCGCGGGCGCGCACCAGCAGGTCCTGCAGGGGGATTCCCACGGGGCAGGCCTCGCCGCACGCGCCGCACAGCGACGACATGAACGGAAGGTCGCGCGACGACGGGGACGAGGGGCCCTCGAGCAGCGGGGTGATGACCGCCCCGATGGGGCCGGAGTACGGCGACCCGTAGGCCTGCCCGCCCACCGACTTCCACATGGGGCACGAGTACAAGCAGGCCCCGCAGCGGATGCACGACAGGGCCTCCTCGAACTCCGTGCCGCGAAGCGCGCCGCGCCCGCCGTCGACGATGACCAGGTGGAACTCCTCCGGCCCGTCCGCCTCGCCCTCGCGGCGCGGGCCGGTGATGAGGTTCACGTAGTTGGCGGCGTCCTGCCCTATCGCGGCCATGGGCAGCACCTGCAGGATGTGCGCGGCCTGGTCCCAGTCGGCCACCACGCGCTCCATGCCCATCACCGCCACGTGAATGCGCGGCTGCGATGTGACCAGCCGTGCGTTGCCCTCGTTCTCCACGATGCACACGGTGCCGGTGGACGCCACGCCCAGGTTCACGCCCGACACGCCCATCCCGGCCTGCGCGAACTTCTCGCGAAGGCGCATGCGCGCATGCGCCACCAGCCCCTCGCGGTCGTCGGGCACGTCATCGGTGCCGGCTTCCTCGCGGAACAGCTGTGCCACCTGCGACCGGTTGAGGTGCACGGCCGGCGCGATGATGTGCGACGGGCGCTCGCCCGCCAGCTGCAGGATCCACTCGCCCAGATCGGTCTCGACCACCTCAAGGCCGGCGTCCTCGAGCGCCTCGTTCAGCTTGATCTCCTCGGTGGCCATCGACTTGCTCTTGGCCACCACCTTCACGCCCCGCGCCCTGGCAAGACCGGTGATGTACCGGCAGGCCTCGGCACCGTCTGCCGCGCGCACCACGGTGCCGCCGGCCTCGCGCACCTTGGCCTGCATCTCGCTGAGCAGGGCGGGCAGGTCGCGGATGTTCTGGCGGCGGATGTCCCGTGCGCGCTGGCGCATGTCGTCGAGCCCGTGGTCGCGCCGCATGGCGTCGCGGCTCTCGCCCCAGCTGGCGGCCGCGGTGTCGAGGTTGCCGCGCAGCGTGGTGTCCGCCAGCGCCACGATGGTGCGGTCGCGCAGAGACCCGTCGAGGTCGGAGTAGGCCACTCCGCCGTCCGACCGGCGCTTGCGGCTGCTCACGTGTCGAGAACCTCGGCGATGTGCCGCGCGCGGATGGGGATGCCCTGGCGGTGCGCCACGCCCACGATGTGCATGAGGCATCCCAGGTCGCACGAGACCACCTCGTGCGCACCCGACTCCACGGCGGCACGGGCCTTCTCCTCGCCCAGCCGGGCCGATAGCTCGGGGAAGTTGATCGAGAACACGCCGCCGAAGCCGCAGCAGCGATCGGTGTGCTGCATCTCGCGCACCTCGCACCCGCCGCTGGCCAGCACCTCGCGAGGGCTCTGGCTCTCGTCCATCACGCGCAGCATGTGGCATGAGTCGTGCAGCGTCACGGGCCCCGGTGCCGCCGGCCCCGGGTCGAGGCCGTGCCTGGCGATGAACTGCGTGAGCTCGATGGTGCGTCGGGCCAGGTCGAGCGCGGCCTCCTCCTCGGGCTCGCCCTTGAACATCTCGGGGTAGGCGTGCACCACCATGCCGGCACACGAACCGGACGGCACCACGACCTCCTCGGGCCCCGCGAAAACCTGCAGCGTGTGGCGGGCGACTGCGCGGGCCTGGTCGGGGTGCCCGGCGGTCCACGCCGGCTGCGAGCAGCAGGTCTGGGAGCGGGGCACCTTCACCTCGACCCCCGCGCGCTCCAGCACCCGCTTGGCGGACTTCCACACCGACGGCGCCACGGCGTCGGACAGGCACGTGCGCATGAGGAGGACACGCATGGTCGGAGTGTAGGGCCGACTGCGGGCGGGCACGCCCGGGTTCCGGCCCCCGCCACGCGGCGCTACGACGCGCAGGCCTCGAGCCCGGCGGCCAGAGCTGCCTTGCGTCGCGCCGCGATGGTCGCCTGCCCTGCGGCGCTGCCGGTGGTGGCGGCCTCGGCATCCGCCAGGTCCGCACCGGCAATCACGCGATCGAAGAGGTCCTGGCTCAGGGCGACGCTCTTGCCGCCCTCCGCCAGGTAGGCCTCGACCTCCGGGGCGATGTCCGCCGGCGGGTCGAGCGCACGGATGTCGGCGTACTGCTGCCGGGCGATTGCCAGCGCCGCCCCGAAGCGCGTGCGGAAGTCGTCGAGCGATTCGAACTCCTGGGTGTTGCCCAGGGCGTTGAACTCGTCGGTGGCGGCCGAGCAGACGGCATTGGCGGCTGCCACGAAATCCCCTCCGCCGGCGGCCGTGGAGCTGCCACCGTCGCCACTGCCGCCGCAGCCCGCCACAAGGCCCAGCGCAACAGTGGCCGCCAGCAGTGCGATGAGGTGTCGTCCGTGTGTCACGGCCCGCACCGTACTCGGGTGCCATGGGCCCGTCACCGCCCCGCGCGCCTCATGGACTTTCTGGCGAATCGCCCTTGTCTGCGGCACGACGCGTAAGGGGTGATGTCGGGGGCGGTGATACCCTTGTGCACAGCAGGAACCTTCACGGGCCCGAACCAGTTTCGACGGGGCGGAGAAGGATTGGCAAGCGAGCCGCGGACCCTGAGGACCGCGTTACCAACAGGGAACCAAACGTAGCTGCGGACAACCGCCAGCTCGCTCTCGCCGCCTAGTAAGCGGTACTGAGAGTCGTCGGCCCTCCTTTGGACCATGAGGGGGATTACCGGCGTCGCATAGTGGTCCTGGCCCCGAGGCAGGGTTCCTCGGCCAAGGGGTGAGACTTCAGGAGGGGCTGGGGGTGGAGTGATTTGCCGACGATGGCACCCGCCCCGAGATTCACATCATCGGCTGCGCTCGGAGAAACCCATCTGGAAACGCTTTCGGACGCCGGGGCAGTGCCGGCCGGGTCCATCAAGGTCTCTTACCCAGAGAGTTCTGGAGAAGAGACCAACGAAGGAAATACGCGGGACACGAGGGGGCCGGAGACGGCCCCCTCGTCGTCTCGACGCGGGGATCCGAGCCCTTTCAGCAGCCGCTGCTGCTGACGGTCCCGTTCATGCAGGTGGTGTTGCCCCAGGAAGCACTGCCCATGGGAGGCAATATCGCGTACCACGTATTTGCACCGGTCAGATTCGCGTTGACCAGGGTCGACCCGGTCAGGTTTGCACCGATCCCCATCGACGATGTCTTGGTCATATTCGCGTTCGTCAGGATCGCGCCGGTCAGGTTGGCGTTGTTCAGGATCGTGCTGATCATGATTGCCGAGTTCAGATTCGCGCCTGCCAGGTTTGCGGGCTTCTGCCCCGCGACGACGTCACCCCAAGTGTTTGTGTTGGAGAGGTTCGCGTTGGTGAGGTTGGCACCGGTGAGGTTGGAACTTACGAGAACGCACGCGAGTGAAGAGCACACGTTCTCCCATGAAAGGTTCACGCCGGGCCCAACCGCCAGGGTGAGGTCCGCTTTGGTCAAATTCGCGCCGGTCATGTTCGCGTTGGTGAGGTTGGCGCCCCACAAGTCCGCGCCCGACAAGTTGGCACCCGAGAGGTTTGCGTTCTGGCAGTTCGGATCGCACTTCGGCGTGTTGCTGTTGCTTGCCTTGCTCCCAGCCGTGCCCTTACGTGCAATGGGTGCGAAGGTCGCACGCCTCAACCTCGCGCCGGAGAGGTCCGCATGGCGCAGCCGCGCACCGCGCAGGTCCGCGAAGCGCAGATCGGCACCACGCAGGTCCGCGTTCCGCAGGTCCGCTCGACGGAGGTCCGCGTGACGCAAGACGGCGCCGTGCAGATCACGGTGGTGGAGCACGGCGTCAGGGCACTTTGTTCGCGGGGTGATCTTGCACCCGTTGACGACCTGGGGAGCGGCCTGTGAGACAGCGGGGACAAGCGCGGTACCAACGAGGGCGATGACTGCGAGGGATCGTGTGGAGGAGTTCATAAGGGGAGGCTATCTCGCGCCGCCGCCGCCGGTGGGCCGGTCCAGCGCGCAGGGGGTCACTGGCACCCCTGCATTTGACGGAGCGCGGTAGCGTCGCGCCGACTCATCAGAGAGGGTGCGGCCCCGGGCGCCTTCTGCCTTCTGCAGAAGAGACCCATCAAGGACATGGGAAGTACCTGAGGAAGCCAACTGGGGCTCCCTAAGTCGTTCCGGACCCCCATCTGCGCGAGGCGCTCGGGTGGAGCGCCCGCTCGGCTATTTCAGGCGCCCGGCCGCGGCGATATCGCGTGCGTACCGGCTTCGCGCCGTGGCTGAGCAGGCCTTGCGCCGGGAGGCCGGGCCTGCGGTGCATCGTGCGAGCGACGACGCGAGGCGCTTCTTCGCCGTGCATGTCGCCACCTGGCGCCGGGTTCCCCTGCAGGTCGTCGTCGCGGAACCGGTGGATGCCACCGGCGGTGCTGGGGCAGGCGCGGGTGTGGCTCCCGCAGGCGCGCTGGAATCCGGCGCGACGGGCGTGCCCGCTGGCCCAATGCGCACGCCCTCAACCCGGGTGGTGGCGATGGCATTGCCCAGCGCGTCGCGATACGACAGCTCCAGCGCGTAGGTGCCGGGGACGATCGGCCCGGGGGCGCTGATGGAGGCCACCTGGGGCGATGCGCCGGGCACCGACGGGTCGAGCGCCCATTGGGATCGTCCGGCCGCCGGGGAGGCCATCGTCAGCGTCCACTGGCAGCAGGCCGACCGCAGGGTGAGGGTCACCGTGCCTGCCATCGGCACCTCGGGCAGTGTGTAGTCGAGGTTGATGAGGCCCGCGTACTGGCCGGCGGTGGGGGTTGCGATGGTCGGGGGCAGCGTTGCGGTGTCGATGACGACGCCAGTGGTGCTCGCGCTGGCGGCGGCGTTGCCGAAAAGATCGCCGTAGGAGACGCTGACCGTGTACGCGCCATCGGGTATCGGGCCCGCCGGGGAGACCGACGAGATGCGCCCGGCTGATCCGCCCACGGGGTCCTGCGGGTTCACGGTGACCGACCGGCTGCCCGCGGCACGTGCGGCAGCATCGAGGGTCATGGTCCAGGTGCCGGCGGCCCCGGCGAAGGTGATGGAGGCCGCCGCCCCGGCCTCGGGCAGCGTGTACGTGGTGGTGATGGCGGATCGGTGGGCGGATCCCCCGATGGGTGCGCTGATGGTGGGCGCCAGCGTGGTCTGGTCGAACGTCACGTTGGTCGCCGTACTCGACGTCGCCGAGGGGTTGGCCAGCACGTCCTGATAGGACAACTGCACGGAATACGTGCCAGCCGGTATGGCGCCTGATGGCGATGATGACGAGACGTATGGGCTGGCCGTCGGATTCGCCATGTTCACCACATGGGAGTGGTTGCCGGCGGTCAGGGCCGACGCTGCGAGAACGAGGGTCCACGTGCCGCCCGCGGACGTGAGGGTGATGGAGCCCGAGAATGCGGCCTCGGGGAGGAGGTATCCGAGCGTCACTGACGTGCCGTACGTGCCGCTGCTGGCCGGCGTCGTGAGGGTGGGGGTCAGTGTCACGGTGTCGACAATCACCGAGGTGCTGGCCGTTGCGGCCGGGTTGGCAAGGGAGTCGCGGTAGCTCACGGTCACGCTGTACGTGCCGTCTGCCAACCCGCCTGCGGGCGAGGCAGATGAGATGTTGGCGGTGTCGGCGCCCGGGTTGGCCACGTCGATGGTGAACGAATGCGCCCCGGCGGTGCGCGCCGCAGCGGTGAGGGTGAGCGTCCACGTGACACCGCTCGTCGTCAGGATGATCGATCCGCTGGATGCACCCTCGGGCAATGAGTAGCTCACCGGGAACGATGTGCGAACGCGGGTGCCGGCCGTGCTGGTGATGGTGGGCGCCTGGGTGGTGGTGTCGAGCGTGAAGTTCGCCGTGGCGCTGGCCGCGGGGTTGGATAGCGTGTCCTGGTACGTGAGGGTCACGGTGTACGCGCCGTCGGGCATGGCCGTGGTGGGCACCGACCCCGACACCTTGGTGTTCGGCGAATTGGGGTTGGCCGGGTTCAACGTGAACGAGTGGGTGCCCGCGGTGCGTCCCCCGCTGCCCAGGGTCAGGGTCCACGTGCCCGATGACGAGGTGAACGCCACCGTTGCACCGGCCTTTGCAGCCTCCGGCAGCGTGTACGTGACGGTGACGGGGCTCGTTGTCGTCGAACCCTCGGCAGGGCTGGTGAGGGTGGGGGTGTCGGTGGTGCTTCCCGTCGCGGCGCCGGTGGACGCCGCCGCCAGGACCGCGACCATCACACACGCGATGACAACGGCGCGAAGCACGCGCGAAGCGACTGTTGGCAACCTGAGGGGGTGGTGCACGGGCATAACGCTATACGCACCACGCGGATGCGGCGTGCCCACCCGGTACGCCGGGAAGCACGAGATATTGCGCTTCGGGATGTGGCGCGGTATATCCCCCGAGTCCCTTGATGCCTCCCGCGAAAGACGATCACCCGTCATGACCCCTGCGCTTCCCGCTACGCACCGAACCGTCGCCTGCATCGGCGTGCTCGTCCTGTTTCTCGGTCTCGGGCTTGCCGGCTGCGGTGGAGGCTCCGATGCCGGGGAGCCCGGGGGGTCCACGGCCACGTCGCGTCAGGCGGCGGAGTTCAACGCCAACGACCAGTCGTGTTTGCAGAACGTCTCGTACCGCTGCACACGCCTCACAGTGCACAACGATGTGCCGGGCAGAGTCATGTGGGTCGTCGCCGATAACCGCGAGCTTCCCGCGCAGACCGTGCGGATACCCCCGGGGAAGTCGGGCTCGGTCACCGCATACAACGGGAAGTCGAGCTTCCAGATGGGGGCCCGCGTGAAGTTGTGCAAGTACGACCAGAGCGAGTACTACGCAAGCGAATGCCCCAGGCGATGGACCGTCGATCTCACCGGAGTTGAGTTGTGCAACCCCGGCATCGGCAGGCCGAGCGCATACGTGACACCGGATCCCGCGCTTCAGTCGCCATGCCGTGGCGACGCGTTCAGCGAGAGCGTCGGGCGCACCTTCCCAACGGCCTGGAACTGGCTCGAGGCCGTCCTCTGGCGCCAGGACGACAGCGATTACTTCAAGGAGTGGGACCTTCGCGTGAAGCCTCGCCCGGCGGCTACCAAATAGCCCACCGCACGCACACCGCCCTTGAACTGGAGAATCATCCCGTGACGCCCCCAGCACCCCGTGGAGCCGTACATGCCCTCGCCGCCGCCGCCGGCATCGCCCTGGCGTCACTGGGCATCGCGGCCTGCGGGTCGGAGGCCACCACCAGCACCACCACATCGCCGCGTCAGGCCGCTGTGGCGGCGAACGCAGATGGGGTGTGCCCCGAGCGGAGGTCGCGGGCCGAGTCGGTGCGCGTCCTGAATGCGCTTCCAAGCCCGGTGACCTTCCGCGTGCCGATCGACCAGATCGACTGCTCCGACTGGTCGGGCGTGTCGACCCCGTACACCGCGTTCAACCGCCAGTCGGTCGGGCCGGGCCAGGACCGCACCGTCCGGCTGGAGGCGGCCAACAGGAGTTCCCTCCATCGATGGACCATGAGCATGCGCACTGTGGGTGCCCGGGGTGAGGCTGAGGGGAGCACCAGGCTGTACCTGGAGGGCGGGCGTCCGCGGGCGGAGGGTGCGCGGGTGGTTCTGTCTGCCCCCGGTAGGGCCTGTGCGTTCACCGGCGTGGCCACCGCCCCGCAGGGCTGGCGCGATACGGCGAGGGGCACCCTCGACACGGGCGACTTCACGAGGCTCGCGGTCGTCGTCATGGGCGGCGAGGTGGGCTACCTCACCTGTGACGTGCCCGGTGAGATAACGGACGAGGTCACGTGAAGGCAGTGGCGCCGGCACGAGCCGATCTCGCGTAGGAGGAACGCCTCATGAACATCACCCGTAGAAAATCCGTCCGCATCGCCTATGCGATCGCTGGGGCGTCCGCGGTCGCGGTGACTTCGCTGGCCCTTGCCGCCTGCGGATCTGATGCGAGCACAAGTGCGAGTGCACCAGACCGCCAGGCGTCCGCCCGGCCCAATGCCGACGGGGTATGCCCCGAGCGGAGGTCCGAAACTATCCGGACGCGCGTGCGCAACTCGCTCCCGAGCCCGGTCACGTTTACCGTGCCAATTAACTCGATCGACTGCGCCGACTGGTCGGGGGTCTCGACTCCGTACACGGCGTTCAACAAGCTGTCGATCGCATCGGGCCACGAGCGCACTCTCCGCCTGGAGCCTGCGAAGTATGCCGATGCCAGCGTGTGGACGATGGGCATGCGCAGCATCGGCACCAGGGGGGTCGCCGAGGGGGGAAGCAGGGTGTACACGCGGTACAACTGGACGGGTGTTGTCGGTGGCCCAAGGCCACAGCTCACGAAGTGGGAGTGCGGTTTCGCTCCCGTCGCAACGGCACCGCCAGGTTGGCGCGACACATCGGAGGCATACCGCTTCGAGCGGGACTCCCTTGGCAATCGCATTAAGAACACTCTGATCGTCGGCGTGCTGGACGGAAAGGTGGGCTACTTCCTCTGCGTCGGCGGGATCAATCCCGGTGATAGAGACCCCTCCTGATCACAGTGACGGCGGAGAAAGCATCTTGGTGCTGGACGTCCGGACACCTGCACAACCCCCACTCATGAGACTGAGGTAGTCCATGCGTCATGCCATTCGTCGCACGCCTCACGTGCCCGCGTGTGCGGTTGCCGTCGCGATCGCGCCTCTTGCGCTTGCCGCGTGCGGTTCAGAGACAACAACCAGCGTGGACCCACCGCCTCGAATGGCCGCAGCTGCATCGCCGGAGCCCTGCCCCGACATGCCCAGCACAACCCTCAACGTCGCCATCAGCAACGGGACCGACGTGCCGATCACGGTCAGGACCGAACCCGGGTGGTCGTGCGACGACTTCTCGGAGACCGGGACGCCCGCCCTGCTCGACCTGCTGCGGGTGCCACCGGGCAGGAGCCCCGCGAAGCGCCTGGAGCGCCGGCGCGACAACTGGTTCAAGGACAGCACGCTGCTGTTCGGGCTCTCGTTCTACGCGGGCGACGAGAAGCTGCAGATCATGCCGATCGACGGCAAGCCCACCCTGGGCTTCTGGGTCACCTTCCCGAAGCTCCCCGGCCTCAAGTACTCGCTGACGGGGGGCACCCGGAAGCCTGCGTCCTTCACGCGGGGCGAGGGGAGCCTGCGGAGCAGCCTGCCGGATGGGCGGCAGCTGAAGGTGACCTGGTTCACGGCCGGGTCGTCCTCGCCGTGGCAGGGCGTGGGCATCAGCTTCAGGCCCGCGTAACGGACGCGTCGCCGCGCGCGTCGTGGTGATGGCGGCGTCCGTCTCCGGTCGACCGGATGGGCGAGGGGGCCTGGTGCGGTCCCCTCACCCATCGTGCAGCCGCGCCGCCACCGGACCTGCTGGCGCGGGGTCTGCCCGCTACGCCGAGACGGGGCCCTCTCCACCGGGATAGCAGAAGGCGGCGTCTGCCGAGTAGAAGCCCCACGTCACCTCGAGGGGGCTGGCCGGGCGCAGCGCGTAGATGGGGTGGGACGCATCGAGGAACTCCATGCTCGTGACCTCCCAGCCGTCGGCCAGCGAGGCCACGAAGGGGTAGAAGCCCCGGATGAGCTGGCCGTCCACCTTGGTGAGGTAGCTCAGCTGGCCACGGCCGACTGCGGCAATGCCGTCGGCCACCTTGGCGGTGGTGCGGATGAGCTCCGTGCCGTCCTGCTTGGTGGTGGCGGTGAGCACGCCACCCGACACCTCGAGGATGGTCTCGCCGCCGGCCACCGCCGGCACGCCACGCTCGGCCGCGTAGGCCGTCATGTCATCGTTCGAGTTGATGTAGTGGGTCCACCAGCGACCGGGAATGCCCTGAGGGGAGTCCTGGCCCTTCACGTCGAGGCCCGCGTAGGTGAGCGAGTAGGGCTCGAAGCCCGACGTGTGGTCGCTCGAGTCGACCACGTACTGGTTGATGAAGCACTGGGCGTTGTCCGCGAGCTCGAGGTCGGAGGGGACCAGGGCGCGGACGGCGTCCTTGTCCTCGGGCACCCACGTGAAATAGAGCATCCTGCTCTTGACGACCAGTTGCGGCGCGTACAGGCCTGACATCCGGGCTCCTCGGGTTTCTTGACGTTCCCGACCAGTATGGGGCAGGGTCTACTCGTTATCCGGCCGGGTCGGTCGTGCTGACGCGTTTCGCGCCCTGCGCACTGCGAACTCGCCAGATTCGCCGGCTCCCGGACGCCCACCGGCGCACACAGGACCGGCCGGGGTAGCGTAAATCCATGGAGAGGCAGTCCATCCTCATGCGGTACCTGCTGCGCGTCCTGCTGGTGGCGCTGGGCGTGGCGGCGCTTGTGGGTCTCGGCATCGTGTTCCTGGGCCCGGGCGACGCCGTGACCCGCGTGCTGCTGTCGGTGCTGGTGCTGGGCGGCGCGATGCTGCTGGCCATGCCCGCCGTGCTGGCGCCGGCTGTGTGGCTGCGCATCGGCATGGGCGTGCTGGTGGGCGCGGACGCCGTGCTGGCATGGGTGATGATCTGGATCCCCGACACCAGCGACGTGCCCGTCGCGATGGGGAGGGCCTCAGCGATGATCATCACCCTCCTGGTGGTGCTGGCGGCGGGCATCGTGCTGCAGAGGGTCACCAGGGGGGGGCGCATGCGCGCCCCGCGCATCGTGGCCGTCGTCAGCACGTGCGCGGGTGCGGTGCTGCTGGGCCTGGCCTGGGCGATGATCCTCACCGATGGCGAGGCCGGCATACCCGGTCGCCTCATGGCCGGGGTGGCGATCATCTACGCGGCCACTGCCCTGGGGGCGCTGGTGCTGGCGCTCATGCGCAGCTACGTCGTGGTGCGCCGCACCTGAGCCCGGCTCAGGCGGCGGGGGACACCAGCGACGCAGCGGCCATCAGGCCGGCGCGGATGATGACGTC
>CAZIQQ010000045.1:1517-14219 GCA_964541555.1 uncultured Bifidobacterium sp. | reverse complement strand
AGGGCGTTCTCGTCGAAGGCGGGGTCCTTGCGGCGCATGGCGTCCTTCACCACGCTGGCCAGCGGAAGGTCCACGCCCTCGCGCTGCAGCGCCATGAGCGACTCCGACAGCAGGGCCACGGGGTCCTTGCGCGACCCGCCGCGACCGCGGCGCGACGACGACGAGGCGATGCTGTCGTAGAAGATGAACTCATCGCAGTTGGCGATGAGGAGCTCGCTGGAGCTCTCGCGGTTGCCCATGCCCACCACGCGCTTGTTGAGCTCGCGCAGCTTGCCGACCAGCGGGGTGAAGTCGCTGTCGCCGGACACGATGACGAAGTTGTCCACGTGCTCGCGTGAGTACGCGAGCTCCATGGCGTCGACCGCCAGCTTGATGTCGGCGCGGTTCTTCGCGCCCTCGCGGGCCGACGGCATCTCGATGAGCTCGAGACCGGCGTTCTGCAGGTCCATCTTCGCCTCGCGGTAGCGGCTCCAGTCCGCGTACGCGCGCTTGACGACCACGCGGCCCTTCTCCGCCAGGCGGCTCAGGACCAGGTTGATATCGAAGTCGCCTCGGGACTTGGCGCCGGGTCGCGCCATGTTCTCGAAGTCGACCAGCACGGCGAGCACGTGCTCGGCCATGTGGGTGCCTCCAGTGAATTGTTGGTGCCCCTCGAGCGGGGGCTGGTCATGCGGCGAAGTCGCCACGTCCCCGCCCGTGGGCAGGGATCTCGGGTCACCGTAGCAGCAACCCCCCGTTCCCCCGGGTGCGGGGGCGCGTCATTCCCTAGACTCGCCTGCGGTCCGGGAGGAATCCGGCATACCGAGGGGCCAATCGGGCCCCGGAAGTCACGATGGAGGAAAGGCGTCGAATGGCGACAGAGGCCCAAGGCGGGACGATCACCGTCACGGATAACCGGACCGGTCAGACGTATGAGTTCCCGATCACCGACGGGACGATCCGAGCGACCGACCTGCGCAACATCAAGGTCTCGGACGACGACTTCGGCCTGATGACCTACGACCCGGCGTTCATGAACACCGCGTCGTGCCGCAGCGCCATCACCTACCTCGATGGCGACAACGGCGTGCTCCGCTACCGCGGATACCCCATCGAGCAGCTCGCCGCGAAGAGCACCTTCCTCGAGGTCGCCTGGCTGCTCATCCACGGCGAGCTCCCCAGCGCCGCCGAGCTCGAGGCGTTCAACAAGGACATCGCCGACCGCATGACGGTCGACCCCTCGGTGTCGGCGTCGATCAAGTCCTACCGCCAGGACGCCCACCCCATGGGCGTGCTCGAGGCCGGCTTCGGCCAGCTCTCCACGCTGTACCCGGAGAGCAAGGAGGTCGAGAGCGACCCCGAGCGCATGGACGCCCTCTACAACACCATCGCCAAGATGCCGACCATCGGCGGCCTGGCGTTCCGGCACAACCAGGGCAAGGACGCCGTCGCGCCCGACCCCTCGCTCGACTACTCCACCAACATCCTCAAGATGTTCTTCGGGGCCGACTACGACCCCGACCCCCGCCTGGTGCGGGCGCTGGACATCCTGCTCATCCTGCACGCCGACCACGAGCAGAACTGCTCCACGTCGACGGTGCGCAGCGTGGGCTCGTCGCAGGTCGACCCGTACTCGGCCGTCGCCGCCGGCATCGCCGCGCTCTACGGCCCGCTCCACGGCGGCGCCAACGAGGCCGTGCTGGTGATGCTGCGCGAGATCGGCTCGAAGGACAACGTGCCGGCCTTCGTGGAGAAGGTGAAGAACCGCGAGGCCCTGCTGATGGGCTTCGGCCACCGCGTGTACAAGAACTACGACCCGCGGGCCACCATCATCAAGAAGGCCTGCGACGACGTGTTCGAGGTCACCGGGGTCAACCCGCTTCTCGAGATCGCCGTCGAGCTCGAGAAGACCGCCCTCAGCGACGAGTTCTTCGTGCAGCGCAAGCTGTACCCGAACGTCGACTTCTACTCCGGCCTCATCTACGAGGCGCTGGGCATCCCGTCGGAGATGTTCACGGTCATGTTCGCCATCGGTCGCGCCCCGGGCTGGGTCGCGCAGTGGCTCGAGATGATCAACGACAAGGAGCAGAAGATCTCGCGTCCGCGTCAGGTGTACGTGGGTCCGGACGAGCGCGATTACGTGGAGATCAGCAGCCGCTGACCGGAGCGCGGCGCCCCTTCGGGGGCGCCGCCATCCGGCGCCTGCGATACCGCATGGCAGATCAGCCCGACACCGGCACCGTGGACGTCATGCAGTCGTGGGGCGAGGTCGTGGATGCCCTCGAGGGCGCCATGCCCCCGGAGTGGACCAAGTTCGCACGCGAGTCCGCCGACACCTCGTGGATGCGGGCGATGCTCCTGCTCGATGCCCACGACCGCCTGGGCAGGCCCACCCCCACCGAACACATCTCCCACACGCTCCACCACCTCGCGGCGTCGAACAAGCGCGAGGTCGAGGCAAAGGGGTGGGAGGCGCTGCACGACAAGCGGCGCGAGGAGCGCCGCCAGATGCTGCTGCTCATCGAGGAGCGCGGCCCCGGTGTGCTCGATGGCGAGCCCGCTGAGCTCTTCGCCCGCTCGATCGTGCCGGTGGTGATCAGCGCGCCCGGAAGCTAGGCGCCGGCGCGCAGGACGCGCGGTGGCAGCACCGCGCTGAGCACCCCGCCGCCGATGCGCGGCACCTCGAGGGTCACCACGGCCACGCCCGGGCGCTTGAACCCCACGTTCCCGCATCCGGTGAGGTCGTCGAGGGCGTACGTGAGGCCCGGCTGGTGCGAGCAGGCCAGCAGCACCTCGCAGTCCGGGTGCTCGACCACGATCTCCAGGAGGTCCGACGAGCTCATGCCCGGCGCCAGGCGGTCGTCGTGCTCCAACGGGCACCCGGCCGCGCCGGCCACGAGCTCCGCGGTCTGGCGGCACCGCACCAGCGGGCTGGTGACCACCACGTCGGGCAGCACGCCCAGCGCCACCAGCCCGCGCGCGGCCATGCCCGCGCGCGCGAGCCCCTCGTCGGTGAGCCGCCGGGCGGAGTCGCCGCCCGGGTTGTCGTCCTCTGCCACCCCGTGGCGCATCAGCACGAGCGTTGTCATGAGATCGGCGGTACCTGACCCACGAGCAGGGCCGAGAAGACCACGATCACCAGCGTGATGGCCACCTCCACCCAGGCCTGGCGACGCACCAGTGCCAGGGTGGCCGAGTTCGGCGTGGCCCCGCCGCGCCTGATGGCGGCCACGATGCGCCGCGACCTCAGCGCCAGCACCGACGCCACCGCCAGCAGGCCGATCTTCACGAGGATCGTCCAGCCGTAGGAGGTCTGCCAGAGGTCCTCGGGTGACGACAGCTGCCCGACCGCCCGGATGACACCGGACACCACCAGCAGTGCGACGGCGATCACCGCGAGGGCTGAGAACCGGGCAAGGGCGAGCCCCGCCACCAGCCTGCCGCCGGCGCCGGCCACCTTCGGCAGGCGCAGCAGGTGCACCGCGACGATGGCCAGGCAGCCGATCCAGGCGGCGGCCATCGCGGCGTGGAGGGCATCCACGGGCACCTGCAGGCCGGGCATGGAGGTGGTCGATGCATGGCCCTGCGCCGAGATGGACCCCAGCGCCACGAGCGCGGGCACCAGCATCACGAGCATGGGCACGAGCCCGCCGTCGGCATCGCGCGGCGCAGGTGCCGTGTCGCTGCGGTACTCGGCGAGGAACCGCCACACGCCGAGCGCGAACAGCACGAACAGCGCGAGGGTGCGCACCTGCAGCAGGTCGCCGAAGCGGGTGTCGGCGAGCACGCGCACGATGCCCGCCGGGTCGGCCAGCGCCCCCCATACGGATGTGCCGAGCGACCCCGCGGTCTTCACCACCAGCACGATCGCCTCGCCGACGAGTGCGACCAGGGCCAGCGCGCCGAAGCCGACCCACCAGGCGTCGCGACTCCACGCCAGGGCGCCATCGCGCTCGCCCGTGGGAATGCGGGGAGGGGGAGACCACGCCGAACGCCAGATGAGCAGTCGGAACACGATGAGGGCCAGCAGCCCCCCGATGCCCACCAGTTCGACCCACCGTGCGGTAACCGCCCAGGCGGATGTCTCGGTGGGGCCCGATCCACCGCCGGGCCCGCCCAGGTAGGGCGGTGTGATCGGCACGTCGCCCACGGCGAACACGCTGGCCCCGGGGATGATGTGGCCATCGGCCGAGACCACGCGCCAGCGCACCGTGTACGTGCCGGATGGCAGCCTCGGCGCCACCGGCACCTCGGCCACCGACGCGTCGGCAGCCAGCACGCGCCCACCACCGCTCGTGGCCGGCTGCCCGGTGGATCCCACCACGGTGAGGTCCTCGGGCCGCAGCAGCTGCACGGCCTCCGAGAACCGGATGGTCACCCGGGGCGGGCCCGATGTGAGCCGCTGGCCGTCTGCCGGCGTGATCTGCTCGACCACCGCATGGGCGCTGGCGCGCGGCGCCATCACCAGGGCGCCCGCCAGCACGACCGCGACGGCGATGAGGACCTGCGTGAATGCCTGCCCGGGGAATCGCACGGCTCCGCAGGCTAGCCTGCGGCGGTCAGCCGGAGAACGTGGGGGATGCAGTGAGCGGGATCGTCGCGGGCAAGCGTGCCCTGGTTGTGGGCGTGGCCAACAAGCGCAGCATCGCGTGGGCGATCGCCCGTCGCCTCGATGAAGAGGGCGCGCGTGTCGCACTGACCTTCCAGGGCGACCGGGTCGAGAAGGACGTCCGCAAGCTGGCGGATGAGCTGACCAATGGCCCGGTGCCCGTGCTTCCGCTGGATGTCACCGACGACGCCCAGCTGGATGCCGCCGTGGCCGGCACCGCGGAGGCGCTCGGGGGCATTGACATCCTCGTGCACGCCGTCGCCTTCGGGAAGGTGGAGGACCTCGGCGGCCGCTTCATGGAGGTGTCCGACGACGGCTTCCAGCTGGCCCTCGACATCTCGTCGTGGTCGCTCAAGCGCCTTGCCCAGCGCGTGGAGCCGCACATGCGCGAGGCCGGTGGTGGATCCATCATCACCATGAGCTACGTGGCCGCCGAGCGCGCGGTGCCCGGCTACAACGTGATGGGCATCGCGAAGTCGGCCCTCGAGTCGATCGTGCGCTACCTCGCCTGGGACATGGGCCCCGACAACGTGCGGGTCAACGCCGTGTCGGCGGGACCGGTGCGCACCCTCGCCGCCCGGGGAATCCCCGGGTTCGGCGACATGGTGGACAACGCCGTGGAGCGGTCGCCGCTCAGGCGCCCCATCGACGCCGACGAGGTCGCCGACGCCGCCCTGTTCCTGTGCTCCGACCTGGCCCGCGCGGTCACGGGAGAGACCCTGCACGTGGATGCCGGCTACCACGCCATGGCCATCTGAGCAGCACCATCCGCATCGGCGTGGTCGCCGACACCCATGTGGGGGAGGTTCTGCCCGAGCTGCCGGCGTCGGTGCCGACGGCCCTCGCGGGGTGCGACCTCATCCTCCACGCCGGGGACATCACCTGCCTGTCGGTGCTCGACCAGCTGGGCGAGATCGCGCCTGTGGTGGCGGTGCAGGGCGACCACGACCGGCTTGCCGGCATCGACCTGCCACGCGAGCGCATCGTCACCGTGCGCGGCCGGCGAATCGGCCTTGTGCACGGCCGCCGCTCGCGGGCCATCGAGATGCCGGCGGCGGGAATGAGCCTTGCCCGCCGCCGCGCGGTGCTGCTGGGCCTGCACCGCCACATGCGCAGGCGCCTGGGCCCCGTGGACCTCATCGTGCACGGCCACCTGCACATGCCGGTGGACACCCAGGTGCGCGGTACGCGGGTGTTCTCGCCGGGCGCGGTGTACATCCCCGAGGAGCGCGACGCCGGTGAGCGCACGGGCGTGAAGGGGCGTGCCTACCTGAGGTTCCGCGAGACGATGGCCGACGACGATCGCGCCAGCGCGGTGGGCGTTGTGCAGGTGGGACCCGACGGCATGTCGGTCGAGCGGATACTGCTTCGTGATGTCCGGACCCCCGGCTAGGGTGGTGCCACACCGGATGGAACGAGTTCCGGAGTAGGCCTCTACGCCGGGTCCCGCCTTCATCCGCGGTCGACCCCGACGCGGGAGCACTGCCGAGATGACCGCAGAAGTCGCCTACCAGTTCCGCAACGCCCACGATGAGCTCGAGCGCGCGATGGCCGATTACCTGGCTGTGTCGCGTGGGTCTCACCTGTACGCCGATGCGGACGCCCATGCCGCCGCCGAGCAGAAGGCGTGGGAGAGGATGATGACCCTGCGCGACCGCGCGGACGCCGCGGCCGCCGTCTAGCCGGGGATCTCCACGACGACCGTCGTCCCCGACCCCGGGGACGACTCGAACGTGGCCGTGCCCTCCAGCAGGGCCACTCTCTCGCGCATGCCCGCCATGCCGAGGCGGTCGGTGCCGGCCGCCGGGTCGAATCCGGAACCGTCGTCCTCGATGACCACGCGGATCCGGCCGGGGAGGCGGCTCACCAGCACGCTCGCGTGACGGGCACCCGAATGGCGCTGGATGTTGGTGAGTGCCTCCTGCACCACGCGGAACACGGCGATCTCCGCTTCCTCGTCGAGACCCGTGGGTATCTCGATGGCCACGTCCACCTCGATGCCCGGGTCAACCCGCAGGCGGTCGGCCTGCCGCTCGATCGCGCTCTCGAGGCCGTGGTCCTCGAGCCCCGACGGGCGCAGGCGCAGCGCCAGGTCACGCAGGGCGGACGTCGCCTCGGCCAGCGATCGCCGGGCGCCCGCCAGCTGCTCGCGCCCGACGTCATCCACGTGTTCCTCGAGGGCCAGCAACTTCAGTGCCACCGCCGTGAGCACCTGGCCGGTCTCGTCATGCAGCTCGCGTGCCACCCGCACCCGCTCGGCCTCCTGCGCCCGGATCGCCCTGCGGTGCCCCTCTGCCGCCGCCACCTCGCGCTCGCGGGCCGCGGCGAGCGCGGCCGACTCGGTGATGCGCTCGCGCTCCTCGGCCGCCGTCCGGGCGTTGGAGATCGCGGCCGCGGCCTGGGCCGCCAGCACCAGTGCGATGCGCTCGTCGGTCTCGGTGAACGGCCCGCCCTCGCGGTCGGTGAGGTAGAGGTTGCCGTAGACCTCTTCGCCCAGGCGTACGGGCACCCCCAGGAAGGTGTGCATTGGCGGGTGGCCCGCGGGGAATCCGGCTGACGACGGGTGGTCACCGATGCGCTCCACGCGCAGTGGCCGCGGTTCGGTGATGAGCCGCCCGAGCAGGCCACGGCCGCCCGGGAGGCGCCCGATGTTCATGGCCGTGAGGTCGTCGATGCCCGACCACAGGAAGCGTGCGAGGCCGTCACCTCCCGGCTCCAGCACCCCGAGCGCGGCGTAGCGCGCTCCAACCACACGGCGCGCCGACTCGACCAGGCGCGTGAGCACGGTGTCCAGCTCGAGCCCCGTGCCGATGGCCAGGCCGCTCTCCACCAGGCGGCCTGCGCGCTCGACCGCCTGCGCACCCGCCAGGCCGACCCCCGCCACCAGGGCCAGCCGGGCCAGTGGCTCGGCCACCGAGGGGTCCAGCGACGCCCCCGGGGCGGCCCGCACCACGAGCGCCCGCACCCCCGTGCCATCGGGCCCGATGCCTGCGGCCAGCGCGGCGATGCCGTGGTCGCCGCTCTCCTGCGCGGCGCGCCCCGCCTGGATCGCCGCCAGGGCCAGCAGGGAATCGGGGCCTGCGCCCTCTGCCGATGCGAGCACCGCGCTGCGCGCGCCTGTGAGGGCGATGGCCTCGCCGCACACGGCCTGTTCGAGGGTGTCGGGCCGCGCCCCGCTGGCCACCAGGCCCCAGACGCGGGCAAGCCCGCGGTCCTGCTCGGCGGGCTCAGCCCGCGTCGCCACGCTCGCGGGCCGCGCGCTCGGCGGCCCGCTCCTCCTCGGCCTGCACCATCTCGGCAAACCTGGCGATGATGTCCTCGGGCACCGGACCGTCCGGGGGGTCCTCGATCTCGATGTAGGGCCGTGAGGGGGGCTCATCCGCCTCGGCGATCACGGGAACCTCTCCCGTGGTCGACACGTCGTCGGCTGCCGCCTCGTCGGCCGCCACCTGGTCGGCGAGCCCCTTGTGCTCGCCGGTGGCGGCCAGGTCGTCCTCCTGCACCACCATCAGCTCGCCGGTGGCCTCGATGGGCTCGAGCTCATCCTCCACCGCGGCGTCCGGCTCGGCGTCGGCATCCTGCGCCACCGCGACCGCGGCCACCGGGGCCACCAAGGGCTCGGCCGCCTCCTCCGCCGCCTCGGGCTCCTCCACGGCCTCAGGCTCGACCGGCTCAGGTTCGATCGGCTCGCCCAGCGCCCCGATGCTGGCGCCAAGGGGGGTCACGGTCTCGTCGAGGATTCCCGGGGCGGCTTCGGCCGGCAGCTCGGGCATGGGCACCTCGCCCACCTCGACGCCGTCATCCTCGATGACCACCCGGTACCTGTCCACGTGTGGCGCGTGCACGAAGAGGATGCGGCGCCATTCGTCCTGTCCCGCCTCCTGGGCGGCGCCCATGCTGCGGAAGCGGCCCACCTCGCTGCGCTGGGCCTCCGCCGGGCTGCCCGGCACGCCCACCACCACCACGAGGAAGCGCTTTCTCAGACCCATTGCGGCCATGCTACCCCGTGGCCCGACGGCGTCGGGGCCACGGGGGGTGCGTACCGATACTCTGGCGGCGTGAGTTCAGGTCCCTTCACGCACGTCGTCGCCTGCGTCGACGACTCTCCCGCAACCGAGTCGGTCATCCGCCTGGCGCAATCGGTCACCGCCGCCGGCGGGCGCATCTCCGTGGTCCACGTGCTCGGTGGCCCGCCGTTCAGCGAGTCATTCCTCGCAGCCATCGGCACGGCGTTCGGCGGCACTCCGCTGGGCGACAACTCGGGAGCGCAGCGCGAGATCGCGCAGGGGCTCCTCGAGACCGTGTGCGACGGCGTGGACGGCGCCCAGCCGGTGCTGCTCGACCCGCACGACGCCGATTCCGCCCCCGACGCCGTGGTGCGGTGGGCTGAGGACAACGACGTCGACTGCGTCGTGGCGGCCTCGCACGGCGACCCGCTCACCCGCGCCGTCAAGCTGGTGGGCTCGTTCAGCGGCCACCTCGCGCGGCACGCGCCCTGCCCGGTGGTGCTGCTCCCGCCGGGCACGACCTCGACGGACTAGTCGGAACGCGGCGGCCGCGGGAAGAACCCGCTGGTGCGCCGCACATACTCCGCGTAGCCCGGCCTGCGCTCCGCGATGTCCTTCTCGAGCAGCCCCGCCCCCGAGACCTTCACCAGCAGGACGGTCATGAGGATGGGCCCGATGAAACCCCAGGCGCCCGCGCCGCTCTCCGCGGCGATGAGGAAGATGCCCCACCACACCATGAAGTCGCCGAAGTAGTTCGGGTGGCGCGTATAGCGCCACAGTCCGCTGTCGAGCACCTTGCCCTTGTTCGAGGGGTCGGCCTTGAATCTCGCCAGTTGCCAGTCGCCGATCGACTCGAAGGCGAACCCGATGGCCCAGGCCACCCCGCCGGCCGCCGCCAGCCATCCCAGCCCGCGGTCGGGCACGGCGGCCAACTGCACCGGCAGTGAGACGACCCACATCAGCACGCCCTGCAGCACGAAGATGGTGACCAGGCTGACGATCCAGAAGCTGGAGCCGCGCTTCTCGCGCATGGCCGCGTAGCGGAAGTCCTCGCCCTTGCCGGCGTTGCGCCACATCAGGTACCCCGACAGGCGCAGCCCCCAGAGCCCGACGAGCACCAGGATGAGCAGGCGCCGGCCCTCGTCGCCATCGCCGGCCACGAACGCGGTGACGGCCACCGCCACGAACCCCAGGGGCCACACGGGGTCGATGACGCTGGCATCGCGCAGCGCCAGGCTGACGAGCCAGGTGACGACGACGATCGCCAGGATGACGATGGCCGACGTGATCATGATCGCGCCGTATCCGATGGGGGGAGAATCGCACGCCGCGGGCGGTTACGCTCGCCGTGTGGAGCCCTGGTACATCCGGTTGGTCGAGGACCACGACGTGCCGCGACCGCTGCTGCTGGCCGCCATCCGCGCGCGCGTGGCCACGCGACTGCGCCGCGAGCGCCGCGGCGGCACCGATGCCGTCAGCGAGCGTGCCCGTGCGCTGCGCCGCCGCATGGCCGAATCGCCGGTGGCGGTCAGGGCCGACGCGGCGAACGAGCAGCACTACGAGGTGCCGGCAGAGTTCTTCGAGATCTGCCTCGGCCCGAGGCTGAAGTACTCATCGTGCCTGTACCCACCCGGCATCGACGACCTGGGCCTGGCCGAGGAGGCCATGCTGGCCCTCACCTGCGAGCGCGCGCAGCTGGAGGACGGCCAGGACGTCCTGGAGCTCGGATGCGGCTGGGGGTCGCTCACCCTGTGGATGGCCGAGCGGTACCCCGCCAGCCGCATCACCGCCGTCAGCAACTCCGCGGGGCAGCGGCAGCACATCGAGCGGCAGGCCCGGGAGCGGGGCCTCTCGAACGTGACCGTCATCACGTCCGATGTCACGGTCCTCGAGATGCCCGACGGCGCGTTCGACCGGGTGGTCAGCGTGGAGATGCTGGAGCACGTCAAGAACCACCACGCGCTGTTCGCGCGCATCCACCGCTGGCTGCGCCCTGACGGCCTGTTCTTCGTGCATGTGTTCACGCACCGCGACATCGCGTTCGAGTTCAGCGAGGACGACCGAAGCGACTGGATCGGCCGTCACTTCTTCACGGGCGGCACGATGCCCTCGGACGACCTGCTGCTGCACGCGGCCACGGGCGAGTTCGCCGTGGCCGACCACTGGCGGGTATCGGGCCGGCACTACGAGAAGACGGCCCTTCACTGGGACGACAACCTGGTCGCGCATCGCGACGCGGCCGTGGCCATCATGGAACGCGACCACCCGGGTGAGGGGGAGAGGTGGTTCCGCCGGTGGCGGCTGTTCTTCCTGGCCTGCGCGGGGCTGTGGGGCTACTCAGGCGGCGACGAGTTCATGGTGTCGCACTACCTGTTCTCCCCGCTGCCGGACTAGCCGGGCGCCGGGGCCTGCGTGCCGCCGGGTGCCGGGGCGGGCGGGGGCGCCTGCACGCCGCCCGGTGAAGGCGGTGCGGGCACGGGGGTCGCGGGCTCGGGCGTGGTGACCGGTGTCGGCGTGGTCGCGGGCTGGTCCCTCGCCGGCGGCGTGGTGTCCGACACCCTGAAGCTGCGGGCATTCATGAGGCCGCTGGGCCAGTAGGTGGGCAGCCACGAGATGCTCACCCCTCCGCGGCCGCCGGACGAGTGGATGATCCACTTGTTCCCCAGGCTCATCGACATGTGCGATGCCTGGTTCAGGGGCGTCCTGCGGCCGGAGTCGCCGAAGAAGACCAGATCGCCTGCCCGCGCTGCCTGCCACGCGATGCGCTTGCCCCGCTTCCCCACGTTCATGGTGTAGGTGGTGCGACCACTGGGCATGTTGATGGACGCCTCGGCGGCGCGGTCGCCGGTGGTCCACACGTACCAGACGATCCCGGAGCAGTCGAAGCCACCGGCCGCCTGCGGGTCGAGCGGCGAGTTCGGATCGGGCCACTCCCCGCCCCATACATACGGGTTCCCCACCAGTGCCAGTGCGCGCTGGACGGTGGGCACGAAGATGGGGTCTACCGCCGGTATGCGGAACGCCTGCAGTGCACGCACCGACGACGGAAGACCGCCGCGACGGATGGCCCGGCCTCGGGCCGCCATCAGCACCACATCGGCCAGGCGGATGGGCTGCGAGTCGTGACGCTCGAGCACGTCGTCGCTGGTCGGGTAGTTGCGGCGCAGCCCGGCCTCGCGCGCGGTGATGGACGTGGCGAAGCCCTCGGGCAGCGCGAACCGCCGCCCGCCGCCATCGCGGAACTGTCCGAGCCGTGACACCGCGCGGCCCATGCCCAGGCCGAGGGTCCAGGCCCGGTTGGCATCGTGTCCGGTGAGCGGTGCATCGAGGGCCACGGCGCCCCCGGGCGCCGTGAGCCAGCCCCGCTCCACCGCGCGCTTCGCAGCGGCGCCCTGCGGGTCGTCGGGCGCCACATCGTTCCACGGGGCGCCGACGGCCCCGGCCGGCAGCCCCAGCACCGGCTGCATCAGGATCACCAGGTCGCGGCGCGTGGCGTCACGCGAGAGCGCCACGGCGTCCCTGGGGCCCGCCCACATGCGCGCCTTCGCGAGGTCGCGCGCGGCCTCCTCGGCGAATCGGAAGGCGGCTGCGGGAACCGGCCCACCCGCGGCCGGCGTCTGCGCGAGGGCGACCGCCGTGAGCGATCCGATCGCGATGAGAGGCGCGGCGACGGTCGTGGCGACGATCGCGCGGCGCCGCGGTGTGCGACGAGGGCCCGTCATGAGGGGAGAGAGGCTAGACCCGCCGCACGGCCCCCGGGGTTGCGATGGAACACCTGTCGACGATTCGCAACATGTCCTGCATATCGCCCTGATGCGGCAGGACTGCCGCCTATCGGCTTGAGCGCAGTTCCCTCAGGTTCTGCGCAAGCAGCACCACGGCGCCGACGAACAGCAGGACCCCCAGCGTGAGGCGCCATTCCTGCACCAGGCCGACCACCACGGATGCACCCACGATCACGATGATCGCCCACCCCAGGAACGCCAGCAGCCTGCCCCGGGCGAGCGACTCGAAGCCCACCACCACGAGCACGCCCACCAGCGCACCGAACCAGTAGTAGCCCGAGTCGTTGCCGACCAGCAGCCAGATGACGATGGCGATGATGAG
>CAZIQQ010000045.1:0-1417 GCA_964541555.1 uncultured Bifidobacterium sp. | reverse complement strand
TGGCGGCGATGTCGGCCGTGATGGTGTCGGCCTCCAGCGCCCGGAGTTCGGCGACCTCGTGACGGGCGGCCTCGCGCTCGGCCTCCATCTCGGCGTCGATGTCGCGAATGCGGGCCTGCACCGCTGCGCGCCGTGCCGCGATGGCCGCATCGGTGGCTGCGGGGTCGGGGTCGACCTTCTGCATGCCGGCCCAGCCGAGGGGGTCCTCCCACCGCATGCGGTCGATCCCGTCGCGCTCGTGCTTGGGCCCCGTGGGCGCCGACTCGCCGCCGAATGGATCGCGTGAGTCGCGTCCCCAGCGGCCGCTGAAGTCGCGCACCCAGGGTGTGTCGTCGTCGATGAGCACGGGCTGCCAGTCGCGGTCGCCCCCCGGGCCCACCACCACGCCGTCTCCGCGGTGGTAGTCGATGAACGGCACGCCGAGGCCCTCCTCCAGCTGCGCATGCTCGCTCCACGGCGTGATCTTCCTGAAGACCCGGCGCAGGGCGTTGATGAACCCGCGCATCACGGGGGGATCCACCCGCACGGCCTCATCCACGGCCCGCGGTGCGTGCGAGTGGGACCCCGCCCCGGGGTAGGCCACGATGTGGCCGTCGACCCACTCGAGATCGGGGTCGTCGACGCGGCGCCTGAGGCCGTCGCCCTCGGCGTCGTGCGACGAGAACGCCACCCACCGCGGTTCGAGCTCGCCATCCCGGCCCGGCGCCAGGAAGATGATGATGTTCTCCCAGTCGGCCTCATGGTCGTTGATGCCGTGGAACGATGAGCGCCAGTCATTCATGGGGTAGAAGAACCAGTACTGCAGGATCGTCCACCCGGCCTCGCGCGATACCCGGCCGTAGTAGGGGGTGCCGGCCGCCGCGATCTGCTCGCGGTATGTGATCTCCGCCGCCGCCACGCTGCCCCGGGGCACGCGCCCGCGGAACAGCAGCGTGAGGCGGAACAGGGCATCGAAGATGCGGCTGGTGATGCCGACCTCCGAGAACCGGCTGCCGCCGCGCATGGGCTCGCCGTGGCCCGCGCGCCGCCACTCGCGGAACTCGCGGCGGCTCAGCGGGTGCTCGACGTAGAGCAGGTGCAGGGTGTCGCCGCGGTGCTCGCGTGCGATCCGGGCCAGCACGTCGAGGTCGAGACCCCCCGCCTCGACCAGCTTCACGTCGCTGTCGTCGTCACGGCGCATCCAGAGCGAGCAGGCGCGCACGTAGGCGGCGGCGTCCGATGGCAGGAACAACTCCACCCGGTTGAACCGCAGGATGGGCTCGAAGCGGCGAAGCAGTTGCAGGTCGTCCACGCGGTCACACTAGGGGAGCCGCGCGCCCGGCCGCCGGGGCCGTCGCTAGCGTTGCGCCATGAACATCACCCGTCTCAGCGGCCTCGCCGCCGCCACGCTCCTGTCCGCCGCGCTGCTCGTCGGCTG
>CAZIQQ010000044.1:0-14221 GCA_964541555.1 uncultured Bifidobacterium sp. | reverse complement strand
GGGCACGAGGTGACCGTGGTCACCTCGTACGTGCAGCACAAGGAGCGCACGATCCCCGAGGAGTACCGGGGCCGGCGCATCGTGCGGTCCACCGAGGACGGCCTCGACGTGGTGCGCACCTACTCCACCCCCGGCTACGGCCGCGACCTGCGCTCGCGCCTGTCGAACTACGGCACCTTCGCCCTGTGGTCGCTGCTGGCCGAGCTGCGCCTGCCCCGGCCCGACGTGGTGGTGGCATCGTCGCCGTCGCTGCCCGCCGCTGCGGCCGCCGCCGGGGTGGCACGCGCACGGCGGGCCAGGTTCCTTCTCGAGGTGCGCGATCTCTGGCCCGACTCCGCGGTGGCCATGGGGCTGGTGGCCAACCCGCGCGTCATCGGCGCGGCCAGGCGCATGGAGCACTACTGCTACCGGCGGGCGGATCGCATCGTGGCGCTCACCGAGGGCATCCGCGACGGCGTGGTGCAGTCGGGGGTGGTCCCCGCGGGCAGGGTGAGCCTGATCACCAACGGCATCGACCTCGACGTGGTGCCCGACCCGGCACGCCCGGCCGACCTGCCGCTGGCAGCCGACGCCTTCGTCGCGATGTTCGTGGGGGCCCACGGCACCTACTCGTCGCTCGAGACCGTTCTGGGTGCGGCCGATCTGCTGCGCGACGACCCGCGCATCCAGGTGGTGCTGGTGGGCGGCGGCGATCGCAAGCCGGCGCTCGTGGAGCAGGCTGGCGCGATGGGCCTGCCCAACGTCACCTTCGTCGACCCCGTGCCCAAGCGGCAGGTTCCCGCCTACCTCGCCCGCGCCGACCTGTGCATCCTCCCGTACCAGGACCGCGAGCTCTTCGCGGGGGCCCTGCCCAACAAGGTGTTCGACTACCTCGGCGCCGCGAGGCCCATCCTGGCCTCGGCTCCCGTGGGTGAACTGACGCGGCTGGTCGACACCGCCCGCTGCGGGTGGAACGTGCCGCCGGAGGACCCCGTGGGCATGGCAGAGGTCATCCGGCGCGCGGCTGCGGACCCGGCCGACTCCCGTGCGCGGGGTGAAGCCGGACGCGGGTACGCCCTCGAGCACTACGACCGCGCGGCCCTTGCCCAGCGCTTCGTGTCGCTGGTGGACGACCTCGTGGCGGGCAGCCGCTGATGCCGGGCGTGGTGCGGCTCCGCTACCGTGGAGCAGACGTGCAGCACACCGTGCCCGAAACAGAGGTCGGCGGAACCGCCAAGCGCGCATTCGACCTCGCGGTCGCAATCCCCGCGACCATCCTGCTGGCCCCCGTCATGGCGGGCCTCGCGGCATGGGTGCGCATCGACTCGCCCGGCCCCGCGGTGTTCCGCCAGCGCCGCGCCGGTGCGTTCGGGCGCCCCTTCACATGCCTGAAGTTCCGGTCGATGGTGGATGGCGCGGAGGGCAAGGGCGCGGGCCTCAAGGTGACCGCCGATGACGACCGCATCACGCGGGCCGGTCGCATCCTGCGCAGGTTGTCGCTCGACGAGCTGCCCCAGCTCATCAACGTGATCCGTGGCGACATGAGCATCGTCGGGCCGCGGCCAACGGTGCCGTCGCAGATCGCGCACTACGACGACGTTCAGCGCAGGCGCCTGCTGGCGCGGCCCGGGCTCACGGGGCTCGCGCAGGTGCGGGGGCGGGCCTCCATTCCCTGGTCCGAGCGCATCGCCCTGGACGTCGAGTACGTGGACGACTGGTCGATGGGCCTCGACCTGCGCATCATCGCCGAGACGGTTCGCGTGGTGCTGCGCGGCGAGGGCCAGTACCGCGGCGAGACAGGCGGGTTCGACCTGTCGGGGGGTTCCGGTGGCTGAGCACCCCTCGGTACTGCTCACGTGCGCGGGCCAGCGCGCTGACATCGTGCGGGCGTTCCGCGACGCGCTGGAGCGCCGCGGCGAGGGCGGTCGCGTGGTCGTGAGCGACCTCGACCCGCTGTCGCCGTCGCTGTTCTCCGCCGACCTCGTGGTGGAGCTGCCGGCCGTGGACGACCCCGGGTACGGCGCCGCGGTAGCCGAGGTGGTGCAGCGCGAGGGCATCGGTGCGGTGCTGCCGCTCACCGACCTCGACCCGGTCGTGCTGGCCGAGGCGCGCCCCCTGGTGGCCGCGGCGGGCGGCACGGTGTTCCTGCCTGCACCCGACGTGGCGGCGGCCTGCCAGGACAAGTGGCTGTGCCACGAGGCGCTCGAGGCCCGGGGGCTGCCGTCGCCGCCGACATGGCCGCTGCACGGCACCGACCGGGACGCCCTTCCCTACCCCATGATGATCAAGCCGCGCATCGGGTTCGCGGGCAGGTGGATCCACCGCTGCGACGACCGCGAGGAGCTCGAGTTCTTCCTTGCACGCACCCCGGTGGCCAGCGTGCTGCAGCAGGCGCTGCCGGGCGAGGAGTTCAGCATCGACTGCCTGGCGTCGCTCGACGGCCGCGCCATCGCGGCAATCCCCCGCGCCATGTACCAGAGCAAGGGTGGCGAGCAGATCAAGGGCGAGACCCTCGACGACCCGCAGCTGGTGGACCTTGGCGCGGCGGTCATCGAGGGGCTCGAGCTGGTGGGCCCCTGCACCATCCAGTGCTTCCGCGAGGACGACCGCATCCTCGGCGTGACGGACATCAACACGAGGTTCGGTGGCGGCTTCCCGCTGCCGCTGGCCGCCGGCGGCGACTACCCGTTCCTCATCCTCTGCATGGCCGCGGGGGAGGACGTCGCGCCCCGACTCGGAACACACAGGACGGGCGTTGTGATGACACGCTTCCTGTCCGAGCACATCCTCGTGCGGGACGGGGACGCGCTGCAGGCCATGGATGGCAGCGGGGAGGCGGTGAGCGGTGGCATCTGATCGCGAGATCACCATCGGCGACGTGTGGCGCGCCATCTGGCGCGGCAGGTGGATCGTGCTGGTCACCACCGTGGTGGCGGCCATCGTGGCCTTCGCCATCACGTTCACCGCCGACACCACCTACACCGCCACCAGCAAGGTGTACCTGGGTCAGGCCACGACCATGATGGGCAACCTGGCCTCCACGCCCGGCACCAACCCGCTCACCGCGGCCACGATGCTGCAGGGCGACCTGGTGGTGGACGCCGTGGCGGAGGCCACCGGCCTCACGCCCGGAACCGTGCGCGCGAAGACCGACGTCGCGGTGCCCAGGGCGCCCGGCACGGTCACCACCAACCAGCCGGCCATCGCGTCGATCACGGCCACCATGGCAAACCGCGACGAGGCCGTTCGCCTGGCCAACGCCTACGCCCAGGCCGCCCTCACCAACGCCAGCAGCGGGTTCGACGCCGTGAGCGGCACCCTGCAGCAGCAGGTGCGCCGCCTGCGCGCGGAGCAGGTTCGCCTGCAGGCGGCCATCGCCCGCCAGCCCACGCCCGAGAACCTGAACCAGCTCACCGACCTGCGCGAGGTGCTGGCGGAATCCGAGCTGCAGCTCGCGCGCGTGCAGCAGATCGAGGCCCCCGCCATCGTCACGGTCGCGAAGGGCGCGTCGTCATCGGCCAGCACGTCCAACCGCGTTCGCACCACCATCCTCGGCGCGGTCATCGGGTTCCTCGTCGGCATCGTCATCGCGCTGGCCGCCAGCGGGGGCATCCGGCGCGAGACCGAGCCCGCCTAGCCTCGGTCGGGCCGTGAGGCTGATCCCGCGATCCGAGAAGGCGATCGCATGGACCATCTCGGTGGCCCTGCTGCTCATCGCCGTCGTGCTGGTGGGCCTGCTGGTGGTGCGGGGCGGCCTGGACGACGGCGACCAGCTGGGAACGTCGCAGGGCTTCGAGGCCCGCGCCAGGCCCACCGCCGACCTCGGCACCTCGCGCTGGCCCGAGTACGGATACGACGCCCAGCGCACGCGGGCGAACCCCGACCTGCAGCTGCCACCGCCCTACCGCCGCCTGTGGAAGCGCGACCTGGGATCCCTGCTGGAGTTCCCGCCGGTCATCCAGGACGGCCGCATCTTCATCGGCACGAACAAGCGCAAGGCGTTCGCGCTCGACGCGCAGACCGGCCGGGTTGTGTGGCGCCGCAAGCTCACAGGCCGCTCGGCGGCGTCCCCGGCCATCGCGGGCAACCTGGTGCTGTTCACCACCATCAACGGCTACGTCGAGGCCATGCATCAGGACGACTCGCAGATCGCCTGGCGCCGCGACGTGGGGTCGTCCACCGAGTCGTCGCCGCTGGTCATCGGAGGCCGCGCGTACGTGGGCACCCTCGGCGGGCTCATCCTGTGCATGGACGTCCGCACCGGCAGGCTCATCTGGACGGCCCGCGCCACGGGTGAGGTGAAGTCGAGCCTCACGCGATCGGGCAGGCAGGTGGTGGTGGGCGACTACGGCGGCCGCATCACGGCCTTCTCGGCGCGCAACGGGCGCATCAAGTGGCGCACCACCAGCCCCGGCCGGTTCCTGGGGGGCTCGGGCACCTTCTACGCCAACCCGGCCGCGGCCTACGGGCGCATCTACGCGAGCAACGTGAACCGCCGCATCCTGGCGCTGGACGCCGACGACGGCTCCATCGCATGGGTGCGCGTGGTGGGCGACTGGGCCTACTCGAGCCCCGCCGTCAGCGACGAGACCGTGTACGTGGGCTCGTACGACAAGAAGCTCTACGCGCTCAGCGCCGTCACCGGGGGCGTGCGCTGGGCCTTCGACGCAGGAGAGCGCATCGCCGGGTCGCCCACGGTCATCGGCGACCTCGTGTGGTTCTCCACGATCGCGCGCATCCCGCGCAACGGCCGCACCTACGCGCTCGACGCCAGGACCGGGCGCAGGGTGTTCACCTTCCCTGACGGCCGGTACACGCCCGCCACCGGCATCGACGGGCTGCTGGTGCTCACCGGAGTGCGCACCCTGTACGGGATGAAGCCGACGCCATGAGCATCCGGCAGGTCGCGCGCGCGGCCGCCGTCGTCGCGCTGTTCGGGATCCTCTCCCGGGTGCTCGGGTTCGTGCGCGAGATCGTGCTGGCGGGTGTGTACGGCGCCACGGCCGACACCGACGCCCTGGTCAACGCGCTGTTCGTGGTCAACACCGTGGCCGCGGTGCTGCTCTACGTGCTGACCACCCTGATGATCCCCGTGTTCCAGCAGGAACGCGAGCGCGAGGGCGCGCAGAGCGCGTGGGGCCTCATCTGGGCCATCACCGGCTGGATCGGAATCGTGCTCGTGGCGCTCACGAGCATCGTGGCCATCTTCCCGGAGTTCCCCGTCTGGTTCTTCGACATGGGACCCGAGCGCGCCGCCATCGCATCGGAGCTGCTGCGCATCATGGCCCCTGCGCTGATGCTGCAGGGCTTCTCGGCCATGTTCACGGCGATCCTCCAGGTGCACGGGCGCTTCGCCGGGCCCGCCGCCGTGGGCGTGGCGTTCAACGCGGGAATCCTCACCGGCGTCATCCTGGGTGCCGGCAGCCTGGGCATCACCGCTGCCGCCTGGGGCGTGGCGCTGGGCGCCCTGCTGCAGGTGCTGCTGCAGCTGCCGCAGTTCATCCGGGAGTCCCGGGCGGGCGGGGGCTTCCGCGTGGCGCTCTCCCACCCCCGGCTGGGCTCGGTTGCCGTGCTGGCCATCCCCGTGGCGGCGGCGTCGATCCTTCAGCAGGTCAACTCCTTCACCGACAAGCTCTTCGCCTCGTCGCTCGAGGCGGGACGCAACGCGGCGCTCTCGTTCGCCAACGCCCTGGGCTCGGCGCCGCGCACGGTGCTGCTGTTTCCCCTGCTCACGCCACTGTTCCCGCTGATCGCCCGGTTCTTCGCGGAGCGCCGCAGGGACGAGGGGGTCGACGCCTTCCGTCGCGCCGCGGGCATCCTGGCGCTCGTGTCGATTCCCCTGTCGATCCTCATGGCCCTGGGGGCCACCGAGATCTCGCAGGTGGCGTTCGGGCGCGGCAAGTGCGACTCGGCCTGCGTGGCCGAGATCTCCGCTCCACTGGTGTTCTACGGCATCGCCGTGTGGGGAAACTTCATCGGGTACCTGCTGAACCGCACCCTGTCGGCAGGCAACCACGCCCGCGAGATCATGGTCGCCACCATCATCACCGTGGTGCTCACGATCGGGCTCGACCTGGTGTTCCTGGGCCCGCTCGAGCAGGCGGGGCTGGCGCTGGCCAGCGCGATCGCCGTGTACGTGAACACAGGGATCACCCTGTGGTTCCTGCGGCGCCGCACGCCGCAGCTGTCGCTGCGGGCGCTGGGCGTGCAGCAGGGGCGCATCCTCGGGGCAGGGCTTGCGGCCGGCGTCATCGCACTGGTGCCGGCATTCCTCATGCCCACCGACAGCAGCACCTTCTGGGGGGCGGCGGCATGGCTGGCCGTGGTGGCGGCGGTGGGCGGCGTGGCCTTCGTGGCCATCGCCCGCACGGTGGCACCGCGCGAGTTCGCCGATGCGCGGTCGTCGCTTCGCAACCTGTCGTTCTCGCGCCGCCGGTGAGCACCCGCAGGCCCGACCCCCTCGCCCGCCCGGAGCCGCGCACGCGACGCCTGCGGCGGGCGTCGGGATCGGCCGCGGGCCGCTGGAGGCGCGCCATCCGGGGCACGGCGGTCACCGTGGCGCGCGACGTGCGCGCGCTCACGGGCCTTGCCCTGGCAGCCCTCATCGCCCTGGGGGCGGCCATCCGCATCTGGGCGTTCGGTGGACTGGGGTTCGGCCTGGGCTCGGACGACGCCGCATACGTCGCGGTGGCCCAGAACCTGGCCGGGGGATCCCTGCCGGATGGCCAGGCCGAATGGTTCGGGGCCCGCGCGGTGTTCCTGTGGCCGGTCGCCCTGGTGTTCCGCATCGCGGGCGCCGACGACTACCGGGCGGTCGCATGGCCCCTCGCCTGCTCGCTGCTGTCAATCGTGGCGGCATTCCTGGTGGGCCGCCAGATCGCCGGCAGGCGCCCGGCGCTGGTGGCCGCCGGGCTCGTGGCCGTGGCACCCGTGGAGGTGCTGTGGGCCACCCGCCTGCGCCCGGACGCCGTCATGCCCGCATTCGTGGCCCTGGCGGTGTGGGCGGGGCTGCGGGCACGGAGATCGGGCCGGGCCGCCTGGTGGCTGGCGGCCGCGGGTGCACTGGTCGGCGCTGCGTGGTCGGCACGCGAGACGGCCGTGGTGATGCTGCCGGTCATCGTGCTGGCCGCATGGCCGGCGCTGCGCGGGGCGTGGAGGCGCTGGGGTGCCCTGGCCGCCGGGCTCGTGGCCGTGCCCCTGGCCGAGGTCGTGGTGTTCGCCTTCGACGGGCGGCCGCTGTGGCCGCTCACCACCACCGCCGGGGCGGGGTCGTTCCGCTCGCCCATCGAGGGGTGGGACGCCACCACCCCCTACCTGGCCCAGATGGTCACCGGCGTGCTCGACCCGGGCTCGCCCCTCTTCCTCATCCTGCCCGTGGTGCTCATCGCGGGCGCGGTGGCCATCGTGCGGCGTGACCGCGCCGCGCTGCTGCCCGCCGCGTGGCTGGCGTGGGGATTCATCTACCTCGAGATCGGCACGCTGGTGAGCGTCGACAAGCCCGTGAGGTTCCTCACCCTGCTCACCGTTCCCGCCGCCCTGCTCATCGCCATCGCCCTCGACGGGCGCGCCAGCCCGCTGATGGTGCCCGCACTGGCCATCGTCACGGTGATGGTCATGCGCCCGCGCATGGAATCGGGCCATCGCAGCACCAACGTGGTGCTGGTGTCGGCGGTGGCGAATGCCATGCGCGATCTGCCGCGCGCGCCTGTGCTGGCCGCCGACTACACGTGGTGGGCCAAGCTCAACGCGTTCCTCCCGCGCGGCCGGCTCGTGGTGCGGCGCTCCATCGACCCCGCGTACCTCGACGCCGCCGGGCGGGCGCGGGCGCGCCGGCTCGAGCCACTGCCCGACCCCGCTGACTACCGGGGTGGCTACCTGGTGACCGGCCCCGTTCGGGCCACCTCGGGGTGGCCGTCGAACTGGGGCCTCGCGCGCAGCGCCATCGATGCGATTCCCCGGGGCCAGCTGACGGAGGTGGCACGAGTGGGGCGCGCTGTCATATGGAGGTGGGGTCCCTGACCCGTCGCGTATCGTCCGACGGGATGCAGGCGGTCGTCATCATTCCCGCGCGCGACGAGCAGGGCACCATCGGCGAGGTCGTCGCCGGAGCCAGGCACGCGCTGCCGGGGGCACGGCTGATCGTCGTGGACGACGCATCCCGCGACGACACCGCGCGCATCGCCTGCGACCAGGGCGCCGACGTGGTGTCGCTTCGCCGCAGGGCGGGATACGCCGGCGCGCTTCACGCCGGGTACCGCGAGGCCATGGGCGGCCCCGTCGGTGCGGTGCTGCAGATGGATGGTGACGGCCAGCACCGACCGGGCGACCTGCCGGGCCTCCTCGGCGCCCTCGGACGCGCCGACATCGTGCTCGGGTCGCGGTTCCTCGGTCCATCGCCGGGGTATCGCATCCCGCTCCTGCGGCGGGCGGGGATGGCCGCGTGCCGATGGATGGCGCGGGTCGGAGGGGGCATCGCCGTCACCGACCCGACATCGGGGCTCAGGGCCATGTCCGCCGCCGCCGCCGCGCACGTCGCCGAACGGGGATTCCCCGGCGGGCTCACCGAGACCAGCATGCTCATCCACATGCATCGTGAGGGCTTTCGCATCGAGGAGATCCCCGTGCTCATGCGGGCATCCACAGGTCAGTCGATGCACGCGGGCCTCGCCGGGGGCGCCCACTTCCTGCGCATCTCGTGGGCTGTCGCGGGCCTCTCGGCGAGCAGGCGCCCGGTGCCCGCGGGCGTGCCCGAGCACCCCGCCACCGACGCAGTGGTGCCCCGGAACGCCTTGTAAGGAGATTGTGTGCGAATCCCCCGCTCGCCCGGGGATTCCGCCGAAATCGGTCATATTCGTGGGGTGATACCCCGCACTCCCCGGAATCTGCTGCTCGTATCCGCGGCCGCCATCTCCCTCGCGGCCGGTGCCACGGGCATCGCGAGCGCCTCGTCCGACCGGCCGTCGAATCGCGCAGGCGAGTTCGATCGCGGCGGCACGCCTGCCCGCGGGGGAGGCGAGAGCAACAACGGCAGAGGCAACAGCGGGGGCAACAGCGGTGGCAGCAGCGGTGGCAGCAGCGGCCGCGGCAACGGTGGCGGGAATCCCATCATCACGCCGCCCTCAGTGCCGAGGCCACCCACGCCCGTCACCCCGGGCGCCCCGGTGGCGCCGCGCAATCCCATCGTGCCGCCGGGCCAGGGTGGCTCATCCGGAGGCTCATCAGGGGGGGCACCATCCACGGGCAGCGGGGGCACCCCCGCCGCAGGCGCCGCCAGCGGGAGCACCCGGGGCGGCGGTGCCACCACCACGCCCACCACAACCGTGCCCAGGTCCATGCCCACGTCGGGGATGTCCGCCGGCCGCAGGGGTGCCGTGGAGGTCAGCTACTTCGTCGACCTCGGGGACCTGGCCAGTGCCACCGCGCACCTGACGATCGTGCCCACGGTGCTGTCGCGCATGACCACGGGCGGCTTCGGCACCGTCATGCTTCGCCCACTGATGACGGGTCGTGACGCCAACAGCACCGAGGCCGCATGCGCGCTGGTCGCCGCATCGCAGCAGAACCGGGCATGGCAGGTGGCCCAGTCGCTGGCCACCGCGCGCAGCACCATCGACGGCGACTGGCTCAGCACCGCCACCCTGCGCAGCATCGGCAGGCGCATCAGCGGCCTGGCCGTGAGCAGGTTCGTACAGGGCGCCACCGGCCGTGCCTGCTACCGGCAGCTCACCGCCGTGCGGGCCGAGGCCCGGGCGTCGCGCGTGGGGTCATCGCCCGCCTTCGTGGTGAAGGGGTCCGGCGGCACCCGGGTGGTGATGTCCCCGGGGTCGGCAGACGACGTCATGGGCGCCGTGGCCGCGGTCGGCTGATCCGGCCACTTCACTAGCCTCCCCGCCATGCCCACCTCACTCGTCACGGGCGGAGCCGGCTTCCTGGGCTCCCACCTCTGCGATCGCCTCCTGGCCGACGGCCACCGGGTGATCTGCGTCGACAACCTCGACACCGGCACGCTCGAGAACATCGAACACATCCGGTCGGGCGACTTCGTGTTCCTCGAGCACGACATGACGCGCCACCTCGAGATCGGCGAGGCGCTCGACGAGGTCTTCCACCTGGCGTCGCCCGCCAGCCCCATCGACTACCTGCGCCTGCCCCTGCACACCCTCAAGGTGGGCTCGTACGGCACGCACAACGCGCTGGGACTGGCCAAGAAGCACCGCGCCAGGTTCCTGCTGGCATCCACCAGCGAGGTGTATGGCGACCCGCAGGTGCACCCGCAGCGCGAGGACTACTGGGGGCACGTGAACCCCATCGGCCCGCGCGGGGTGTACGACGAGGCAAAGCGCTACGCCGAGGCTCTCACAATGGCCTACCACCGCCAGCAGGGCGTCGACACGCACATCGTGCGCATCTTCAACACGTACGGGCCGCGCATGAGGCCCAAGGACGGCCGGGCCATCCCCACGTTCCTGCGCCAGGCAGGCGAGGGCGCGCCGCTCACGGTGTTCGGCGACGGCAGCCAGACGCGGTCGTTCTGCTTTGTCACCGACCTCATCGAGGGCCTCGTGCGGCTCATCCGCAGCGACGAGCACGACCCGGTGAACATCGGCAACCCCGAGGAGTACACGATCCTCCAGCTGGCCGAGGCCGTGCTCGAGGCCACCGGGTCGCCGTCGGAGATCGTCTACGAGGCCCTCCCGCAGGACGACCCCGCGGTGCGCCAGCCCGACATCACGCGTGCCCGGGCAATCCTGGGCTGGGAGCCCACCATCGGCCTGGCCGACGGCCTGCAGATGACCATCCGCGGCTCCGTCAACGTCGGCGCGCCCCGCGCCTAGCCACCGCATGGCCGGGCCCGCGGTGCACGCCCGGGGTCTGCGCAAGGCCTACGGATCGCGCGTGGCGGTGGACGGCATCGACCTCGAGGTGCACCGGGGTGAGTGCTTCGGGTTCCTCGGGCCGAATGGCGCGGGAAAGACGACCACCATGCGCATGCTCGCGTGCCTTTCCTCACGCGATGCCGGCGAGCTGGCCGTGCTGGGAATGGACCCGGACCGCGAGCCGCGCGATCTCAAGGCGCGGCTGGGCGTGGTGCCCCAGGAGATCAACCTCGACCTCGAGCTCACCGTGCTCGAGAACATGCTCGTGTACGGGCGCTACTTCGGGATGCGCCGCGACGACGCCCGGGCACGGGCCCTCGAGCTGCTGCGCTTCGTCGACCTGCACGAGCGCACCGACGAAACCGTGATGAAGCTGTCGGGGGGCATGCAGAGGCGCCTGCAGATCGCCCGCGCCCTCATCAACGAGCCCGAGATGATCCTGCTCGACGAGCCCACCACCGGCCTCGATCCCCAGGCGCGGCGACTGGTGTGGGAGCGCCTGCGCGACCTGCGGGCAGGCGGCACCTCCGTGGTCATCACCACGCACTACATGGACGAGGCCGAGCGCCTCTGCGACCGGCTGGTGGTCATCGACCACGGCGTGGTCATCTGCCAGGGGCAGCCCGCCGCGCTGGTGCGCGAGCGCGTGGGGGCCGAGGTGCTGGAGATGCGCGCCGCACCCGCCCAGGCGGCCGTGCTGGCAGCCGCCACGAGCCCCCGGCACCTCGTGGAGGGCGACGTGGTGATGGCCTTCGGCGACAGCGCCCACGACATGCGGCTGCGGGCCGATGCCACGGGGGTGGCATGGGACCTCGTGGCCGAGCGCCGGGCCACCCTCGAGGACCTGTTCATCGTGCTCACCGGCCACTCCCTGCGGGAGTCGTCAGCCGGCGGCGACTGACTACGCGGGCGTCTCGGTGACCTCGGTCGAGGTGGTCTCCGAGGCCCACGGCGCCGGCCGCCCGAACACGGATGCCAGCCAGATGCCAACCGCGTACAGGATGATCTGCGGCACCATCAGCAGCAGCATGCTGGCCGGGTCCCCGCCCGGGAGGACGGCCGCGATGGCCGCGATCACCACGATGGCGATGCGCCAGCCCCGGCGGAACTGCGAGGCCGTCACCAGTCCCATGCGCGCGAGCACGAGCATCGCGATGGGCACCTCGAACACCAGGCCGCCTGCGAGCATCAGCGTGAGCGCGAACGAGAAGTACTCGTTCGCGCGCAGGGCCACCTCGAAGTCGTTGCCCGCGAATCCCAGCAACCACTGCAGCGCCACCGGCAGCACCAGGTAGTACACGAAGAACACGCCGCCGATGAACAGGGCCGACACCCCGCCCACGACCGCCAGCATCTTCCTGCGGGTCTGGTCCCCGATGGCCGGCACCACGTACGCGTACAGCTGGTACAGCAGTACCGGCAGGGTCACCAGCACCGATGCGCCGAACACCACCTTGAGGATGACCAGGAAGGGCTCGGTGGGTGACAGCGCCAGCAGGCTGCGGTACTCGGGCGACAGGGGCTCGAGCAGCACGTCGAGCAGCCACTCGTTGAACACGTAGAGCACGGCGAACGCCACGGCCAGCGTGATCACGGCGATGAAGAGCCGCTTGCGCAGCTCGGTGAGGTGCTCGACGACGCTCAGCTTGTCGTCGGGGTCGACGCGGCCGACGCCGATGCGCCCGAACAGGCGGCCCATGCGCTACCCCGTCGCGGGCGGGCGTTCCGTGGGCGGTGCGTCTCCGCTGACCACGATGCCCTCCAGCACGTCCGGCGCGGTGGTGGGCTGCTCGGGCGTGCCGGCCGTCGCGGTGGTCACCGGGGCGGCCTGGGCGGCCGGCGTGGGCGCGGGCGCGGGGTCGTCGTGCCGGTCACCGCTCAGGGTGTCCTTGAAGTCACGGATGCCCTTGCCCACCGCGCGGCTGAACTCCGGCAGCTTCGTGGGGCCGAGCACCAGCACGGCGATCACGAGGACGATGATGATCTGGATTGGGGAGATATCGAACATCGGTCCACGAAGGCTAGACCCCGCGGACGTTCGCGGCCAGCCGCCAGGCCCCCTGGGATAGGGTTTCCCGCATGCCGAATGACCCCGTTTCGTCCACCGAGGACGTCGTGATCCGCCAGATGCGCGACCAGATCATCGACAACGACCTCAAGTTGATCCAGGCCATCAATCAGCGCCTCACCCTGGTCGCCCGCCTGCGCGGCTACAAGGAGGAGCGCGGGCTGGGGTTCGTCGACCCCTCCCGCGAGGAGTGGATGCACCGCTACCTGCGCGGGGCGAACAAGGGGCCGCTGTCGGACGACGGGCTCACCGAGATCTACGGGCACGTGCTCGAGCTGACCAAGCGCGAGACCGCCGACTGACCCACTAGTCGGCGAAGTCCTCCGGGGTCACCTGGTCGAGGAACTCCTTGAACTTCTCGACCATGTCCTCATCGTCCTCGGGCTCGTGCTCGAACTCGATGGCGTTCTCATCCAGCAGGTCATCCGCCGCGAAGATGGGGGCACCCGTACGCACCGCCACGGCGATCGCGTCGCTGGGGCGGGCATCGACCTCGACGTCCGGGCCCGTGGTGCTGAGCTGGATCAGCGCGTAGAAGGTGTTGTCGCGCATCTCGGTGACCGTCACCTTCGACACCTCGGCCTGGAGGCCGTCGATCATCTCGGTGATGAGGTCGTGGGTCATCGGGCGGGGCGACTCGGTGCCCTGCAGCTTCATCAGGATCGCCGCGGCCTCCGCGTGCCCGATCCAGATGGGCAGGAACCGGTTGCCATCGACGGTCTTGAGCAGCACGATGGGCTGCTTCCCGACCATGTCGAAGCTGACGCCGTAGATGACCATCTCCTGCATGCCCCGATCATAGACACGGTGGTGGGGCCGCTCCGGTGCTATGGTCCCGCGCCGCGGGCGATTAGCTCAGGTGGTTAGAGCGCATCCCTGATAAGGATGAGGTCCCAGGTTCGAGTCCTGGATCGCCCATCAGCCATCCCGTCGAGGTGGCGTCTCCCGGAGTTGGCTCCATCCGCGCACTGAACCCCCGCTGGATCACCCTGCTGCTCATCGCGGCAGCCACGGCGGTGGCCACCGTGGTGTCATTCCGCATCACCATCACGCCGCTGGATGCCTCGCCGGTATTCCTCGTGTCGGCGGTGGGCATGGTGCTGCTGGCCCGGTTCGGGCGCAGGGCCTGGCCGGCGTTCGCGCTGGGAGACCTGATCGGCGAGTGGGTGGGCACGTCGCGGCCGGCGCCGCTCATCCTCGTGATCGTCATCACGCACGTTCTCATCGCCCTGGCCGGCGCCACCTGGATGGTCGACCACGACGCCTGGCCCGGGGACCTCCGGACCTCCGTGCGCTA
>CAZIQQ010000043.1:1614-14966 GCA_964541555.1 uncultured Bifidobacterium sp. | reverse complement strand
GTCTCGCGGGCGATGATCTTGCCGCCGATCGCGGCCTGCACCGGCACCTCGAACATCTGGCGCGGGATGGTCTCCTTCAGGCGCTCCACCAGGCCCTTGCCGCGGGCATAGGCGCTCTCGCGGTGCACGATCATCGACAGCGCGTCCACGGGCTCGCCGGCCAGCAGGATGTCCAGCTTCACCAGCGGGCTCACCCGCCCGTCGATCATCTCGTAGTCGAGCGATGCGTACCCGCGGGTGCGCGACTTCAGCTGGTCGTAGAAGTCGAGCACGATCTCGGCCAGCGGCATGTCGTACACCACCTGCTGGCGGTTCTCGATGGGCGTCATGGTCACGAACGAGCCCCGGCGCTCCTGGCACAGCCCCATCACCGCGCCCACGAAGTCCTGCGGCACCAGCATGGTGCAGCGCACGTAGGGCTCCTCGATCTGCTCGATGTGATTGGGGCTGGGAAGGTCGACCGGCGACCGCACCTCGAGCACGTCGCCGACCGTGGTGGTGACCAGGTACTCCACGTTGGGCGTGGTGGTGATGAGGTCGAGGTCGTACTCGCGCTCGAGCCGCTCGCGGATGATGTCCATGTGCAGCAGGCCGAGGAAGCCGCAGCGGAACCCGAACCCGAGCGCCTGGGAGGTCTCGGGCTCCCACACCAGCGAGGCGTCGTTGAGCGACAGCTTCTCGAGGGCGTCACGGAGGTCGGGGTAGTCGTCGGAGTCAACCGGGAAGAGGCCGCAGAACACCATGGGCTTGGCCTCGCGGTAGCCCGGCAGGGCCTCGGCCGCGGGCGCGCCCGCAAGGGTCAGGGTGTCACCCACCCGCAGCTCGACCAGGCTCTTCAGGCCCGTCACGATGTAGCCGCTCTCCCCCGCCGACAGGGTGCCGATGGGGGTCATGACCGGCGACATCACGCCGACCTCCTCGGCGGCGAAGTCGCTCGAGGTGGCCATGGCGCGCACCTGCTGCCCGGTGCGGATCTCGCCGTCGACAACTCGCACGAAGGCCACGACGCCGCGGTACTGGTCGTACACCGAGTCGAACACCAGGGCGCGCAGCGGGGCGTCGGGGTCGCCGTGCGGCGGCGGCATGCGCGTGACGATGGCCTCGAGCACATCCTTCACGCCCTGCCCGGTCTTCGCAGAGATGCGCAGCACGTTCCCGGGGTCGTCGCCGATGAGGTCGGCCAGGGCGCGCGCGTGCAGGTCGGGGTCGGCGGCCGGCAGGTCGATCTTGTTGAGCACCGGCACCAGCTCGAGGTCGCCCTCGATGGCCAGGTATGCGTTGGCCAGGGTCTGGGCCTCGATGCCCTGGCTGGCATCCACCACCAGCAGCGCGCCCTCACATGCCGCGAGGCTGCGCGACACCTCGTACGAGAAGTCCACGTGGCCCGGCGTGTCGATCAGGTTGAGCTGGTAGGTCTCGCCGTCGTCGGCCGTGTACATCACCCGCACGGCCTGGGCCTTGATGGTGATGCCCCGCTCGCGCTCGAGGTCCATGGAATCGAGCACCTGCGCCCGCATGTCACGCTCGCTCACGGCGCCCGTTATCTGCAGGATGCGATCCGCCAGGGTCGACTTCCCATGGTCGATGTGGGCGATGATCGAGAAGTTCCGGATGTGCGATTGATCCACGGGCGCGACCCTATCGCAGTCGGCGGCGGCGACTGACCACACGCAGTATCGCCGTCATCTCGGGCATGTTCATGGCGCGGGCCGCCGCGACGATGGCCACGAGCGTGGCCACGGCGGCGGCGCCCACGGCGATCAGCTGGGCGATCAGCGACCGGCCCAGGGCGTCGTCCAGCACGCGCCATGTGAGCCAGCCGAGCAGCCCGGCCGCCAGGGCAGCACCAAGTGCCTGCATGAAGCCCTCCGCCACGAACCGCAGGTCGATGCGGCCGGTGCGCTCGCTGAGGTAGTAGACGAGCACGAGGAACGTGGCGAGGCTGGTGATCGACGTCGACAGCGGGATGCCGCCGACGCCCAGGGGCTGGTAGAAGATCGCGTTCAGCCCGGCGTTCAGCAGCACCCCGGCGCCCGCCACCGCAGTGGGCAGCCACGGCT
Organism: uncultured Bifidobacterium sp.; assembly: GCA_964541555.1. Taxonomy (GTDB): domain Bacteria; phylum Actinomycetota; class Thermoleophilia; order Miltoncostaeales; family Miltoncostaeaceae; genus SYFI01. The sequence goes on along the minus strand of CAZIQQ010000043.1, from coordinate 12,906 downwards.
GCTGCAGGCTGAAGAACGCGCGGATCAGCAGCAGGCTGGCACCGTTGAAGACCAGGCCGATCGTGAAGAAGAACAGGGCGTCCGACGTGATGAGCGTGGAGTAGCCGTCGAAGGCCCCGCGCTGGTACACCAGCCGCACCACCGGCTCGGCCAGCACCATCAGGAACGCAGATGCCGGAAGCAGCAGGAAGAAGATCTGCCGCAGCCCCGATGCCACCGAGTCGCGCAGGCCCGGGAAGTCCTTGTTGGCGGCCATGCGGCTGATGGTCGGGAACAGCACGGTGGCGATGGCCACGCTGAACACGCCCTGGGGCAGGATGTACAGGCGGAACGCGGCGTCGATGGCCCTGGGCGCCTGGTCGCTCACCAGCGTGGCGAAGATGCCGTCCACCACGGCGTTGATGTTGATGAGCCCCAGCCCGACCGTGACCGGCAGCATCAGCACCAGCACGCGGCGCACAAGGCGGTTGCCGAGGCCCAGGGAGATCGGGAACGGCCCGAGCCCACTCAACTTCGGCAGCAGGTACAGCAACTGGGCCAGCGTGCCGGCCAGGATTCCCAGCGCGTAGATCCAGATGCGGTTGTCGGGCGGGGCGAACGGGGCGAACACGCCCAGCGCCACGATGATCACGGCGTTCCACAGCACGGGCACGAACGCCGTGGGGGTGAACCTGCCCTCGGCCTGCAGCACGCCGGAGACGATGCCGGTGAGCCCGAGGAGGGGCACGATCGGGAACATCAGCTGCGCCAGCCACACCACGTCGTCCTGCAGCGATGCGTCGAGCCCCGGTGCGAACAGGGGCATCATCCACGGCGAGATGATGATCGCCAGCACGGTGATGGCCCCGAGGCCCAGCGTGACCACGCTCGCAAGGGCGCCCACCAGGCGCTGGGCATCCCTGTTTCGCCCCTGCTCCTGCAACTGCGTGTAGATGGGCACCATGGCGGCCGAGATGGCCGAGTCGGCCACGAGGCTGCGCAGCAGGTTCGGCACCTGGAACGCGATGACGAACGCGTTGATGGTGCCGACGGTGCCGAACAGGGCGGCCGCGAGGATCTCCCGCACCAGCCCGGCCACGCGGCTGACCGCCGTCCAGAACGAGAAGAGCGCCGTCGACCGGCCGAGCCCGCCGCCGCGTCGGCGCTGGCCGTTTCCTGTTTCGGTCACGCTCGCGGCGTCGCTTCGATCATCCGTTGCTACGATACCCGGCCGACCTACCGGAATCGGAGAATCACGCGTGGCCAACATCAAGCAGCAGAAGAAGCGCAACCGCCGTTCCCTCAAGCAGAGGGACACCAACATCCGCTACCGCTCCACGGTGCGAAGCGGCATGAAGCGCCTTTCGACTGCCGCCGACTCGGGTGAGTCGATCACCCCCGAGCAGGCCTCCGAGATGATCAAGACCATCGACCGCGCGGCCGCCCGCGGGGCCATGCACAAGAACACCGCCGCCCGCCGCAAGGCGCGCGTGGCGCGCCTGGTCACCAAGTCGGCGGCGTAGCCCCCCGGGCCGCCTAGCGGCCCCGGCAGGCGCCGATCAGGTCGCGCACGCCGAGCTCCAGCACCATGCGCTCGCCATCGCCGCGCGAGGTGCCGAGGTCGGTGAGCGATGACACCCGAAGGTCCAGTTCGAGGTCGGCGAGCCTGGCCACGCACCACTCCCCCGCCCCGGGGGCGATGGTGCGCGCGTGCTCCACGGCTTTCTGCGCCGGATACCCCTTGAGGCCCGTCATGCGCTCCACGTCGTCCTGGCCCGCCCCGGGCGCCTGAGCCACGGCGATGGCGCGGAAGTGCCGGGCAAGCAGGCGGTGGATCACGATGGGGTCGGTGGTGTCGCTGCCCCCGGCCAGGTCTGCCAGCAGGTCCTGAGCCGCGCGTGAGTCACCGGCCACGATGAGGTCGCCCAGCAGGTAGGCCTTGGCCTCGGGGTCCACGACCACCAGCGACTCCACATCGTCCTTCGTCACCGGGCCGTCGCCCACCGCCAGGGCCAGCTTGGCGGCCTCGTTCGCCAGGTGGCCCGAATCGGTGCCCGCCCGACCCGCGCGACGCACCACATCGTCCGCCAGCGCCGCGCTGATGCTGCTGCCGCGCTTCTTCACCTCGCCCTGCACGAACTCACGGAACCACTTCGCGCGCGCCTTCTCGTTGCCGCGCTTCTCGGGCGGGGGGCCGTAGGCCAGCAACTGGCCGGCCGCCTCGACGGCCTTCAGCATGCGCGGGGTCGGGGCGCCCTCGCCCACCAGCGCCAGGCAGGTGGTGGGCACCGGGTCGTCCAGGTACTCGATGAGGGGCTCGACGTCCGCCGCCTTCCACTGGTCGGCCCGGCGCACCAGCACCAACCGCGTGCCCCCGAACGACAGCGCCTCGCAGGCGGCGCGCACCTCGGTGGCGGGTACGTCGGTGGCCTCGAACCTCTCGGCGGGCATGCCACCCTCCTGCTCCACCCGGGCCAGCAGGCGCTGCACGGCGGTGTCGACCTTCGCGCGGTCCTCGCCGTGGATCCAGTAGACGGGCTTGAGGGGCTCCTTGCCGGACACGCGCCAAGGCTACCCCTGTCGCACGACGATGCCGCCACGCCCAGGGGACACGTCGATGTCACCGCCCAGGTCGGTACGCAGCACGCGGGCTCCGGCAGCCCCGAGGGCCGACAGCGTGCCCGCGCGGGGATGACCGAACCGGTTGCCGCGCCCGGCCGACACCAGGGCCACCGTCGCGTGCAGACGGGCCAGCACGTCCGGCAGGCCCGGATCCTCCGACCCGTGGTGGGCCACCTGCAGCACGTCCACGCGCGGCAGGGGCAGGCGCGAGAGCACCGGGCTCTCGGCATCGCCCGGCACCAGCGCTGCCAGCCCTCCGGCCGTCGCATGCACCACGAGCGACCTCGTATTCGGGTCGCCGCCCGGCGCCCCGTCCGCGACGGGCCCGATCACCCGGGCGGTCCATGCGCCCACGGTCACCTCGGTGCCGGAATCTGCCCAGTCCACCGGTATGCCGCGCCCACGCGCATCGCGCTCGCACTCGCGCACCAGTGGTGAGTTCCGATCACCCCAGGGCAGCAGCAGGCGCCCCACCGATGTGCTGGCCAGCAGGTCACGCACGCCGCCCGCGTGATCGGCCGATCCGTGGCTCAGCATCACCACCCCGACCCCGGTCGCAGACATGCGGTCGAGGGCGCCGACGACAGGCGCCGGGTCGCCGGGCGGGCCGGCATCGATGAGCAGGCCCACCTGCCGGCCATCGCGCAGCGCGACCGAGGCGCCCTGGCCCACGTCGAACATGCGCAGCGCCGGGCCCGCCGGCGGGTGGGACGCACCGCATCCGGGCAGCATCGGCACGCACACCCATGCCACAGCCACGCCGCAGCCGACCGCCATGGGCCAACGGCGGACAGGCCACCGCGCGCGCGGCATCAGGCGCACGCCGGACGGTGGCCGTCGCAGCCACCACCACCCCAGCGGGGGCAGGGCGGCAAGCATGGCCAGCGGTATCGCCGACCACGCGGGTACCTGCTGCACGGCCCCGGGTATCGCAGATGCCAGCCCGGCCACCGCCAGGATCAGCCACGCGCCCAGCGCGGCGAGCGCCGACAGCAGCACCCCGAGGGGCTGCCACAGGGCGTCCCCCACCACACCGAGCATGGCGGCCACCACCACCGGGCCCGCCGCCGGCACCGCGATCAGGTTGGCCAGCAGTCCCACCACCGACACGCTGCCGAAACCCACCGCCAGAACCGGGGCGGTGGCCAACCCCGCGCCCGCCGACTGGGCCACCAGGTCGGCCATGCGGCCCGGCATGACCCCCCGGCCCCACTGCGCCAGCGCAGGCGTTACCGCGAACAGGCCCGCCACCGCGGCGAACGACAGCTGCAGCCCGGGATCCCCGATCGACAGGGGATCGAGCACCAGCATCATCGCCAGGGTCACCAGCAGCGCGTTCCACGGCGCCCGCCTGCCCCCGCGCAGGTCGGCCGCCACGCCGATGGCACCCATCACGCCGGCACGCAGCACCGACGCACCGCCATCGCACGCCAGGCAGTAGGCAAGCATCGCGATGCCCGCGACCACGATGCGCCTGCGTCGCCCCACCCCGGCGGCCCCCAGGGCGATCATCACCCCGATGCCGATGACCGCCACGTTCTGGCCGCTCACCGCAAGCAGATGCCACAGGCCGGCGTCTCGCATGCGCGTGGCCGCCTGCTCCGACAGGCCCTCCCCACCGCCAAGCGCCATGCCGGTCACGAGCGCCGCTGAGTCGCCCGTGAGCCCCGCGGCGGCGTGTGCGTGAGCCCAGCGACGCAGGGCGTCGCGTGCGCCCGCCGGGCCCCCACGCCAGCCCGCGGGCCGCCACGACTGCGCCCGCAGGCGCGCCGATACCCCCTGGCGCCGAAGCCACGCCACCCACCACGCAGGTGAGCCCGCATGGGCGGCGGGAACCAGACGCCCGGAGAGCGTCACGACCTGTCCGACCTCCGGCGGGTGGGCATCCAGGGGAAGGTCCAGCAGCACCCGCGCGCCCTGCCGAACGGCGCCCTCACCTCGCAGGTCACGAACCTCCACCGGCATGCGGCTGGTCTGGCGCCCACGGGACGCCATGCCGGTCACCACGACCCGACCCGACACCTGGCCGAACCGCTCCACCGGCACAGGCTGCAGTTGCTCAACCCGGGCCGCCCCCCACGCCATGCCCGCGCACACAAGCGCGCAGGCCACCAACGGCAGCACCACCGCCGGGCGTCGCGTGCGCCAGCCCGCGGCGGCGGCTGCGGCCAGCACCACGGCGCCGACCGCAGGCGGGCCCACCGGAAGGCCGAACGTGCCCATCACCAGGCCCAGCACCAGCGCCGCCGGCATGGCCGGCGGCAGCAGGCGCATCACGGCACGAGGCTCGGCCGCAGGGCCTCCATTCGGGCGGGCCCGATGCCCGGCACCTCGTCCAGTTGATCCACCGACGAGAACCCACCGTGCGAGTCGCGCCAGGCGATGATGCGCGCGGCCAGCGCCGGGCCCACGCCATCGAGATCCTCCAGCTGCTCGGCGGTGGCGGACGACAGGCTGATGGGGCCCGCGGCACCGGTGGCGCCAGTGGCGCCCACCGCGGACCCGGTCGCCACAGGGCGAACCCGGGCCGGGATCATCACCTGCTGGCCGTCCGACAGCGGGGCAGCCAGGTTCAGCCGGGAGAGATCGGCGTCGCGCGTGGGACCCCCGGCCATGCGCACCGCCTGGATGACCCGCGAATCACCGCCGACGCGGTACACGCCCGGGCGCCGCACCGCGCCGGCCACGTGCACCAGCGTCACCTTTGGCACGTCAGGGCGCCGCACCACCCGGGCGGCGGGGGCCGTCGACCCCCCGTCGCCCCCGCCGCCCATGGACCGCCACGCCATGACCGCCAGCACCAGGGCGATCAGCCCGTACACCCACCCCGATCGTCGTAGCCAGGGCAGCAGCCGGTCCATGGGGCCACCGTATGGGTGGCGCTGTCACCGGGGGCGCACGGGCTGCAACACCCCACGCGCAGAACCGCTACTTCCCGGCCACCACCACGTTCACCAGCTTGCCCGGCACCACGATGGTGCGCACGGGCTGGGCGCCACCCATGGCCGCCTGCACCTTCGGCAGCGACAGGGCCATCTCCACCAGCGCGTCCTCGCCAAGCGAGGGATCGACGTCGGCCTTGTCGCGCAGCTTGCCGTTCACCTGGAACACCACCGTCACGGAGTCGGCGACGAGGAACGCCGGGTCGGCCTCGGGCCACGGCTGCTCCCACAGCCGTTCGCCCCCCATGGCCTCCCACAGCTCGGATGCGATGTGGGGCGCGAACGGGAAGATGAGCGACACGGTGGTGCGTGCCGCGTGCCAGGCCGCGCGCTCGCCGGCGGCAGACGACAGCGCGCCCTCCGATACGTCGCGCGTGGCGTGGTTCACCAGCTCCTGGATCGCCGAGATCGCCGTGTGGAACGAGAACCGCTCCCCGATGTCCTGGCTCACCTTCGCGATGGTGGCCTCGGCCTTTCGCACCAGTGCCAGCGCGGCCGGGTCGTCCGCCACGTCGGCGGGGGCCGGGCGCCCGGGGTCGGCGCCTCCGGGAAGCCCGCGCACCAGGCGCCACACGCGGTCGAGGAACCTGCGCTGGCCCTCCACCCCGCTGTCGGCCCACTCGGCGTCATCGGCCGCGGGGCCCATGAACAGGATGTACAGCCTGAGGGTGTCGGCGCCGAAGCGCTGGATGATCTCGTCGGGCGGAACCACGTTGCCGCGGCTCTTGCTCATCTTCGCGCCCTGGTGGTGGATCATCCCCTGGGTGAACAGGCGCGCGAACGGCTCGCGGGTTCCCACCAGCCCCAGGTCGTGCAGCACCTTGGTGAAGAAGCGCGCGTACAGCAGGTGCAGGATCGCGTGCTCCACGCCCCCGATGTACTGGTCGACCGGCAGCCAGTAGTCGGCGATCTCGCGGTCGAAGGGCCCGCCTGTGAAGTGCGGCGCGGTGTAGCGCAGGAAGTACCACGACGAATCGACGAAGGTGTCCATGGTGTCCGTCTCGCGGCGCGCGGGGCCGCCGCACGATGGGCAGGTGGTCGCCAGCCAGTCGGTGGCCGAGGCCAGCGGGCTCTGCCCCTTGGGCGCGTAGTCGTCGATGTGCGGCAGCAGCACGGGCAACTGGTCATCCGGCACCGGCACCACGCCACACGAATCGCAGTTGACCACCGGAATGGGGGCGCCCCAGTAGCGCTGCCGCGAGATGAGCCAGTCGCGCAGGCGGAAGCCCACCGTGGCGTCGCCCAGGTCGCGCTCGGCCAGCCAGGCGCACATGGCCTCCTTGGCCTCATCCACGGCCATGCCGTCCAGCACGTCGCTGTTCACCAGGCGCCCGGGGCCGGTCATGGCCTCATCCAGCGGCGCACCGGCGTCCACGCCCTCCTCGGCGATCACCCGCTTGATGGGGAGGCCGAAGGTGGTGGCGAAGGCGAAGTCACGGTCGTCGTGGCCCGGCACGGCCATGATGGCGCCAGTGCCGTAGTCCATCAGCACGTAGTCGGCCACCCACACGGGGATGTGCTCGCCGTTCACCGGGTTCACCACGTGCCGGCCGGTGAACACGCCGGTCTTCGGGCGCTCGGCCGCGCTGCGCTCGGCCACGGCGGTGCGGGCAGCCGTTCCCACGTATGCGGTGACGTCCGCCTGCTCGGGCCGCCCCTCCACCAGCCGGGGCACCATCGGGTGCTCGGGGGCCATCAGGAAGAACGTGGCGCCGTGCAGGGTGTCGGGCCGCGTGGTGAACACCGGGATGGTGGCCGACCCGTCGTCCAGCGCGAACTCCACCCGCGCGCCCACCGACCGCCCGATCCAGTTGCGCTGCATGGTCAGCACCCGCTCGGGCCAGTCGTCCAGCAGCTCCATGTCGTCCAGCAGCGCCTGCGCGTAATCGGTGATGCGCAGGAACCACTGGGGCAGCTGGCGCAGCTCGACCGGGCTCTTGCACCGCTCGCACAGGCCGTCCACCACCTGCTCGTTTGCAAGCACGGTCTGGTCGGCGGGGCACCAGTTCACCGCGGCCTCGCGGCGCTCCACCAGGCCCTTCTCCAGGAACCTCAGGAATATCCACTGGGTCCAGCGGTAGTACTCCGGATCGGCCGTGGAGATCTCGGTATCCCAGTCGATCGAGAAGCCGAGGCGCCGCAGCTGCGCACGGATGCTGGCGATGTTGCGCGCCGTGACCTCGGCCGGGGGCTCACCGGTGCGGATGGCGGCGTTCTCGGCCGGCAGGCCGAAGGCGTCGTACCCCATGGGGTGGAACACCACGTGCCCGGTGCGCCGGCGGTGGTGCGCCACCACGTCGCCCATGGTGTAGTTCTTCACGTGCCCCATGTGGATCTCGCCCGAGGGGTACGGGAGCATCTCGAGCACGTACGCCTTCGGGGCGTCGGGCACGGCGGGGGCCTCGCCGTCGCGGGCAACGGGCTCGGCATGGAAGGCCTTCTCGGCGTCCCACACCGACTGCCATCGGGCCTCCGTCGCCTCCGGGTCGTACCGTTCCGGGAGTTCGCTCGGCGGTGGGGTCATCGGCGGGCGACAGTACCAAGTCACGGAGGCGATGACCGCTGACAACCCTCGGCGCAAAGACGGAGATACGGCAGGCCGACGTCGCCGTCGACTTCGACGCGATCCTGGCCATCTACGAGGCCAATCGCTGGAGCCACGCGCGGGCGCCCGAGCGCCTGCGCACGGCCATCGAGCGGGCCGACCTCGCGCTGGTGGCAGTGCAGGACGACGCGGTCATCGGCTTCGTGCGAACCATGAGCGACGGCGCCTTCGCCGTGTACATCGCCGACATCCTGGTGCTGCCCGACAACCAGAGGCAGGGTGTGGGCAGCCAGCTGCTGCGGGGCGTGCTCGACCACTACCCGATGAAGACGTTCCACCACCAGGTGCTGATCGCCGAGCGCGATGCGGATGGCTTCTACCGGCGCATGGGCCTCTCCGCCGTCGGCGCCTTCGGCCTCACGGCCTTCATACGCACACGCGACAAGTAGTGACGCTGCAACACGTTCGGGGGCACGTCGCCGACCCTCGGACTAGCGTTCACGGCAGCCCCTATGTGAGGGGCAGGAAATGCGTGGACGTGCAGGCCGTCGGTACCCAAGTTCGACGAGCAGTGGCAAGCCTCGCCGAACAAGGTGGAAAACGTGCCGGAAGGCGTCGTCAAGTGGTTCAACGCCGAGAAGGGCTTCGGCTTCATCACCCCCGATGACGGGGGCAAGGATCTGTTCGTGCACTTCTCCGAGATCCAGGGTTCGGGCTACCGCACCCTCGACGAGGGGCAGCGCGTGAGCTTCGTTGCCGGTGAGGGCCCCAAGGGTCCCCAGGCGCAGCAGGTCCAGGCGGTCTGAACCGCGGACGCCGCAAGGCGTCCACAGGAAGTACCCGAAGGGCCCCTCTCCGGAGGGGCCCTTCGTCGTTTTCGGGCAGGATTGCCGGGTGACAGTCACCCGTGACGAATACCGCCGCAGGCGCTGGGCCGCGGCCCGGGCGCGCATGCGCTCGACGATCCTCTGGACGCTCCTGGGCCTCGCCCTCGCCGTGCCCCTGTGCGCATACGCGGCCTCTCCCCGCGGTACCGCCTGGACCATCGGGGGCGGCCTCGTCGGCGCGGTCCTCATACTGGGCTTCGCGGCGCTGTTCGCATGGCAGGCGGCGGGCAGGCGCGCGTCGTCGCAGATCATGGGCGAATGGGCGGCGGCGAACGGCTGGACCCACTGGAGTCGCGATGCAGACGGCGAGGGCACCGGCGAGCCCTTCCCCGAGGCCACGCCCCTGCTGCGCCGCGGGGATCGCCGCTATGTGACCGACGTCCTGACCGGCACGGTTGATGGCGCTTCCGTGCGCATTGCCAACCACTGCTTCGAGGACGACTCCTACGACGGCAAGGGGCGTCGCACCACCACCTACACGTACCACCTGGTGGCCCTGCTCGAGTACCCGGTGGCGATGTCGCCACTTCGCCTGGTGAGGCGCTCGGGGCTGGGGCGCATGCTCAAGGGCGCCGACGACGCCACGGCCGGATGGGGCGCGATGCGCGTGGAAGACCTCGAAAACGATCTCTTCCGCGAGCGGTTCTCGGTTCGCGTGGCAGACGACGCCGACCCGGTGCAGGTGTTCGCGGTCTTCGACCCGCAGGTGCAGGAGGACCTCGCCGAGGGCCGGGTGATACCGGCGGTCGACCTGGTCGAGGCCGAGGGCCCGTGGCTGATGCTGGCATCGAAGGGCGCGCTGGACGGCGATGAACTCGACCGGGTCGAGGGCATGATCGCGGCGGTCCGCTGGGGGATGGCCACACTCGGATCGCATTCCCCACCAAGCGGGTAGCGTGCGGCGCCGTGCCCGCCACGAGACGGGTGGCGGAGACCGACGAGGAGATGGCGTGGCGCAGGCGGCGACAGCGGGCATGAGCCCCGAACAGCGGATGTTCAGCCGGCGCTGGGCGATCCTGGCCATCCTCGGGCTGGCGCAGCTGATGGTGGTGCTCGACGCCACCATCGTGAACATCGCGCTTCCCTCCGCCCAGGCCGACCTCGGGTTCTCCGACTCCAACCGCCAGTGGATCATCACCGCCTACGCGCTGGCCTTCGGAAGCCTGCTGCTGTTCGGGGGGCGCCTGAGCGACCTGCTCGGCCGCAAGTGGGTCTTCTTCTGGGGGCTCATCGGCTTCGCGGTCGCATCGGCGCTCGGCGGACTGGCGCAGGACTTCACCGTGCTGGTCACCGCCCGCGCGCTGCAGGGCGTGTTCGGCGCGCTGCTGGCACCCGCCGCCCTCTCGCTTCTCACCACCACGTTCACCAACCCCGAGGAGCGCGGCAAGGCCTTCGGCATCTACGGGGCCATCGCGGGCGCCGGCAGTGCGCTCGGCCTGCTGCTGGGCGGAATCCTCACCGAGTACCTGTCGTGGCGCTGGTGCCTGTGGGTGAACCTGATCCTCGCCGTGCCGGCCGCAATCGGTGCGATCGTGCTGCTGGTGCACCAGGGCCGTGGCCGGGCGTCGCTGGACATCCCGGGGACCATCACCTCGGTTCTCGGCCTGCTCGCGCTGGTCTACGGGTTCACGAAGGCCGAGACCGACGGCTGGACGTCGGGCATCACCATCGGCCTGCTCGTGCTGGCGCTCGTGCTGCTGGTGGCCTTCGTCTGGATCGAGATCGGCACGAAGGAGCCCCTGCTGCCCATGCGCGTGCTCACCGACCGCAACCGCGGCGGTGCCTACCTGGGACTCACGCTGGCCTCGGCGGGCCTCTTCGGGGTGTTCCTGTTCCTCACGTACTACCTGCAGGCCACGCTGGGCTACTCGCCCATCAAGACCGGACTGGCATTCCTGCCCATGATCGGCGCGATCATGCTCACCGCCACCACGTCGACCGCGCTGGTGCTGCCGAAAACGGGTCCACGACTGCCCGTGACGCTGGGCATGGTGCTCGGAACGATCGGCCTCGTGCTGTTCACTCAGATCGGGGTCGACACCGCATACGTCACCCACGTGCTGCCCGGCCTGCTGGTCACCGGCCTGGGCCTGGGCCTCGTATTCGCCTGCTGCTTCGAGGTGGGCACCATGGGGGTGAAGGCCAGCGACTCGGGCGTGGCATCGGCGATGGTCAACACCACCCAGCAGGTGGGTGGATCAATCGGCACGGCACTGCTCAGCACGGTGTTCGCCACGGCGGTCACCACGTTCGTGGCGGCCAGCACCGACCCGCAGTCACCCGCCACGCAGGCCGCTGCGCAGGTGGAGGGCTACGC